>DCQM01000070.1 GCA_002323895.1 Akkermansiaceae bacterium UBA1518
GGAAGAAGAGTGGCGAGGGGAATGCGGGAGGTGCTTTCCGGAGACGGGAGATTGACCGGCGCTGGGGAGATAGCGACCTGACGTTTCTTTGTTTCGATGGGCTTGGCTTCGCCGCTGCCTTGGACAAGCTGATAGCGTTGATCGATCGTGATCCCGGTGAATGTTTCGGTCCCTCCCCCTGGCCATTGGACTATTACTGAATCGATTGCCTCGGCGCTGCCTAGGCCAAAGTGCAGGGCTTTGCTCGATTGGGAGAGGAATGATTCACCCGCGCGGAGGGTCTTGATGAGGGGTTGTGAACCAGCAACGATGACCTTCACCCTTGCTCCGATAGCGTCGCGGTTTGTTGTAGGGGCGGTCCCTTGAAGGCGGATGGTGAGGTGGTGGTTGTTAATAGGAACATCGTTCCTAAAGAAGCGAAGCCGTGGAGCATTACGATTGGAGATCCATACGTCGAGATCGCCATCGTGGTCCCAGTCGGTGGTTACCAAAGCTCGGCCATCGTCAGGAAAGTCTATTCCTGAAGCGGCAGAAATGTTCGCAAAACTTCCCTCTGGTTTCGCGGTGTTTAGAAAGACGCAGTTACGTTCTCTGCCGCTATACGAACGACCGCGGCGCATCATGCTACCGAAGGTTGCGTTGGCGCTTTCTAATTCGCTTGTTTTGGCTTCGCCAACCTCATTCAGGGATTGCGACAAAACTTGTCGCCAGTAGAAACTTCACAAATCGCCTGGATCTTCCCCCGTGATATTTCCATTGGCGACTAGGATATCCTGCCATCCGTCATTATTTAGGTCGGCAAAGCTGGTGCCCCAAGCCCAGCGGGCTATTGCGACCCCGGCCGCCTCGCTCACATCGTCAAAGGATCCTTTTCCAGAAGCCTTCATCAAGGTGCTACCACGGGCGAATCGTTGAAGTCTTTTCCGAACTTCTGTTGGGGCATCCGGTTTGAATTGATCTTGATAAGTGATTCGGTTTCCAGCGGCTGAGAACATGTTGCTTACGTAAACGTCCATGTTACCGTCCCGATTGTAGTCTCCCCAGGTGACGGCCATTCCGGAGGCGCTGTCTTCGACCCCGGATTGGGCCGCGACATCCACGAATTTCCCACCATCGTTCCGGAAAAGGTTGTTCCGTCCGAAGTCATTGGCGACGTATAGGTCCTGGTCACCATCGCCATCGTAGTCTTCCCAAGAGGCAGCGAGGCTCCAGCGAAGGTTATTTTGGTCAAGCCCGGTCTCGGTCGTGACGTTTCGAAAGTTGAAAGCATTTTCGTTTTTGAAAAGGCTGTTGGGCCCCCCGGAATTGGAGTCATGATAGACGAAATCACCCCCGACAACGCCGCTCGATCGCGATTGGGGACCGTCCGAGCTATTTTGATAGTAGGTGCAGACGTAGAGGTCGAGGAGACCGTCGCCGTCGTAATCAGCCGCGCTCATCGACATAAGATCATCGGCAGTGGGCAGCAGAGTTTGGTATTCGAATCGGCCATCACCTTGATTGGCGGCCAGCACAATTCCGCCCATCATGGCCACGGCAAGATCTTGATCACCATCGTTGTCTAGATCGACTAGAAGGGCGCTACGCGAACCCTCCAGCCAATTGACCTCCGCCTGTTCGGATTTGTCGCTTAGGGTTCCATCGGGGTTCTGGACATAGAGACGGTTGGGAAGGCCGTCTTCTTGGCAAAGATAGAGATCATCGAGCCCGTCGCCGTTGACATCTCCCAGAGCCAATCCGGGGGTGCCCAGCCAGAAGAAATATTGGGTGTCCTGTGTGCGTCGTAGCCAATGACCGTATCCGTGGCCAAGCTGCGTCTCAAATGAATCTGTGGATCCGATGACGGATTGAGTGCAATCGGAGAAGAGGGTCCGGCCGGGAGTGTGAGAGTTAATCTGCTCAATGTCGCTAACTTCAATGGAGGAGAGGAGGGGTGGCGAGTCATCGTCTTTTTTAATCCAGCGGGTTCGCCAGGTGGCGTGCTTTTCGATGACGCCGTTTTCGGTGATCCCAGAGAGTGCTATATATTGCAGGGTCGTGAAGGATTTGTCGTCCTGCTGCACACGGAAAACCTTGGGGGTGAACCTGAGGTCTGTCCCCCCGGCCAAGGGGGCTCCCAGATTGCGGAGTGCGGTTTCGATTTTGGCGAGGCCTTGTTGTTTTGATTCAGCTGGTTGATCCGGCATGCGAACGATATGGAGCACGGAATCTGAGAATACGGGTTTGGAATCCTCCGTTTCGAGAGAGTGAAAAGAGATGTCATCGCTCACAAACTGGCGAAGACTATCGGAGTTAATTTCCTCTGGGTTAAGGATCAACTTGCCAAGTCCTTTGAGTTGCTGTTTCGCTTCTTCCGCGAGGGCTTCGGTAGGCCAGCCATCGGCATTCGGGTCGTCGAGGAGATCCATCGGGGTTTCTGGAGGGGCAGGTACCAAATAGGGTTTGTCGGACGATCCGAGAGTTGGATTGGAATTATCTTTGAGGAATAGAAAAATGGCTGTGATAGCAATCAGCGCGGCCCCAACCAAAACTGGAGGGTTATGTTTCTTTCGCCGCGACCTGATTGGTTTTTTCTGATTCTTGTGTGTTGAAGTCATGGGGCGCTGGAAGAAACGATACTTAATTAACTACTTTGGCAGTAAAAAGTGCGAGCGAATTTTAGAGCAAAGCAAGAACGAAAACGGGGCGTCCTATTAGGACGCCCCGTTGAAATTTTATCAGACTTTAATTGAAGTCCGACTGTCGTTACTTACGACGGCGGACGAAAGCAAGAAGGCCAACTAAGCCAAGAAGCATTGTGCTTGAAGGCTCTGGGACGCCAGTGATGGCAGCTTCGTCAACGCTGACTGCCTCCAACCGGGTCCAACCCCAACCTCCATCGTCGTTTTCGAAGAAATCGAGAGCATAATCATCTGTCATCGACACTCCAGCTCCTTGAAGCTGGGCTAAGGTAAAGGCCAC
>DCQM01000142.1:0-10669 GCA_002323895.1 Akkermansiaceae bacterium UBA1518
CTATTTCGTCAAAGATCTCGAGCTACGGCTCATGGCTGGGAACCAAACTTTTGTGGAGCGCTGCGGCTTCCAAACCGAGGAAGAAATGATCGGGAAATCCGATCGGGAAATTTTTCCTATTGAGATGGCCGAGAAATATATGAACGACGATCGTAAGGTCATTGCATCCAAAGAACCCCTGATTGAAATTGTCGAACTATTCCCCAATCAAATCGGGGAGCCTGAATGGTTCGTTACCAATAAAATTCCGCTCTTCGATCAAGACGGCAAGGTGGCCGGAGTGTGCGGTCTCGTGAAGAGCTTCGAAGGTGTTCGAACTTCGCTCCAACCCTACCTCGATCTCCTTCCCGTTACAGAGTATCTTAAGAACAACTCTGCCTCCAGAGTCTCCATGCCTGATCTTGCCAAGAGTATCGGCATGTCAGTTCGCAAACTCCAGCGGCGCTTTCAAGAGACTTTTAAAACAAGTCCGCAAAAATATGTTGGCCGTCTTAGAATACTAGAAGCCTGCGAACTTCTCGTGAAAACCACACTTCCCGTGACCGAGATTGCTCTCCAAGTTGGCTTCTACGACCACTCAGCCTTCTCCAAAAAATTCTCCGAACTCATCGGCATGTCGCCAAGAGACTATCGCAAGCGACTGCACCCCCTTTCTCCACCATCTGCGCCTCCCCTCCCCATTGCGCCAAAGGGAAATTCCTAGTCACTCCTTAGGAGGAATACCAAACCATGTAGTCCTGCCCCAATGACATTACGGAGAAATAGTTCTTCTCGAAACAGGGTATGACTGGTCACCATCCCCCCCAACTTATGAAAATCCCCCGATTTCTCCTTCTCCTCGCTTACCTCGTCCCATGTGTAGCCGAAGCAAAACAAGACAAGCCTAATATCGTCTGGATCGTTTCCGAGGACAACTCTGCCAAATGGCTCCGTATTTACGGCCCGGGTGGAGCTCCAATGCCGACTGTCGAACGACTCGCCAAAAATGGACTTGTTTTCAATCACGCCTTCTCCTGCGCTCCCGTCTGCTCAGTCGCCCGCAGCACCATCATCTCTGGTTGCTATGCCCCACGAACCGGCGCGCAATACCATCGTAAACAAGCCACTGTCCCCATGCCCGATGGACTCAAGATGTTCCCCTTTTATCTCCGTAAAAATGGATACCACACCACCAATAATTCTAAGGAAGATTACAATTTTCATCCGGCTGATAAGCAAGAAGTCTGGGATGCCTCTTCCCGCAAAGCCAGCTACAAGAATCGCAAAGCCGGCCAGCCTTTCTTCCATGTCCAGAACTTTGGAACGACCCACGAAGGCAAGACCTTTGGCGATCCCTTAAAGTTTCGACTCAAGACTGATCCAGCCAAAGTCAAACTCGCCGCCTATCATCCCGACACACCTATCTTTCGACACTCTTACGCCCACTACCTCGACATGCATATGGCAGTCGACGCGCAGATGGGAGCTTTCGTCAAACAGCTCGAAAAAGATAAGCTTCTCGATGACACCTTCATCTTCTACTACGGCGATCACGGTGGCGTGATGCCCGGCAGTAAAGGCTACGCAAATGAAAGCGGCTTACGCATTCCCATGGTTGTTTCTATTCCAAAAAACTGGCAGCACCTTGCTCCCGCTTCTCCAGGATCAAGAGTTGATGGCTTCGTAGAATTCGTCGATCTTTCTGCAACTGTCCTAAACCTTGCTGGGATCAAAATTCCTGCCGCCATCGACGGAAAACCCTTCCTCGGAAAAGGGGTCTCGCTAGCCGAACTCAACAAACGTGATCAATCATTCGGATACGCTGATCGCTTTGACGAAAAATACGATCTCGTCCGCACGCTTCGAAAAGGAACTTTTCGCTACAGCAGAAATTATCAGCCATTCAATTTCGACGGCCTTTATAACGAGTACCGCTACAAACAAACTCCCTTCTCCCAATGGCGTGAACTTTATCTCGCTGGGAAACTCAACGCGGCCCAACAAAAATTCTTCAAATCTCGCCCTGCCGAAACGCTCTACGATCTCTCTTCCGATCCTGACGAAATTAATAATCTCGCCAACGATCAGAATCACCAAAAAACACTTCTTGAAATGCGCGCCTTGCTTCAAAAAAAGGTCAAAGCTTTACCCGATCTTAGCTTTTATCCCGAACCCATTTTCATCAGAGACGGGCTCAGAAATCCAGTGAATTTCGGACAGAAACATAAAGCAAAGATTTCCAAGCTTATCGATATTGCGGACCTCAGCCTTGGGAGTTTCGAAAAAAGCCGCCAAGGAATTTCTGCTGCACTTAGTTCAAAAAATCCTTGGGATCGCTACTGGGGACTCATCGTTTGCAGCTCATTCGGCAAGGAGGCCGCACCATTTTACGAGCAAGCCAAACGACTTGCCAGCAATGATACCCAGTCACTCGTACGAACACGTGCTGCAGAATTTCTGGGCCTAACTGGGCAACAAGATCCTCGCCCCATTCTCACGAAAATTCTCAACTCCACCGACGACCATATCCTCGCCAACCTCGTTCTGAACACCGTCATTGTTCTCCAAGACAGCGAGCCAGGTTATCAATTTGATCCGACTCTACTCACCGCCCCATGGACGAAGATCCAGAAAGCCGAAGTCGCTAGCCGAGTGCTCTATCTTCGCGAATCCTCCAAATAGAAAGTCCACTGCTTGGAGATAGCCAGAGAGGACCTCAATCTCTAAGGGAAAGAGAGAAGTCTACACTCTTTAAGGTTATCCTATCGTGACCAAGAAGACTTGGCACAGATAAGCTGAAGGTGGGGAAAACTTCTATCATCTTTAGGTTCCATTTCTCTCAAATTTTTGAGTGACGGAATCCCTAGAACCGATCAACTCTCTAGCGGCTTAGGTGAAATCATTATCCGAGTCAAAAATACCTATTTATGAAAATATTCAAACCTCAGACAATTAAAGTAATCTTCGCCAGTTTCGTGATCTTTGGCAGCCTTCAAGCAAGTGAAGTAACCTACGGAAATTTTACTCGGGATCAGGGCGTTAACCTCGAAGAGGTCCCCGTCCTCACCCTCAAAGAAGGAGAGCTCTTTGAAGTGATCAGTGCCAATGCAAGGACACCTAAAACCGTAATCAATATTAAGATCAAACCTGAAGGCACAGACTCGCTGATGTGGCAAAGATGGTGGGTCGTCAATGACCGTGCTACGAAGTTACGCAATACCATGAGTGATGGCACTACCTCTGAGCCTCCGTCTCAGCTCGCGGTAGGTCCTTGTGATATTGTTTTAAGCACTTTTGTTCAGACTGGCCCCGTCACAGGACCTTATCGAATCAGCTACAAAATCACCAAACCTTCGCCAGTGAACACTTCGCCTCCTATCCTGCTGCCACCCACCGAGGACCCGTCTAAAAATTGGTTTGTCAAACTTCAGGTGTCTACCGACTTGAAAAATTGGGAAGATGTCGAAGCAGGTCAATTTCTCGGCTCAAACACCGCCCGTTTTTTCCGGATCCAAACCTCCGAAGAAGGAGGCGAATAGTCTGATATTTTTTAGGGAGCTTACTTCCCACCTCAGAGGCGGTCCTGAATCATAGGCCGCCTCTTTTTATTTTTGAGGCCCTAAGATAATCCGAGCGACTACGATGAAAAAAACTCCTATTTTTAAAAAAATAGAAACTGAATAGAAAATAAGAGGTTTATTTGTTTATGCGTATTTTAGAAATTTTCTCAGTGATCCTTTTCACAATCCCGCCCTTGTTCGCAGATCCTGAAAGTAAGCGGGTGGAACAATGGCTAAAAACAGACAAAAACGACGATGGTGTTTTAACAATTGAAGAAACAACCGGGCTGATGAGGCGGTTTTTTGAGCGGAACGACCGTGATGGGAACGGCAAATTAACCAAAGAGGAATTAAGGAGGCTCGATGAGAGTCTTAAGAAAAATCCCCGAAGTGAAGCACAGCGGAGAAGACCGGAGGCAGCTCTCGTGGAAGGAGTGACGGTAAGAAAAAATCAAGTCTACCGCAGTGGGCATGATCGGTGGAAGCTAGATGTCTATCTACCCAATGAAGAAGCACCGAAAGGGGGCCGCCCTGGTCTAGTCTTTGTTCATGGAGGAGGGTGGAAAAACGGGAGCAAGGACGGCGGGTTCTGGGCTTCTCTACCAGCCCGTTATGCGGCAAAGGGTTATGCCTGTATCTCAGTCAATTATCGACTGACTGGTAATGGCGGCGGCTTCCCAGCATGTGTTCATGATGTCAAGAATGCCGTTCGATGGTTCCGCGCCAATTCGAAGGAGCTTGGCCTAGATCCAAAACGGATTGGAGCCTATGGCAATTCTGCAGGGGCACACCTAGTCTCGATGCTTGGCTTGGTCAAAAAAGAGACCGGCCTCGAAGGCCCAGGAACTCATTTGGAACAGTCTTCTCTTGTTCAGGCTGTCTGTGCCTCAGCCACTCCCTCCAATTTCCTCAAGTGGAAAAATCAGTTGTTCCCCAACCGGGGACTGCTTGCAGGAAATCAGGAAAACCACCATGTTCGAGCTGCAAAAGCATCGCCGGTCACCTACGTGGCCGCAGATGCACCGCCGTTCCTTTTGATTCATGCTGAAAATGATCGTACCGTTCCGTTTAAGCAGGGTGAAGTCTTGGCTGACCGACTTAAAGCAAGCGGCGCAAAAAATATCACACTCATGAGATTTAAAGATGGTGGGCACGGTGTCTTTAGGGCGAAGGAATCCCAGACTTCTAGAGCGATGGAAGAATTTTTTGTGAACGCGCTCAAGAAGAAGTCGAAAACCAGCCGATCAAAAGCTGAGATTCCAAAGGCTTGCAAATAAATCTGCTAATTCCAAGACGTCAGGAAGCGACGCCAGCTAAATCGTCTTAGGACCTCGATATGGCAATCTTTGTCAACGAAGGAAATCTGGATTTCGTAACAGCTAAGCTAGATTTGTTTCGCCTGAATCACTATTTATGATACCGATCTTCCATGAAGGTTTTGATTCAGGTTTTACTGTTGTGTATTCCATTGCTACTCAACGGCCAAACCCCGAACCGGGCCACCTTAAGCCTTGTCCAAGAGCGTGGCTTTAACGAGTTCGATATGGATTTGGACGTTCAACTGATTGGAGGGTCAGATGACACCTCAAGGCTCACAGGTAGCATCCAAGTAGAAGTGAATATCATTCCAGGGATTTCAAGCACCGACCAACTCACTATTCTCGACGCCAACGTGCGCGGGAGTGACGTCGATCTCTCCTCTGGAAACTTTCTTGCGAACTATTCTTTCACTAGCAAAGGTCTGGGGTTTTCTCTGCGGTCGGTTTCTGAGCCAGGTATTGTTGATCCAGAAACTGGGGAATTTGATGCCTCACAATACGAAGTTACGGCCGATCGAGGTGTACTCGATGGTTCAGCCTACACCCTCCTAACGGGCGGACAAGAAATCGACTTTAATTTTGCTGACCAACCTTTCTCGGGTGTAGGAGGAGGAACTGGAAAGATTACCGTGACCCCAAGCAGAACGGTGGGATCGCGAGTCTACTTCAATCTCGCCGTTGAGCTACCCCTAAGCCTAGAGCAGGCGATTGACACCGAGGAGTCCCCAGTTGCTGCCGATGTTAAAATTGACGGCATCATGAAGGCCGTCGGTGAAACCTTTATCGAGGTTGCTGATTACGCGAGATGGGCCGCGCAACAAGGGTTTCCCTCCCAGAGTGAAGATGAATTTCAGCTCTGGCCCTCTGCGTCAAACTACCATTATTTTGCCCTAGGCTTTAGTCGGGCCACAGCCCCCGATCAGCTTTTTGATTTCAGCCAAGCGGGTGCAACTCTTAAGACCGCAGCAGAGTTCGCTTTTGGAAGTTTGGAAATCCAGTGGTCTGAGGACCTTAAGACGTGGAGCCGGGTCCCAGCTGAAGCAATGGCCAGCGGACGGAGCGCTATCACCTATCTAGATTCTCTTACCGACCCCCCGATTGTTAAGATGGACCGGGCGAAGCGCTATCTCCGAATTATCCGGGTAGATACGCCTTAGGTCATTACTGGTCTTATCCTCAAACCCCTCCAAAATGGGAATCTGTATTAACTCAAGAATTTGTTTTAGGGAAATAATCCACTCTGCTCGGGATCGCTTCAGGACCTTTGAGGAAATTCAAGCCCAGAATGGGTCGTGGAGACAATAATAGAGGGAGTTGCTTGTAATTTCCTACATCTTACTACGTTTCCTTATCATGGCCACGCCTACTAAATGCGTCCTCGGATTCCTCCTCTTTATTTCTGGTATCCCGCTGGTTCCCGCTGCGGAAAATTTTTCGTCCGGCAGCCTGGAATTTTTCGAGAAGAAGATCAGGCCTGTCCTCGCAGAACATTGCTACAAATGTCACTCCTCTAACTCGAAAAAGCTCAAGGCTTCTCTCTACCTCGATAACCGGGCTGGTTTCCTTAAAGGCGGGGATACCGGTCCAGCTATCGTTCCTGGTGACCCCGAAAAATCGCTCCTCATTGAAGTGATCCGCTACACGGACACCGACATGGAAATGCCGCCTAAATCAAAACTACCGGATGCTGTCATCGCCGACTTTGAAACTTGGGTCAAAAACGGCGCAGCTTGGCCAGCAGGAGAAGCTTCCGCGGCCAAACACAAAGCCAACGCCTTCGACCTCGCAAAACGCAAATCGGAGCATTGGAGCTGGAAGCCTCTTGCTCCAGCTCCCCGAGCTCCAGGCTTCATCGATGATCTCATTGGCAAAAAGCTCAAGGCCGCAAAACTTCGCCCCGCTCCCCATGCTGAACCTGTCACTCTTCTCCGACGCCTGACCTTCGACCTCACCGGCCTACCTCCAACGGTCGAAGAAATCGAACGCTTCGAAAAAGACATTGTTAGCGATCTAGATACAGCCATCGCTTCAACCGTCGATCGTCTCCTCGCCTCCCCTCACTTCGGCGAACGTTGGGGTCGTCACTGGCTAGACCTTATGCGCTATGCTGAAAGTCATGGTCACGAGTTCGACTACCCGATTCACAACGCCCATCAATACCGTGATTACGTCATACGCGCGCTCAATGCGGATGTTCCTTATGACCAGTTCGTCGCGGAACACATCGCTGGCGACCTCCTTCAAGAGCCTCGACTTCACCCTGAGAATCAAACCAACGAATCCATTATCGCCACCGGCTTTTGGTATCTCGGTGAAGCAACCCACTCACCAACGGATGTTCGAGGAGACGAGGCCATACGGATCGACAACATGATCGACACCTTCTCGAAATCATTCCTTGGCCTTTCAGTCGCCTGTGCCCGTTGCCACGATCACAAATTTGATGCGATCTCGACTGAAGACTACTACGCCCTCACTGGCTACCTTCAAAGCACCCGACGAAATGAATACACACAAGATCTTGGAAAGAAAATTGCCCGGGGCATCAAAGAAATTGAGAAGATCGCGGATGATGGAAATAATAATTTCAAGGATTTGGAGATTCAAGTAACTCCTCCAGCAAATGCTCCCGAAGGACTCCTTCTCCCCACCAACTCCAACTGGTTCCCCTCCGGTCAGGCCTTCGGTGATTCATCCATTCCTGCTCTTACTTGGATCCCTGTCAAAAACTCTATTACCCAAAATGCCGTATACGACAGTGGCCGCTATGGAGAAAAACTACACGGTGTTCTTCGCACCCCCACTTTCACAATTAATGGCGATCGTGTTCACCTTTACGTCAAAGGGACAGCCAAAGTCCGCCTCACGATTGACGGCCACTTCATGCAAGTCTTCAATGGGCTTCTTTTCAGTGGCACCCACAAGGACATCAAGACCGGCGACAAATGGCAATGGGTTACTCTGAGCAGTAAGGATATCGCCCAAAAGTCCGGGCAAAAAGCCTACCTTGAAATTATCGATTCCGGCCCCGGAGCGATCGAAGTGAAAGCCGTGTGCACTACACGCGATCTCCCGAAAATTGATGGAATTCTCTCTGCCAATTCAGATGCCAAAAAGCCTGAGAAGCAAATCGCCAAAAAACTCAAAGATCTTTCCAAAGCCGCTAAAAAAATCTCGGATGCAATTCCAAACCCTTCGGCCACTATCCTCTCGGTCACCGATGGCACTCCCGAAAATGATTACGTCCATATCCGAGGCTCGCACAAAAATCTTGGAAAAGAAGTTCCCCGCCGCTTTCTTACCGCACTTGGGGGCGATACTATCGCACCTCCAAAAAATGCTTCCGGCCGTCTTGAGCTCGCAGAACAGGTCGTTTCACGAAAAAATCCACTCACCGCTCGGGTTGCCGCGAACCGTATTTGGCATCACCTTTTTGGCCGCGGTATCGTCCCAACAGTTGATGACTTTGGGCCTATGGGAATCGTCCCATCGCATCCCAAGCTCCTCGATTCCCTCACTGCTTCTTTTATCGAAGGAAAGTGGTCTCGGAAAAAACTTATCCGCCAAATCGTTCTCTCAAAAACCTACCGTCAGTCAGCCACCCCTCATTCAGATCTTAGCCTTAGCTATCTTGCTGATACCGACCCCGAAAACATTCTCCTGCATAAAGCTCCCGTTCGTCGCCTACAGGCCGAAGCGATCCGCGATTCGATGCTCGCTATCTCTGGTCGCCTTGATCCTAAGCTTTACGGTAATTCGGTTCCCGTTCACATCACTAGCTTCATGCAAGGCCGGGGCCGTCCTGGGTCGGGCCCACTCGATGGCGCCGGCCGCCGCTCTATCTACACCAGTATCCGCCGTAACTTCCTTCCTCCCATGATGCTGGCCTTCGACATGCCCAGCCCTTTTTCCTCAGTCGCGAGACGCACCGTTTCCAACGTCCCTGCTCAAGCCTTAACCTTGATGAATGACCCCTTTGTCGTAAGCGAGTCCAAACGCTGGGCTAACTCAACCGCAGATATCAAAGACAAAAAAACCCGGATCAAAACAATGTTCCTTCAGGCTTCCGCCCGTCGCCCTTCATCCGAACAACTAGAAACGACCCTCGCCTGGATTGAATCACATCCATCCCAAAAAACCGCCTGGCAGGACTTTGCTCATTCGATCTGGAATACTAAAGACTTCATTTTCTTGAACTAAAAGACTCCCCTATCCCTCTCCACTTCGCCCCATCATGCACTGCCGAAACTTTCGCCCTTCCTCGCTCACCCGCCGCGAGATGCTCAACCAATCCGCCTGTGGATTTGGAGCAGTTGCCCTCTCAGCTCTCCTCGCCGAAAACTCTTCTGCAGAAAAAGCGGACTACAACCCAACAAATCCCCTTGCACCAAAAAAAACCCACTACGCACCCAAAGCAAAAAACGTCATTTTTCTCTACATGGATGGTGGCCCCTCGCACGTCGACACCTTCGACTACAAACCCTTGCTGAAAAAGTTCAACGGCCAAGATCCCCGAAAAGCCATCGGAAAACTCGAACCCACCCAGTTCGACAACATCGGAAAGGTCATGCAATCTCCCTGGGCCTTCAAACAGCATGGCGAGTCAGGGGCATGGGTCAGCGACCTATTCCCCAATATTGCTAAAGTAGCCGACGATCTTACCTTCATCAAATCGATGACTTCCAAGTTCCCCGAACACACTGCGGCGAACTACTTTCTCCATACCGGATCGGGCCTTCAAGGCCGTCCCAGCATGGGTGCTTGGGTTGGCTATGGTCTTGGAACTGAAAACCAAAACCTACCCGGTTTTGTGGTCCTTAACGGAGGCTTAATCCCTCCGGGAGGGCTTGATAATTTCAATTCCGGCTACCTTCCTGCCGCCTATCAAGGATCAATCTTTAATCCCGGGAACACCCCCGTCGCGAATATCAAACCTGCCGAATCCAGCCAAGCACTTCAACGGCGAAAACTAGATCTCATGCGCCAGCTGGATCTTTCCTCTAAAGATCGCTTCGCCGGTGCGGAGCAAATCGAATCCGCCATCTTGAATTACGAAACTGCCTTCCGCATGCAAGCCGCGGTCCCAGAACTCATGGACCTCTCTGGCGAATCGGACACCGTAAAAAAAATGTATGGGCTAGAGTCCGATTTTAATCAGACCAAAACCTTCGGCCAACAATGCCTTCTTGCTCGCCGCCTCGTCGAGCGAGGGGTTCGCTTCATCGAACTGACGTGCCCCGGCGGAAACGGTGATCGCTGGGACCAACACAGCAACCTTGTCGATGGTCACAACAAAAACTGTAAAACGGTCGATCAACCGATCGCGGCTCTTATCACCGACTTGAAAAAACTCGGCCTCCTCGAGGAAACCCTCGTCATCTGGACCGGCGAATTCGGGCGTACCCCTTTCGCTCAAGGAGGAAACGGCCGCGACCACAACCCCTTCGGCTTCACCACCTGGCTCGCGGGCGGTGGCGTAAACCCCGGAATCTCCTACGGTGCGACCGACGAATGGGGATACAAAGCCATCGAAAACAAGGTGGAGATCCACGACCTTCACGCCACCATGCTTCACCTTCTTGGCATCGACCACACCAAAAGTACCTTTCGCTTTTCTTCGAGAGACATGCGCCTCACCGACGTCCACGGGCACATCATCAAAGATATTTTGGCCTAAGAAAGATTTTCGCTTAAATTTATTTGCCATCCGAGCCCAGTATTACTGGGCTCAGGACATCATTAGTAGCTAGACTTTCACGACCGAAAGTATAGAAATTTCACCCTATTTACTTTAGTCTAATAGCAGGTTTA
>DCQM01000142.1:11044-30488 GCA_002323895.1 Akkermansiaceae bacterium UBA1518
CTACTCGCCCGAACGTGCACTTCCGAGACGTTCCCGGAGAGCCTCGGCACCCGAGGTCTCAAGCGGAACTAGCTCAAGAGCATCCGAAGCCTGATCAAAGTTCCCCGCATCGAAATAAGAGGTCGCAAGCTCAACAAGGCTCGCCTCAAGCCCCGATGAATTAGCAAGCGTGCGGGCCTTCTCCAAGGCCTCCCGCGCGGAATCGAGCTTCCCTTGGAAGAGAAACGACCTCCCGAGCTGTTGGAGCAGATCAGGATCGTTCGGCGTCATCGTGAGGATCTTGCTAAAATGAATTTCGGCAAGGGAGCCCTGTTTCGCGGCCAAAAACAAGGTCCCCAATTCGAGGTGCGCTTTCCGATCGTTCGGATCGAGAACGAGGGCACTCCGGAAAACGGCAGCCGCCTTGCTGAACTCCTGTTGATCGAGATAGATACCCCCGAGTAAATTTAAAAGACCCACCGTTTTCGTTTCAGGATCTTGAATGAGTGCTTCGAGGTAATTCCGAGCGTCTTCGGTAAAGCCTCCTTCGAGGAATTTGATGACAATTTGCTGTGGTGATGATCCGCCGGGAGGCTGCCCCCAACGTCCGGGAAGCGGCGAGGCGGCGGCGAGAGTTTCCTTGGCCCTCCCGTCGATCAAACGGAGGTCACTGAGAATTTGTTCCGCCGAAACAGGTCCTTTATAAATCGCGCGCAAGCGGCCCGCCGCATCGATGAGAAAACTACACGGGACCGGAAGTGGGCGTTGTCGACTGAGGATCGCTCGCTGGATGACATCAAATTTCGTGACGAGTCCTTCGTTCCCAAAGCGGTATTCGAAGGGAAGATTCAAGACCTCCCAATGAGCGCGATCTTCTTTCTCATCGACATTGACCGCGAAAATCTCGAGCCCCGCTTTTTTAAGCTCCGTGGCACTCTTCCCCCAATCCGAAAGCTCGATCGGACAAGCCGGACACCAACTGGCCCAGAGGTTGATGAGGCGCGCTTTTTTGACCCCCTGGGTCAAGCCCTCGAGATCGGGTAAAGGAAGTGGAGCAAGTAACACGATCCTTGTTGTATCATCCAAGGGAGGTTCGTTCAGGGGGGATTCGGCAAGGGCTTTGAACTGGGGTGTTTTCCAAGGCTGAGCACCTTCTTTCCCTTCCGTGACGAGATAGCGTTGCCCGGTTTCGAGATTGGACAGGGCCTGCTCTTTACCATTTGGCCAACGGATTTTCACCGCGGAGACCTTGGCATCCGTCCCCGTTCCAAAGTGCAGCCACTTACTAGATTGGGAAAGATAGCCCTCTCCCGCCCGGAGAGTTTCGCTCCGGATACGTCCGTCGTCCATCGTGATCGTCACGCGGGATCCGATGGCGTCTTTGTTTGAACTTGTTCCGCGCAGATAAAAGGCGATGAAGCCGGACTCGGGCTTCCGAAAATCATTGCGAAGAAAGCGAACCTGGGGGCCGGAGCGATTGGCGATCCAGAAATCAAGATCACCATCGAAATCCCAATCGCTAAGAGCCAACACCCGACCATCGTCAGGATAGTCTAAGCCAATGGCGGCCGAAACATCCGCAAATCGAAGCTCCTTCTCCTGACCCAAATTCAGGAAGCAACAATTTCGCTCCTGCCCACTCAGTGAGCGACCTTGCCGAAGGAGATCATTGATGGCCTTCCACCCGAGATCATAGCGAAGGACATCGGACGATGCGGCATTTTCATCCGGGGACTGCGCCACGACCTGGCGCCACCAGAAACTTCATAAGTCGTCGTCCGGTTTCTCTGCCGTAACGAAGCCGTTGGTGACGTAGAGATCCTTCCAGCCATCATTATTGAGATCCACAAAGAGCGAGCCCCAAGCCCAGCGACCCATCACGGCCCCTGAACTCTCTGCGACGTCAATGAAGGTCCCATCGCCTTGGTTGATGAAGAGGGAGTTCCCCCGGGCATGGCGTTGAAAACTCGCGAGACTTTCCGAGTCGAGACCAGACTGAAATTGCTTTTGCCGCGTGATCCGACTCCCGGCCGAGGAGAACATATTACTCACATAAAGGTCACTGAGGCCATCGTTATTGGCATCCCCCCACGACGCCGACATGCCAGGCCCGATATCTTCGACGCCCGCCTCGGCGGCGACATCGGTGAATTTTCCATCGTCGTTTCGGTAGAGATTATTTCGGCCAAAATCGTTGGCGACGTAGAGATCCTGATCACCGTCGTTGTCATAATCCTCCCAAACTGAAGCCAGCGAAAAACGGAGGTTGTGAACACCCAGACCAGTCTCAGCGGTGACATCCCGAAACCCCCAGCGGCCGTCATTGGCGAGGAGGGCATTAGGTGCCCCGTTGTTGGCATCGTGATAGGGCATGGGACTAGCAAAGACATCCGCTGGGCTAATTTGTCCGGCGCCACTATATCCACAGGTGAAAAGATCGAGGTCTCCGTCGCGGTCGAAGTCGATAGCATTGAGCGAAAAGAGAACACTCTTGGATACCAAGACGGCTCGGATTGGAAAGGTTCCGTTCCCAACATTTTCGTGAAGGACGAGACGCGTCCCCATAGTGAGGGCCAAGTCTTGGTCGCCATCGTTATCGAGATCGACAAAAAGAGCGGCGCGCGTGGTGTCGAGCCAATCGACTCCAGCGGCCGCCGAAAGATCACGGAGTGAACCATCGGGTTGACGGAGGAGGAGGCGGTTCGGAAGACCAGCTGATTGGCAGAAGTAGAGATCTTCGAGCCCGTCATTGTTAACGTCACCAATCGCAATACCATTGCCGCGACCTTCCACCCCGAGAGCATTTTCGGTCTGACTAAACCAATGCTCACGGCCATAGACGAACTGGGAATCGATGAGTTTGCGATCTGTCAGGGCCTCCGCAGTACAATCCGTGAAACTGCCATTTGAATCAATGAAGTCGTGCTCAATAATGCGGATTTCAAAAATCTGGGGAGGCGATTTAAGGGTCCAAAAGACCTGCCATTTGGCATTCACCTGCTGGATCGAGCCCTCGGATTTTTTGCCCGAGGCTTGAACGAAAATATCGGTCACGGCCACCTTCCCCTTGAGTTCCACGTTGACAATCTTGAACTTGATCCAAGGGTCAATGGCATCGGTGAAGAAAGGCGCAGTCAAGCTTGCTGGTCCGCCTCCCGAGACAATCGACAAGCCCTCCTGATCATAAATTTTCCGGTCGAGATTAGGGACAGTGCCAACTTCGTTGGGACTTGGCGCGACAACGCCACTCGTCAAAAGCGGAGTATTTGCAATGAGGGTCTTCCCGAGAATCTTAAACTGCTTCATCGTCGCCTCCGCGAAAGCTTCCGAATCCCAGCCATCGAGCGTGGGATCCTCGCGAACCACGATTTCGTGGAGGGCTTTGTCGTAGCTCTGAGCCTCCGCCACGGGAAGAACCGCGAGATCATTGACGACGACCGGATCAACATCTTTCTCAATCACAGGGCCTGATTCTTTTTTTTCGGAACAGGAAACGAGAGAGAGGAACAGCAAGGAAAGACGTTTCATCATTCGCGGTGAGGTTTGCGAGATTCGTAGAGAGAGAGTCGCTTTTGAAAGCTTGCTCGATCGATCGGGTTTTGCAACAACGTGAGCGCTTCCTCCACGGCCTTGATCGCTTCCGGAAAGCGACCGGCCTCGGCATACGCTACACCCAACGTATCGAGACTGGAGGGACTGCGCTGAGCGGGGACTGCGCAAATTTTTCGGGCAAGTTCGACTGCCCGGGCTCCGTCACGCAGATCGTCATTTAGATTAGTCGACAGGAGCCAAGCGAGATTATTGGCCGCAGGAATTAGGTTGGGATCGAGTTCAATCGCGGCGGAATAGTTCGCCATTGCTTCCTTCACTTTCCCAGCTCCAAGTAGGGCATTCCCAAGATTGTAGTGAGCGAGCGGAGTGGACCGTAATTGAATTGAGAATTCTAGGGAAGAGATGCCCTTTCCGAGCTCGCGGGAACGGAGATAGGCAAGACCCAACTTGAAGTGGAGTTCCGGATCATCTTGTCGGCGTTCAATCGCTTTGAGGTAATGAGGAACCGCCTCCTTTGGCTGGCCCATCTCCATCAAGACCCCGGCAAGTTCAATCGAGGCCTGGCGATGGTCGGGATCTGCCTCGAGAGCTTTTTGAAAGGCCTTGGCGGCCTCTGGAAAGCGCTTTTGATCAACAAAAATGGCTCCAAGGAGGACGAAAGCGCTGCCCGCGTTAAAAGTGGGACTTTCCGTGCCCCCATCGATTAAGCGCTTGAGGTATGATTCCGCTTCGGCGGTGAAGCCCCCTTCCACAAAGCGAATCGCAAGCGAGTTGGGTGACGATCCGGATGGAATTCCGAGCCACTTCCCAGGAAACGGACTACTGGCCGCTAGGACTCGATCCAAGGGTGCGCCCATGATTTGAACATCCTGCGCCACCTGCTCTGGAGAAACAGGACCTTTGTAAATCACGCAAAGCTGGCCCTTGCCATCGATCAGGAAACTACTCGGAAGCGGTAAGGGGCTTTGTCGACTGAGAATGGCGCGCTGGACAACGTCCAATTGTTCGCCGATTTTTTCGGAACCAAATCCGAGTGTGAAGGGAAACTTCTTTTCCACAAAAACGAGCCCCGCTTGTTGTTGATCAACCTTGGGTTCGATGTTGATCGCCACCACTTCCAGCCCGGCATTTTTGAAGGTCTCATGTTCAGCCTTCCACTCCTCAAGTTCGCCCATGCAACAGGGACACCAACTTGCCCACAAAGTGACCAGCCGGGGTTTTCCATCGCTCGGAATGACCGATTGCACCGATCCATCCTGACCCGAAAACTCCATCCCTGGAATGGGCAAGGGTTGAATCAAAACGATACGGGCTTGATCCGTGACTGCCGGGGGCTCGATCTTTCCCGGGGTTAGTGCGATCGTTCTTTTTTTCGAATCCGCGGCAAGGGCCCGCCCACTTCCTTGAACAATGGTATAACGTTGATCCGTCGGGATAGAAGGAAGGGATTCGGTGGAACCATCCGGCCAAACGACGGTGAGGAAATCAATTTCTGGCTTGGTCTTTCCGAGGCCAAAGTGAAGCCACTTGGAAGAATGCGAAAGGTAGCCCCCACCTGATCGAACGGTCTGGATGCGAGGTTTAAGGTTTCCTTTGAACCGAATCTCCAAGCGCGCTCCGATGGCATCACGATTGCACCGTGTTCCGCGAAGCTGGAACTGGATGAAGTGATTGGCGTTATCGGTATTGTTTCGAAGGAAGCGAACCTGGGGGGCCGTGCGGTTCACAATCCAAAAATCGAGATCCCCATCTTGGTCCCAATCCACCGTCGCGATCGCGCGGCCATCGTCATCAAAGTCGAGCCCAGTCACCTGGGACACATCGGCAAAGCGGGCACCTCCGGTATTTAAAAAAGCGCAATTGCGCTCGTGTCCACTTAACGAGCGTCCGGTTTTGAGCATCGTATTCAGAGCCTTCCAACCGACATCATAGCGGAGGACTTCGCCATCTGGAGCATTGGCTCCGGGAGATTGCGCCACGACCTGGCGCCACATAAAACTTCACAAATCCCGGTCTTTCCCCTGCGCCGTTAGAAAGCCGTTGGTGACATAAAGATCCTCCCAACCATCGTTGTTCATATCCACAAAAGTCGACCCCCAGGCCCAACGACCTAGGGTCACGCCAAGCTCCACGCTGACGTCCTCAAAGGTTCCGTCGCCTCGATTTCTAAAGAGAGAATTCCCCCGGGCATGACGACGAAAATCCAACTTATCCTCCTCCTTCAATCCAGCTTTGAATTGTGACTGAGTGGTGATGCGATTGCCGGCCGACGAGAACATATTACTGACGTAAATATCGGGAAAGCCATCGTTGTTGTAGTCGCCCCAGGATGCCGACATTCCCGGCCCAATATCCTCCACCCCCAAGTCGGCCGCGACATCGGTGAACTTGCCGCCATCGTTCCGATAAAGATTGTTACGGCCAAAATCGTTTGCGACGTAGAGATCAAGATCACCATCGCGGTCGAAGTCATCCCAGGAAGAGGCGTAGCTGAAGCGCATGTTGTTTTGATCCAGCCCAACTTCGCTGGTGACGTCCGTGAAATTCCACCCCCCTTCGTTGCGTAGGATCAGGTTAGGTGCCCCGTTGTTGGCATCCTCAAAGGGCATAGGATTAGCAAAGACATCGTCGAGATTCACACCCGAACTCAGGGTATATCCACAGATGAAAAGATCGAGATCCTGATCGCCGTCATAGTCGATGGCATTGATCGAAAAGAGGCTACTGGCCGAATCGATCACAGTTTTCAATTCAAACTTCCCGCTTCCGTCGTTCGCTTGCACCACGACCTTGCTGCCGAGGACTGCGACCAGATCGAGATCACCATCGTTGTCGAGATCGTTTAACAAAGCCGCCCGGGTCTCTTCATGCCAGTTCACCCCGGCTGCGAGGGCGGTATCCGTGACGGTGCCGTCCGGATTTTGGATCAACAGGAGATTGGGCAAGGCGGGCGGCTGGCAAAGGTAAAGGTCTTCCAGTCCATCCCCGTTGACATCCCCAATCGCCAAGCCATGCCCCGCCGCCGGACGGGCAATCGCGCCATCAAATCGAGAGGTCCAATGGTCAATGCCATAGATCAACTGACGATCAAAGGTCTCGGGATTTTGAAAAACCGAACGGGTGCACTCCGAGAAAATTGACTGACCATTTTTTAAGGAATGACTCACCTGGTCATCATTCGACACCTCGATGCTCTTCAGTAATGGAGGGTCGAGGGATGTATCCCAGAGACATTTCCAGGTCGCGTTGAGTTGCACTGCTTTCGAGAGGTCACGCCCCCCGATTTGTACGTAGGTCACGGTGGTCGTGCCCTCGTCACCGGGCTCCACCCGGATTGTTTTAAACTTGGACCGAATCTCGCTGAGTCCGGCGAGGGGTTCCGCTAATTCAGTGAGTGCTTTTTGAAATCTCTCCGAGATCTCCAGATCAGGCGAAGCCGCTCTCAAAACCGATAGTGATTGATCTTGAAACGCGGAGGTCGCGCCTCTGGCAGGAGAGGCCATCAGCCGAAAAGCGGGATGCGCTAGGCCTTCAGGAAAAGTCTTGTGATCCGAGGCCAGAAAATCGGCGATCTTTTTAAATTGCTCACCTGCAGTTTCATTAAAAGCCTCGGTGCTCCAGCCATCGACGGTGGGATCATCGAGCTTGGCCACCGAGCGGATCGCCGAATCAAAACGGTTCTTTTCCAATCCGGGGATCACAGAAAGCGGGGCGGAAGTCTCTTGAGCGATCGCGCAGATCGGGAGAAAAAAAATGAGCTTCTTCAGCATAAAGATCGAGGGCTAAAGGCTAACTGATCGGTCGGTTGAGGCCAACAAAAAGCCGCCGGATCTCTCCGACGGCTTAAAAAGTAAATCCAAGATTTCTTCTCTATCGCTTGCGACGGATCGCAAGAAAGAGAAGACCACCGAGGCCGAGAAGGCTCGTTGAAGGCTCAGGAATCTGGGAAGAAATGCTGAAGTTGTCGAAAGAAACAGTGTGAATCCCTTCGCCAGCGGCAATCCCCATATCACTATGGGCACTGTAGGCCATTCCCACATACCAACCATCGGCCGAATTTGTGTCTATAACGTCACTCTTGGCATCCGAGAATGCCCAAGCCCCAGCGGCACCGTCAACATCTGCCGCAAATCCAGAGGTGAATGCGTTGGTCGAAGCATTGTAATCGAGGCGAAGCCAAGAAACATTCACGCCACCGTCGGCGAGGAAGACATCGTTGGCAATTTCACCGTCAGCATTGTTCACGGGAATCTCAAATCCTCCGTTACCGTCATTTAAGGTGCGACCTGCAAGACGGACCGGCACAGGGTTATTACCCCCGGGTTGAGAGCCGTTGCCAGATGCTAGTTGGGCCATCCCAGAGGAGCTACCTGGAAGAAGGCTGTCACGAGCCATGATTCCGGCCTTGCCCCAGCGACCACTGGCAGCTTCGGATTGACCGACAACACGAACGACTGCCGAGAAACTCCCGGTCACCCTTTCACTCTCATGAAGATATGTTCCAGTGTCTCCACCGTTCCAAAAATCACCAGCTGCAGTATCGTCCCCAAGAGTGTGGACTCCATTAGCAGAATTTGAGCTCCCTACGCCCCCATTTATATATTCAGTGACGAGCGCTCCCTGAGCAACTCCAAGACTGAGGGCAGCAAACGCCGCAATTTTTGTTGTTTGTTTCATAATTTGAAGCATGAGTTTGTCTAGCTTTGTCCATAAAGGACTATCGCTGAGGGGAAAAGTGACACTTTCGTCACGATGCGTCAATTAGAATCTTCTAGCCCTGGCGTCAGGGCCATCAAGCTAGGGAGAGAAGGCGTTCCCGGTAGGTGCAGGTCGATTTCGGATGGGAGATCCCAATTCTTGCGCTGAGAGCGGAATAGTTTTCTCCGGTTGCACCAATGAATGCGATGGGCCCACCGGGAGCCTGCACGCTTCTCCGGTCTTGGACCGGAGTGGAGGGGGAAAAGGGGTATATGTTCATCACTCGGCGGCAAGAAAGCGACGAAGCTCTGACACGGTAGGCGCCCCAGCACCTACCCACAGAATCTCACCTCCTTGGCATCGACCACACCAAAAGTGCCTTTCGCTTTTCTTCGAGAGACAAGGGGCCGCTTAAAGTCCTCTCGCCAAAAGTAAATTCCTAGCAGAAACTGTAGATCTACCCAGTAGTTCATCAACAACCTCCCATGCATTTTTTCATTTTTTGCACCTTAATGATGGTCGTCTCCACCTCCTATGTAGGATACGCTCAGGGGCAACAGCCGCCAGTTACCGAGATTTACAAGAATCACGATGGCAACAAAGATGGCCTATTAGAAGCCAGCGAAGTTACCGGTAGCCGCTATGCAAGGCAGTTTGCTCGTTGGGATGTAAATGGTGACAATAAAGTTCCCCCCCAAGAGGTCATTGATTTTCGCAAGCGCTTTGGAATTGCAGCTGATGGGACTTTGCTGCGAGCTCAAAAACAAAAAATGGGGCCACCAAAATTTGTGATTCCTAGGATGAGCGAGCTGAAGCGACTTAAAAAAGGTGTCCCACTGTCACGTGAAGAGGCCCGTAATTCAGCCTTCTTGCTTGGGACAGAAAAACATGCCGTTGGCGGAACCGAGTATGTCGTCCTAACCGATCACGTCGATGAAGCCTACTTGGAATCGTTGCAAAAGCTTGCCGCACACCACAAAGGACAGATTGTGCATGTGCCAAACTTGGCTTTGTTACACGAACAAGAGGAAAGATTTAATAAGTTACAGAAGCAGCTTCGTGCAATTGGCCCGAAGTATGCCGCGATCGCACCACGGCTCGACTCGTTCCGGGAAAATATGTTGATGGGGATGTGGGAACTTTTTTCGACCTTAGATAGCGATCCGGAACTCGATGTATTCCCCGGATTTTTAATAGCTTCTAATGCGAAGGCATTCTCGAAACTCATCGAGCAGTCGTTACAGCATAATCCTATCCCTATCGAAAAATTAAAGCCGATTGCGATCAGTCAGGTGTTGAGGGATACCGAAACAAGATCTCTCCAAAAGGCTGCAATACTACGACAACATTTTCACAAGCGTAACTTGGAAACACCTGTCGTTGTAATTTACGGAAAGAAAGCAAAGACCGCGCCCCGGCTGAAAGGTAACCAAGTTTGGAATTTAGAAGCCCCAGGTGGCGGTAAGTTTATCGAATCGTTCTCCGCGGAATTGTCTAGCAAGTTCAACGAATCAAACTTGATAATCATGCATGGGCATGGGGTGCCCGGGATGTCCTGCAGTGTTGATATCCAAGGGATTCCTTCGAACTTGCAGGGGAAGGTATTATTAACTGGATCCTGTTTTTCTGCCTCACCTAAAAAGTCGGATCTTCCAGAAATACGTGACGCCCCCGGCGGCTATACCGTAAAAAAGCGAGATGCTTTTATACTCCGCGCCATCGACCAAGGCGCCATAGTTGCATTTGGACACCAAAGGCTTAGCTCAGGTTTCCCTCACCTTTATCCCGTGCTAGAAAATTGGCTCGAGGGAAAGACGGTAGGCGAAGCATACCAGCGATTAATCAACGGGCTGATCAATTTAAAAGAGATCAAATCGGGCGACTTTATAATACGAAAGAAAACAAAGAAACCCGCACAGAATTCATTGCTCTATGTGGTGATTGGAGACCCGGCGTTGAAGCCCTTCGGTAAGTAATCCAATTTTTTCCTGTTCGGAATCTATCCAACCCAGCTCTGGGGAGATTGGTCCTTTCTGAAAGGTCAATCACTCGGCGACAAGAAAACGACGAAGCTCTGACACAGTAGGCGCTCCAGCACCTGCCCACAGAATCTCTCCTCGTTGGTTCGTCACAACAGAAGTGGGATACGGTAGCTCAGCCGCTCCGATCCAACGCTCTAGAAACACCTCTGCTTTTTTACGGTCCAACATCGAGAGGTCCGTTTGTAAATCATACGGAAGATTATGATTATTCTGATAAGCAACTAGGGCTTCGCGGCCCTCAGTTTCATCAAGAGGAAAGCCACGGAATTCCACGCCAAGCCCCTGAGTCATCGCTTTGAGATGCTCGAAATATGGCCGGTAACGAGCGCAAGCGGGACACCACGTGGCCATTCCCTTCCAAACCGTCAAACGAGCTTTGGATTGATACCCGAGCGGGAAGACTGCCTTGCCTAGAAGAGACTTCTGTTTTGATTTCACATTCCGGCGGTAGGGATTACGCTCCTCGCCCCCCCGCTCGTCGACAGTCAGCCACTCTCCTTGCTTGACTCGACTGACGATGGATTTCCTTCCAGACGGCCACCTCACAAGCACCTCGTCAACTTCTTCCCAATCGCCCAATCCAACAATCATGACAGCGCTATTTTGTGAGCCATACCCTTGACCACATCGGTGCTCTCTCTCGATCCTCTCGTCTCCCTTCTTAACTTCAACCCGGGCGCCATATCCATCACGATTGCTCCAATCTGATGCGGTAGCAGTTCGATTACCTCCCTTGAAAGAAAGAGCGATAAAATTACCGCTCTGACCTTCATCACCCATTTCATTGTGAAATAGCCGTGTCAGCGGATTCATGGCATTCACCGAAACGATGTCACTCCACCCGTCCCGGTCATAATCAAAAATGGCAAACGCTCGGCTATCCGATTCATCGTCCAAACCGGAAAGACCAGACTGGTCTGAAAAGTTCGGACGAGTTCCATCATTGCGGTAAAGCTTGTTTCGCTCGTGACCACTCAGAGAGTGGACCCGAAGCTTACCGTCCACCATTTCATCACCCGCTTCGACACGGGCGTCCAGTAAGTCATCGACGATCCCAGTCTGAGGGTCTTGATCCCAAGCTTCTGATTTACTAATTTCCCCTCCGATATTTTCGTCCTGCCGCACGACCGTGCGCCAAAGATTACTTCACAAATCAATATCCGATTCAAAAGAACGTGGAGCGGTAAAATACCCACTCAAAACGTGAATATCGAGATCTCGATCGTTATCGATATCAACAAATTGGCCACCCCAGGACCAACCAGACCTGGCAACAGGGATCGTTGATCCTCCATATCCTGCAAGTTGTTCAAACTTCCCCTCATTCTGACGGTAAAGAAAATTACCCGATGCCGCCTCCACAAAGCGGGGGTCAACCTCAGCGAAATCGCCCAAAACTCGTTGCCCTGCTTTGCTAAACATATTGGTGACAAAGAGATCATCCTTCCCGTCGCCATCGTAGTCCCCCCAGCACGCTCCCATCCCAAAGCCCATTAGGTCTAAGCCAGTTTCAGAGGCGATATCAACGAAACCCTCTTCCCCATCATTGCGAAAAAGATGATCAACCGCCCAGTCATTTGCTACCGCAAGATCAGGATCCCCATCTTCATCAAAATCTCCCCACGTTCCTTGAAGGGAATTTTTCCAGCTACTAATCGAGGAGTCGGAATAAACTCTTTCGAACTGGCCGTTTCCCATATTTTTAAGAAGCCAATTAGGAGGACCCGTTTGGTTTAGGTAACCTCCGTGGGTCTCTTTACGAGATTCTTGATACTTTTCCCGGAAGATCCTTGCCTCATTGGCCGTGAGATATTTCGCACACCAATCAGTTCCTTCCTCTCCTACAAACCCAGGGATACTCCCGGTCAAATTTCCCCTCCGATAGGTCGTAACATAAAGATCGAGCAGACCGTCTCCGTTGTAATCTGCAGCAGCCAGAGAAGTCGCCAAAAAAGGCAGCTCCGTCTTTTTCTGTTCGACGATCCGAAACCAACCTCCGGTATTCTCGAGATAAATCATTCGCTCGATACTCCTACCGAGCATGAGATCTGCATCTCCATCATTGTCAAAATCCGAAAATATTCCGCAGGTCGAATTGCCAGGGAAAGAAAGCTCGAGATCAGAAGCTTTCTCCACAAAAGTTCCATCACCTTGATTGTGCAGGAACAAATTTTTTCCCAGGCGCACCATGATATAAATATCATCCCACCCGTCATTATCGACGTCGACCACCGAAACCGCTGGCTTGAAGACCATTGCAATGGGTTCAAAGTCTTGCGTGGGCACCATTTTTTTATTGGTGCTATAGTGGTAACTCAAAGCCCTTCGATGTTCCGATTGAGTGAGGCGACGACGGGTCGAAAGATCGGGCAATGCTTCGACCAAGCGGTCACGAAAATATTTGCGCGATCTCTCTGGCTTATCAAGGTCTCGGATCAAGGTCCAATCGGCCATTTCGTAATGACCATCATTTCTGGACCATTGGACCTGATAGGAAGAATAATGCTCTTTCCATTTTTTACTTTTGGTTCGAACCACCGCCTGAAACGCGACCTCAGCCACATAATGTTCCTTTTCCCCGGAAGTGAACTCTCCCTTAACGATCTTCAATGAAGCGCTATCAAAAAAATCGACGTCGCTGGACCACTCAATCGCTAATTTTTTTAACGAGACTGATCCTGAGGTCGGTTCACTGAAATTCTTCAACTCCCGGGTAGTTTCCTTGAGCTCCTTCGTAAGGTCCAAAATAAGCTCTTCGCTGGCCACAAGTGCTGGAATTCGCTCGGAAATCTTAGAAGTTGAGGAACCGTTAGGATCTTTTCCCCTCAGAAGGAAGAAAATCAGTCCGATCACGATGATCATGCTGCCAAAAATTGAAGTCACCCGTATCATCACCGTTAAGCAAACAAGTTTAGATTTTAGCCACAATGGTCAATTTGAAAAAATCAAAAAAATTATGTCATTTTCTATTGTTTTCTTATCTGCAGTTAGTTAGAAGACCTACCTTATGAATCACAAATTGGCGACTTTACTCGGTGTATTGGCGATTCCAGCTCATGGCGCAGTCCTTTGGAGCATTGGAGGCGATGACCAAACTCAGGACGGAAACGGCGATGCCACTCTAGGCGATGTTGCTACACTCAACGGGGCAACATTCAATGTCTCGGGCGTTCAAGAAAGTGGGGAGGACCCTCTTCCGGGCAACCCAGCCAACACTGGTGGATCTGGTGGGACACGTGATATCGATGACGATTACTACTTCGCCGGTGTTTACACCACTGCTGCGGGAGACTATGCGCCAGTCGGGAACGTCCCAACTAGCGAATCATATTATGACCGCGCGCTCACTAATGGGGATCCTAATATGCGTTGGCACTTCAATGTCCCTGAAACAGTGGGGGCAAATGACACGCTTACCTTCACGGTCGATTTTTATAATCTTAACGAAGCAACTCCCGGAGACACTTCAGGTTATGACATGACATTTTGGGTTGATGGCAATCAGGTGGGTAATATGCAACCCCACTCGGACGCTGACCTCAGTGCCGCTCAAAGCTGGGATTTCGCGCTCAGTGACCTGGGCGGAGCCGCCGAGCAAGGGTCTGGATTTGATCACTACCTAGAAATTAGGACTAGCCCAGTCGGCAGTTCCCGCTGGGCCAGCCTTGACTACGTCCAACTTGAGGCCAACGGAAATGCCATTCCTGAGCCATCATCGAGCTTGCTTCTTCTTGGAACAGTTGGCTTTCTCTTCCTAAGACGCCGATCCTAAGACGATTACAGCGGGTGACACCGTATTCATCGTCAACATCAAAGCATTTTTCCATCGAGGAGGTTCATGAGAGCCTCCTCGATTTTTGTACGCATTGCTGAATTAAATCAGCGATACCGAAGCCCTCAAAACAAGCTGAGCAGGCAAAACTTTCGTCCCAACAAACGCTCCCCAAGCCCTAATCAAAACTTATATTTTCCTTGTCTCTAAAAAAAATATCGGCATTTTTGGAGGATGTCTATTAAACGAATTTGGATAATTGTTGGCATGAGTATCTTCTCCTATTCTGCCTCTGCGGCGGTTATTTGGAACCTTGGAATTGATGATAACTCACAAGATGGCAACGGTGATGCCACTCTCGGCGATCCGGCCACGCTAAACGGAGTAGACTTTAACGTCTCAGGAGTTCGTGAAAGCGGTGAACAAGATCTCCCCGGCAACCCGGCCAATGTCGGCGGATTAGGGGATGATGATGCCCGTGATGTTGATGATGATTATTACTTCGCTGGAGTTTATACAACGGCAGCCGGTGATGGCGGCTACGAACCAGTCGGTATCGTCTCGGAAAATGAATCCTTCTATGATCGCGCCCTAACCGCTGGAGATCCTAATATGCGTTGGCATTTCAATGTTCCGGAAACCGTGACGCCAGATGACAACTTCACGTTTACGATAGACTTTTATAATTTAAACGAAACAAACGCTGGAGATATCTCGAGTTACGATCTTACTTTCTGGGTCGATGGAAAACAGATTGGGGAAATGCAACCCCATATGGATATCGATCTCTCCTCAGCTCAAAGCTGGGACTTTAGCATGGATGACTTGGGTGGTATCGAGAAGGTTGGTTCAGGATTCGATCACTACGTCGAAGTTAGGAGCACTCCCACCGGCAGCGCCCGCTGGAGCAGCCTTGACTATGTCCAGTTGGAAGTATCATCCGAACCCAAAGTTGAAGATGACCCGAACATTTCTGTAGCAACAGCAGTCAACTTTGGTGATATTCCGTTAGGGGGAGAAACCGCTACCGAAACCATCGTTTTCACAAATTCTGGCGTAGCACAGAACCTAGTCATCACTGAGCTAACCCTTGAAGGAGAGCGTCCCGACGCCTTCACCATCATTGCCCCAAATCTGCCCCTTACTCTGGCGCCTGGAACTGAATCGCAGATCGAAATAGCCGTAACGCCCGGAGAGATCGCAGAAAGTGTTTCGGCCATCTTAGCAGTGACTTCGAACGACACTTCCGATGGAGATTCTACGATCGTTCGCCTTGGTGCCCGAATTTTTGAGCCTTTCAACGATGAAAATACTCTATGGTTCATCGGAATTGACGATGATGCACAGGACGGGGATGGTAATGCCAGTCTAAACGATCTTGCATTCTTTAATGGCACCAATTTTTTTGCCTCGGGGGTCCAAGAATCTGGGGAGGATTTCTTGCCAGGAAATCCTGCTAATACTGGCGGAAATGGTTCTACACGTGATATCGATGATGATTTCTACTTTTCCGGCAGTTACAACACGGTTGTTGATGGAGGTGATTACACTCCTGTCGGCGAAGTGGAAGCCAATGAAAGCTACTACGATAGGGCCTTGACTAATGGTGACCCCAATATGCGTTGGCACTTTAATGTTCCAAAATCAATTGGCCCAAACGACGCCTTCACCTTTACAGTCGATTTTTATAATTTAAGCGAGTCAGATCCAGCTTCTGAGTCGAGCTACGATCTCACCTTCTTTGTTGATGGCAAACAGATTGGGGAAATGCAACCCCACTCCGAAGCAGATTTTAGCATCGCCCAGAGCTGGGAATTCACGGTTGATGATTTAGGGGGTACTGCAGAACTTGGACCCGGTTTTGATCACTATGTAGAGGTTCGAAGCACTCCCACCGGAAGCTCTCGTTGGGCTAGTCTTGATTATGCTAAGGTGGACGTAATCCCCGGAGCGAACCAGGACCTTATCATTACGGAACTCTCGGTCGATCCAGACAACGACAACGTAACCTTCAGCTTCCAAGCAAAGGTCGGACTCATCTATGCCGTTGACCGTAGCACCACGCTGCGCTCTTCTGGAGAACCTGGGGGATGGCTAGAAATCAATGATTCTCTGGTCGCTCAATCCGAGATTCAATCATTCACTGATCCCGGAGCGGCAGCAGGCAACGCCAAATTCTTCTATCGGGTCCGTGTTGCTGAGGAGTAGCCTCGTCTTCAGACGCTGGCTTCAATTAGAACCTGGCAAAATGATTCTTTCAAAAGCCGGAACGTAAAACGCGATCCGGCTTTTTCTCTTCTCATTGGAAGTCTTTTAATAAAGGCATTGTTACCAACCCTGTAATTCCCCCACTCTTCCAAGGATACTGATCCCGTATTTCCCTTTCTTGCTTCCCCCCTTGGCGAGATGCTCTTTCACCAGCGGCAAGACCGGCTCCCCCATCCAATCGAGGATGTTGTGGAGCATCATCTCGTTTTTGGTGGCGTTGAAAAGAAGATCCTCCAAGCAAGCTACGGCATCATCGGAGTCACCCAGCTTAACCAGGCTCCAAGCCGCCATCATACGCACTTCGTGACAGTCGTCTTTGAGAGCACTCTTCAGAATTACCTTGGCCGAAATCGCATCTTTCTCGAGCAAATGAAGACCCACAATCCCCCACCACCGTATTCCTTCGTCCTGATGGTTCATAGCCTTTACAAAATCATCGAGATTCTTCGCATCACGAGCCAAGGCCTTATCAGATGCGTCGAGATACGCCTCTAAAGGATAGAGTTTCTTGTTTCGCACCATCTCATAGATCGTGATGCCATTTTCTGCAGCACGGCGCATCCGCATTGCTTCAGGAAGAAGTCCAGAATCAAAAAGCTCGAGCTGTTTTTTACGCAGCGCCGCTTTCAGTTCGGCGATTTTGGCCTGATGTTTAGAATCATTGATGAGATTTTTAACGTTATCGAAATCGCTCTCGTTGTCATAAAACTCCTCGGATACGCGGGGACGGAAAAAACGTCCGGTCACTTCATCGGTCTTACCTGCACGGTGATGCTTTTCCCAGGCTGGCGTCGCAGGAGCCTTCCAGAGATACGCCAGATGCTGACCGGCAGGCGCATAGGGCATGTAATTTTTATGATACGCAAATCGCTTGTCACGCATCAGACGAACGTGATCAAGGCGCTCGTCGGCACGCTCGCGGAATCCCAAGTGATGCTTCGGCTCAGCCTCCGCCCCTTTCCCAAAAAAGACTCGGCCCTGAAAACTTGAGGGGATCTCCGCGCCAGCGAGGCTCAACCAGGTTTTAGGCATGTCCACGAAGCTCACAAGGCGCTCCACCGTCGACCCAGGTTTATCGGCGGGATATAGATCTTTGTATTTCTCGGGAATCCGCACAATCAGCGGACAATGAACCCCGCTGGAATAGAGAAAACGCTTACTTCGCGCCATAACCCCACCGTGGTCGGAATTATAAATGATGATCGTGTCCTCATAGAGCCCATCCTTTTTCAAGGCCGCGATGCACTTAGCAACGTCGCCATCCATTCGCTCCACCGCATCGGCATATTTGGCGTAGTTTTTCCGAATTACTGGAAGATCAGGATGATAAGAAAAGAGGGACATCTTCTCTGGGTCATTCTTCAACTGATTCGCAGCGCCGTGCGCCTTACTCTCGTGACTCGTAGTGGTGTTGTAGACGCAGAAAAACGGCTGCCCCTTTTTTCGGGCCTTCCAACCGTAAGCGACGCGCTTTTTCCTGCCTCCCTGTTTCCCCAAGTCCCAAGCCGCATAATCATCCCGACCTCCAATATTGTAGTCGGTCTTCCCAGGATTCGAGGTGTGATACCCAGCCTTTTTCAAAAGATCTGGGTAGTATGGGATTTTGTCGTGCGGAATCTCATTCCGGCTCCGCATCGGCTGCGTTCCATTTGAGATCCCATACATTCCCGTAATCCAACAAGAACGTGTCGGGGCGCAAACCGCCGCGTTATCAAAGCAATAAAGGTAGCGGAACCCCTCCTTGGCCAATTGATCAATCGCCGGAGTCTTGGTATTCTTTCCGCCATAACAACTAATCCAAGAAACCCCATTGTCCTCGCTGGTAATCCAGAGGATGTTGGGCTTCTGCGCTGCCTTGGCCACGCCCAAAATAGAGCCCAGAAAAAGGAGGCCGACCGTAATTCTCTTTCGCAAATTCATCGGGGCTTTATACGCATCGCCATTCGCAAATCAATCAAGGCGATTGATCATCTCTTTTATTCTTCCAGAAATCGTAAGCTCGAGAAGATTAACGGAATCAGAAAACAGCCTAAATCCGACAAGACTCCTTCGGACCTTTGATACTTAGAAGCGGGAGGCTTGTCTAAATTTCGCCCTTCCTTCATCGTAATGACAAAATCCAGTGAGAAGCATTAGATATGATGAGCAAAACCAACCATGAACCGAAACTAGTCAGCTCTCACCAAATTACCCCTTCCCCTGTGGAATGGCGTTTGGCTCACGGTTGGATTCTTTTTATGAGCCTGTTTGGCTCGATGCTTCATGCCGGGGAGAAACCGAACGTGCTTCTCATCTTGGTCGATGACCTGAAACCCATCATGGGGTGTCATGGCGATCCACTGGCGAAAACACCTCACATGGACAAGCTATCGGCCCGCGGGATGCGCTTTGATCTTGCGTATTGCAATCAGGCTGTTTGCGCACCATCACGATTCGCATTGATGCTTGGCTCTCATTCCACTTCGACCGGTCTCTACGGTCTAGGCAGCCACCTGAGGAAAACTTGGCCGACCGCCGTTACCATCCCACAGCATTTTGCGAAGCATGGCTATCGGACCGAGTCTCTTGGGAAAGTCTATCACATCGGCCATGGGAACAGGGGTGATCCGGAATCGTTCTCAGTCCCCCACTTCAAGGAAAAGGTGATCGAATACGTCGATCCCGCATCAAAGCCGGAAGACGGACTAACTCGCGAGGAGGCCATGTTTCAAAACCAACCGTCTCCCCCGGGAGGAATGAACAAGCTTCCCCGGGGAGCCGCTTTTGAATCCCCCGATGTCGAGGACGACGCCTACGCCGACGGTCGCGTCGCGGCGGAGACCGTCAAGCGTCTTCAGGCAGCGAAGCAAAGGGAGGAGCCATTCTTTATCGTCGCAGGTTTTGCGCGGCCCCATTTACCATTCTCAGCACCCAAAAAATATTGGGATCTGTATGATCCTAAAAAGTTCAAACTGGCAGATAACTCAGATCTCCCAGAAGGCTCACCCAAGGTGGCTCAAAAGCGCGGCGGAGAAATCCGGAACTACTTCCCGGTTCCTGACAAAAACGATCCCGCGCAGATCACCAAGGAACTGGCCCGCAAACTCATCCATGGTTACTACGCCAGCACCAGCTACGTCGACGCCCAGATTGG
>DCQM01000142.1:30924-31430 GCA_002323895.1 Akkermansiaceae bacterium UBA1518
TGGACAAAGCATACCAACTACGAGCAGGCTAATCGTATTCCGATCCTGATCTCCGCCCCTGGCGTAACCCAAGCAAATTCCTCAACCCACCAATTGGCGGAGAGCGTAGACATTTTCCCAACTCTGGCCGAGTTGGCCGGTCTTCCCGCACCGGCAGGGCCACAGCCAATCGATGGCGTGAGCCTCGTGCCCGTACTGAAGGATCCTGCTGCACGAGTTCGCGACCACGCATTCCATGCTTACCCCAAAAGAAAAATGGGCCGCGCCATCCGCACTGAAAGATTCCGTCTCGTAGAATGGAAACAACCCGGTGCCCCGCGTAAGTCAGCAGAAATCGAACTTTACGACTACCGAGAAGATCCTCTCGAGACAAAGAATTTAGCCATGGAAAACCCGGCTGAAGTCAAACGCTTACGGGCGATTCTGGACCGTTATCCCGAGGCGGTCGGCCGTAATGGCAAACCGGTGAAAAAGACAAAATCTGATAAGGGCAATTAGCTAAGACA
>DCQM01000206.1 GCA_002323895.1 Akkermansiaceae bacterium UBA1518
CCACCACGCCAGCCGGCGTCCCCTTCTCTTCCTCCTTCGCCGTTAAGCTGTCCAGCTGTCACGCCATTATCGGCAAGAAATGCTTGGCCCTGAACTGATGCCCAGCCGTCGTTACTACTAACGAAGTCCCATGTAGTCAGGGCGGCATTGGCAGAAGTTGTGGCGAATGCTAAGCCAACAATACTTGCTACTAGTTTTTTAATTTTCATAATATCTATTCTTCGATTCTGTGTGTGCGAAATATCGTAAGTGCACCTAAGAGAGGGGTTTATTCCACAAAAGTTAGAACGAGCCAAGGAGAAAGTTCATATTATTTATTATTTTCGTTCATGAGAGCGTGGAACACCCGTAGCTCTGGCTTTCGTTCGAATGAATCAAATATAAAAGGTGCGAAAGCTAACACAAAAAATGACAAAGGCATGGCCGCTCACTTTAGCCGTCGGTCTCCTATCCGGATTTGGCGTATCAAACGCCCAGGAATTTTGGCCATTTCCGCCTAGATTCTAGTCTCATCGCTCATATCGACCTAATTGGTAAACCTCGACAAGTTCATCGACACAGACTCTTTTAAGCCAATAAGGACCAAAATTGCCACTTCTATCTGGGCTCCCCTTTTTGGCCTTCACGACGATATGTTTGACCTTTCCGGTGTAACATTGGTGGAGAATGCTTGGAGTTGGGAATCCGGCGAGGATTTCGCTACGCAAATACCGGTAGTGTTCCGGAAAATGGCTGGAGTAGCCATTGAAAATTGGGGTTTTATGAAAAGTCCCTAGATACATGAACTCAGTGGTCCCAAGGTATTCCCAGACTCTCGGCCCAGGGGCAACTGGTAAACAGAGAATGCCTTGGTTAGCCGGGGTCTTTTTTTCTACGAATTCGAGCCATTTCTTGTGCTGGTTCACATCGGTGATATTGGCTGATCCGCCTTCTTTGGGATAGCCGTTCGCCAGAGCGGTGAAGGCAATCGCGACAACTGCCGACCGGCTAGCGGTCTGTGATCCAGATTTTGAAAATCGATCGCCTGACCATCGATAAAGTCCGTTTATCCCAAGGGCCGCAAAAATGATGACTGAAATCTGAACAAAGAAGGCAAAGCGCATTACTGATCGGACACGGTCGAATCCCGGAATGTGTTCGCTGAGCCACCACCAAGGTTGAAAGTCGCCGAGGCGAAGATTCGGTCCCAGCGAGAGAAAGAAAGCAAGAACGGCAATCGCGAGGAGAAATGAAGCCCAGCGACGGAATTGTGGGTTTCGTAGGCCGAAGACGATGCCCACGATGGCGAGGAGATACTTAATCGCGCCCGGCGAGAGAAATAGAGGGTTCTGCTTGCCCGCATCAAAACTAATACACAAATCAGGATCTGAGGGAGCATGAAGGTAATCAGTGACCTTCGCGGAGTTGTCGGTAATAAGATTTTTCTCCCACTCGATTGCATGAATTTCGGTGACGCTTTTGACCTGGCTGACGAAGGGGACCGTGAAAATAAGAGCAACGGCCAATGCCACTCCCCAGCATTTGATTTCCTTGGGCCTAATCCAGTGTCGCCAGAGAGTGGGGGCGGCCCCGATTAGAAGGATGGCGAGGAATAGGCCGTGGTGCATGCAGGTTACGAAGGCAAGGGAGGCCGCGATTCCAAGGGTCACCCCCCTCCGTTTGGTGGGAGTGCGACAAAGTTGCTCAATCGCTGTCAAGGTCCAAAGAATGGCCCAAAGTGGTGCAAGTTGAGAGATTCCCAGTTGCCAGTGCACGATCGGCAGGAGAACCATGGCGGTTCCAGCCCAGAGGGCGGTCCAACGGCCCATTCCGAAAGTTTGCGCAAGTCGCTGAGCAAAGAGCCCATTGAGAGCGAGCGAGATCCAGATGTAGATGTTGTAGGCGAGGATCCGTGATCCGGTGATCCAGATGACCGGAGCCACCATCATGGTGGTGGGTTGAGGTTCCGACAGGCAAAAGGAGCCCTTGGTAGGAAAAAAAATGGGAGCATCCCAGTAGCCAAAAAGTCCGCCGGCGAGGCGGTCGGCATTCCACCAGGTGGCCCAGATGTTATAAAGAGGAACTGAAGCGGTTGGTTCTGAGCCAATTGGGACCGTGGAAAATGGGGATTCGACCACCGGCAAGGTCAAGACCAGGGCTAAGATGAGATAGAAGAAGGCGCAGGCCAGAGGCCACTTTCGTTTCGCACATTGGGAGGCCACATTCCGAGGCAGGTCGCGGAGTTTGACTTCCCTTAGGTGGTCGGAAATTGCGCTATTGCTCATCGGAGTGACCCTAATAATTCGAATTGGGCCAGGCAAGGGAGAAGGGGAGAACTTAAAAAAACGATCAAAGGATGGTGCCGGACTAAATTTCTGATCTATTAGAGGGAGATTATTGATGGAAAAATTGCCGAATAAAGAGATTGAATTATCAGTCGTGATTCCTTGCCTCAACGAGGAGGAGACTCTCGATGTTTGCCTAGGAAAGGCCTTGGGAGTGTTGGAGAGGGAGGGCGTATCCGGCGAGGTGATCGTAGCCGACAATGGCAGCATTGATGGTTCAGTTGAGATCGCCCGTGAACGCGGGGTGCGGGTTGTTTTCGTCGAGGACTCAGGATATGGCTGTGCTCTCATGGGGGGGATCGAAGCCGCGCGCGGGAAGTTTGTGATTATGGGAGATGCCGATGACAGTTACGATTTCCTCGAAATCCCTAAGTTTCTCGCAAAACTTCGAAAAGGCTTCGATCTTGTCCAAGGCTGCCGTTTGCCCTCCGGGGGTGGACAGGTGATGCCAGGAGCGATGCCCTTTACGCACCGTTATTTCGGAAACCCCTTCTTTACCTTACTGACCCGTTGGTGGTTCAAGGCGCCGATTCACGATGTCTATTGTGGGCTTCGCGGTTTTACGAAATCGCACTACGAGGATCTAAAACAAAGCTGCACGGGGATGGAATTTGCGATCGAGATGATTATCAAGTCTAGCCGGACGGAGTGTCGGATCGCCGAGGTCCCTGTCACGCTTCATCCTGACGGACGAGTCGCTCAAACCCCACATCTCAGAACTTATCGCGACGGGTGGCGGACCCTCCGGTTTTTTTTGATCAACTCGCCGCGCTGGTTGTTTCTCGCGCCCGGAATATTTGCGATTCTTATCGGAGCGATAGGTTACGGATTGGCAATGCCGGGGATGACGCTTTTTGGAATCAACTTCGACCTGCATACCTTACTTTTTTCAAGCTTGTTTATTCTGTGTGGGTTCCAGTCCATAATGTTTGCCTTGCTCAGCAAGACCTATGCGGTGGAATCAGAAATGATCGGACCCGACCGGAGGCTTGAGAAGTTTTATTCGTGGGCAACCCTCGAGAGGGGCCTCTTAGTTTCAGGGGTCGCGGTGCTGACGGGTGTGGTCCTCTTGTTCAAGGCAGTCAATGATTGGCGTTTGTCTGATTTTGGGTCGCTCGATTATGGAAGGAATATGAGGTGGGTGATCCCGGGAGTGATGATCACGGCATTGGGGTTCCAGCTTTTTCTGACCAGTTTCTTTGTGAGCATCCTTGGGATAAAAAGGAAGCGATGAAGATTATCGATCGAATCCATGGAGATTATGTGCACCAGCGAAGAGTAAGGGTGCTGGCGGAATTTTTTGCGTCATCGCTTCCCCAGGATTTGTTGGTTCTAGACGTGGGTTGTGGGGATGGACTGCTCGCGAGGGCGCTCACCCGGTCCCGCCCTGATCTCAAGATCGTGGGAGTGGATGTTTTAGAACGCCCGGACTGTGCAATTGCAATGACTAGCTTTGACGGGGAAACCCTTCCGTTCGACGAAGGAGAGTTCGATGTCGTTCTCATGGCGGACGTTTTGCACCATACCGAGAAACCGATCGGTTTGCTGAAAGAAGCAAAGCGGGTTTCGAAGCGATGGATTGCGCTCAAAGATCATACCAGAGACGGGTTCTTGGCTGGGATGACCTTACGGTTTATGGACAAGGTCGGTAATTCCCGCCACGGAGTCGCCCTACCCCACGTTTATTGGTCGAAAGAGGAATGGACGAGGGCGTTTCAAGACCTGTGCTTGTCGGTTCAGGAGTGGACTAACAAGGTCTCGCTCTATCCATGGCCAGGGAGTCTATTGTTCACAAGGCGACTTCACTTTTGTGCCCTCCTAGAAATTGAAAACCAAAAGATGGAGCCCGAGGTCCAGGAATAAAAATGATGCGAAATCTGGAACTTGCTCAAGCTTTTCAAGCTTGACTCTCGAAGATCAAAACACGAACGTTCTAGATCCTCTCCCAAAGGGCAAAAAAGCTTTTAAAGGCAACCCCTTCTTAAGGTAAGATTCACAATCAAATGTTTATGACTCTCAAAAAATTCTCTCAGCTGCTTATGGCTCCTCTTGTGGGCTGCGCATTCTTCCCGACCACTTCAATAGCTGCTCTGACAACGTGGGACTTC
>DCQM01000201.1:0-8715 GCA_002323895.1 Akkermansiaceae bacterium UBA1518
CCGGCAGCAACGATAAAGGAGCCGTCGGGGGTCGTTGAGGCGGAAAGAATGGTGTCCGTAATGCCGGGGAGGCTTTGGTTGTTGGCTTTAAGATCCTTGGCAGATGCGGTAAGGAGTTGGTTGCTGTGACCGAGGAACGAGATGCCGGCAATTTCGGCCGAGAAACCACCTTGAGATTTGGTTTCTTTGCCTGTTTTCGGATTCCAGAGTTTGTAGAGACGGTCGACTCCCGCCGAGGCTAGAATGGACGCGTCCGGACTCCAAGCAAGCGAGAGGATATGATTGTTGTGGCCTTCGAGAGTTTTTTCGAGAGTCGGGGGGTTAAGTTGATGGATTTTGATTGTTCGGTCGGTGGAGGCTGAGGCGAGTCGGTTTCCATCGGGTGAGTAACTGAGAGCGGTGATAGTATCGAGATGGGCCTTTGAAAGAGTAGTGATGCTAGCTTCGTTTTCGAGATCAAGGAGGTGAATGAGAGAATGTCGGGATGGGATGCCGGAAGCGGCTGCGAGTTGATGTCCGTTTGAATGGAAGGCGACAGCGAGGACACGACCGGGAAACGGGGTGGCTTTTTGGGGGTTGCCCCATTGGCGTTTGATGATCCAGGTGGGAGTGGTGGAGAAGGCGAAAACGGAGTTGTCTGGAAGATGAGTGAGAACGGTGGTTTCGTCTCTAAATATGAGAGCGGTTGGTGTTTGAGGTGGATTAAGGGAATCAAGGTCCTGTCCGGTATGAGAGTTCCAAAGATGAAGGGGGAAGGTATCGCTGGCGGTGGCAAGGGACTTGCCATCAGGAGAAAAGGCGAGAGCTTTTACGGGGGAGAGATTTGTTTTGGCGGCTTCAGTTTGGTGCGCTTTGAAGGCTTCCTGCGCACTGATAAATTTAGTCTCGGTTTCGGAAACGCTGGCTTGGATTGTAAGGAAATTTTGGGCAGCGGTCGTGCCATCTTTGATCGTGAGTTTGTGGGTGTGCTGGGCACTTCGGAGTAAGGCGCGGGAGCTATCACGTTCATTGCGGCGTTTGTTGAGTTCGTCGGTGAGTTTTTTTATTTGGTCTTTTGGTCTCTTGGTGGTTTGTGCCGAGTCGACAATCTGCTGTTGGGTTTGGAGGGCGTGCTCTTTTTGATCGAGAGCGGTGTTCGCTTTGGCGAGAGCCAGGGCCGCTTCTTTGGTCTTGAGAGAAAGATCGGTCCATTTTTTTTCGGCATTCCCGAGCTGGCTTTTTGCTTGGTCGTGAACTTTTTGCGCGAGTTCCTGCTTAAATTCGAGTTGTTTGGTTTTACGCAGGACGGCTTGGTCGCTTTTGATTTCGAGGATCAGTTTGCCATCTTTGGCATTCCAGATTCGTGTGGAGCCATTGGGGTGCCCGGTCGCGATTCTTTGGGAAGGCTGGTGGAGCGTGATGGCGCTGATGGGCTCTTTGAGTTCTTGGAGCGGAATTGGGGGCGATGCGGGATCTAGGGGAGGGAGCTCAGGAAAAGGGGTCTCAACTTTGGCTCCTGCCGGCAGATGGCGTTGCCAGAGTTTGAGGGTCCGATATCCTCCAGAGGCGAGGACTTGATATTGATTGAAAGCAAGGGTGTGAACGAAATCGCGATGAGCGGAATTGGTGAGGGCTGGATCGATGAGTTCCGCATCCAGAGCTCCGCGATGGAGATCGTAGACATAAAGTCGATTTCCGCGGGAAACTGCGGCGAAGCGGGCTTGTGGAGTGATGGCGGTTGCATAGCTAGCTTGGATCTCGTTGAGAGAGGACCACTCAGTAGGGCTGGAAAGGGTTGCGGATGAACCTTGCGCACCTTGGATAATCCAAAGTCTAAGGAGTGCCAGTTCTTGGGGGTTAAGATTTCTTGCGTTGGATTTGTTTTTTGAGGGGGGCATGGGGTCTTCCTCGAGGTGAGCCGAGTAAGTAAAGACTAGGCTTTTGTCTGGGTTACCCGGAACGAGAGAGGGGCCTGAGTCACCACCCGTGATCATATCCTGAGGGGATTCAAGGTTGAGGTCTGCTTTGGCCTTTTTAGCGTTATGGCAGGCGAAACAGTTTTGTTTGAGCATAGGAACAATCTCACGCGCGAAGTCAACCTGGGTATTTCGTTGAAGAGAGGCGACGGGTAAGGAGGCGTGGGCCAAGGTTGGACAGAGGGCGAGGAGGATCAGTCTCATGGTGTGATGGTGAGAGTGAGGAGCGAAGAGTAAGCTGAGTGGGTGAGGTCGCGAGGCTTGGACCTCTCGCTTTGCTGGCCGAGGAAATCAGCGGCTTTCTTTTTGGCGGTGTTAAATGCAGGGGGGATGGGTTTGGAGTCAGCTTTGAGTGATTTCTCTAAATCTTCGAGGCGTTTGAGATCTGCTTTGGCGTTCTCGAGGGCGGGGAGATTGTTCTGGTGGCTCAGAGTGAAGTTGGCCTGAAGAGTGAATTGGTGGGTTTGGTTCGGGGCGATTTTAAGATCGTTGGATGCGTTGAGCGGAATCGTAATTTTCCCCTCCGTCGCATTAGGTTTGATTTTGACCTGAGGTGGTTTGGAGTGAGGGGAGTTGACAAGGGTGACTGTAATCTCGCCTTTGATTTTGGTATTTTTGGTAAGTTTGAATGGGATCTCGAGAGTCTCGCCAATTTTATGAGCGAACGAATTGCTGGCGGGACTGAGGACAAGAGGTGCTTTTTCAGCGTGTGTAATGCTGAGGGGAAGAAGTTGGGCGATCCGGGTGAGGTAGCGTTCGGCGTCCCAGTTTCCAACGTGCCAGGATGAGGTGACGGGTTGGGCGGTAATTATTTTTTCTTTGGTTGTTCCTTTGATTGTTAGAAAGCTGTGGGCAGGTGCGGTGTTAGGTTGTGAGGTGAGGATGAGGGTGACACTTGTTTTGTCAGGGGCGATTGATTTGGGGTGGAAGTCGAGGCCGGGTGGAAGACCGTCGATCGAAAGATTGATGGTTTCGTCGAATCCCGAATCTCGGATGACGAAGATTCGAAGCCGTGCAGTTCCACCTTGGCGGATGATGGTGGTTTGCCGGGGAAGAGATTTGTCTTTTTGGTGCAAATGCCAAGGGGTGGCAATGAGCTTGTAACCAGAGGCAGGGGGGCGGATGCGGAGTTTAGCGGAAGCAGGCTTGCTAAATTGATTGAGAAGGGTGAGGCGATATTGTCCGTCGGCAGGTGGATTAAATTTGATTGCGGAGTCACTTGTTCGAAGAGGGCAATGGCGGCCGCCGTTTGGAAGGATGAAGTCGTCGTTGGAAGCGATTTCCTTGTATTGTGAATTGCCGTTTTGGTCGGTCGTAACTTGTTCGACTATTAGGAGGGAATCGGAAGGTTGATGGAGGCGTGCGGAGAGAAGTTCGATCCAAAGCGGGTGATCTTTTTTGGCAGAAAAGGAATGATAACTCGGAGATTTTGAGAGGGTCACCGTAGTATCTGTGGGGTGGTCTTTGGTGCGCAAGAAAGAGGTATCAATATCTGGAACCGCTGTGGTGGCAGCGATCAGGCGATAAGGGTGCTCAACACCGCCACTAAAGGTTACATCGTGAATCTTGATCAGGTAAGTGCCGGCGGTGGGAGCTTTGAAAGTAATGGATGCGTCGCGGTTGTGAGTGGAGCGATCATTGTCACGGGCAAGTTCGTGACCATCGGGAGAGAGTAGAACAAGGGTAGGATCCAAGCGGGAGTCGATGACCTGAGCTTGGCAGTGGAGGTGGACAGTTTGCCCTTGGGCAAGAGTGATTTTGTAATGGTCGATTGCGGTGTTATCGGCGTGGCCATTAACGATGGAGTCGAGGGGGAGAGTTTCAGCAGTCTCAGGCGAGTGATTGGTGCCGTGATTTTTTTCAGGAAGGTGACTGACGACGAAGGCACGTGGAGCTGTAAGGCCAAGGCGGGTTTGAGCACAGACTTCGTAAATACCGGCAGGAGTTTCGGGTGTGGCCGTGATTCGGTAGCGCAGAGGATTGGGTCTGGCAGGGGAGTATTCGGTAGCGGAATGCTGGATGGCTTCGGCGGTGAGTCCGGGGTGTGAGAAGTGAAGAGCCGTTGTTTCTTCGAGTTCGTTTCCGCCGATCGTGAGTTCGGTTGAGGTGCCAGCTTGCAGGCCCTGGGGGAAGACTGTTTTTAAATCAGGGTTTGGGAGCTGTGCGAGCAGGGCGGGCGAGCACAGAACTGTGAACGCTAAAACATTTGAAGGAGAGAATGCGAAAGATAAAGGAAACACCGGGGTGGGCTTCAGTGGTTGAAGAGGAATTCCTTCGTGTTGAGGAGGGCCCAAATGAGATCTTCGTAGGCTTGGCGGGTGGGGAGAATTGGGTCGGCTGGTACGGCCTTGTCACTTTCCTTGGGCGAGGTGGGTCTAGGCTCGTTTTGTTTTCTCTGCAAATAAGCAAGCGCAGTGGCGAGTTCTTCTGGTTGGGGTGGGCGGGAAAGAGCGTGGAGATAGAGTTGGGTGAGAAGATTTTGGGGCTGTGCGTCTTTTTGTTTTGCGAGATTTGCAGGCCGTGATTGGTCAGAAGAGAGCTTGAGTCGAATGTTGTTCGAATTTACGAGGTGGAGCGCTTGCGCAAGATTGACATCGGCACTGCGCTCGCATTCGCATGCGCTGTTCATATCGGGGCGTCCGAATACAGAGAGGAAATAGGAGGATTTTGAGAAGGTATCATCCGGAAGCTGAATCGCGCGAGTTCCAGCAGGTTGGCCGGCGAATGATTCATTTGCTCCGGTGACGGTGTTGATCCCATCGAGTAGGATTTCGGCCGGAAGTCGTCGGGGGTAAAAGCGCGAGTAGTTTTGGCTATCTTCGGAATTATGCTGATTTGGAATGGCCGAGAGTTGGTAGGTGTGGGAGTTGGTGATGGTGCGAACGAGCCTTTTAAGGTCGTATCCGTTGGCGATAAAATCAGATGCAAGGCTCTCTAATAATTCGGGGTGGGTTGCGGGGTTGGTGACGCGTAGATCGTCTTCGGGATCAACAAGTCCACGGCCAAAAAAGTGTTTCCAGTAGCGGTTAACGAGCATCTTGGCGAAGAAAGGATTTGCTGGGTTAATCATCCAATCGGCGAGGTGTTCGCGAGGATCTTCATAGGATGGAATGGTGAGTTCTTCTCCTCCGAGGGGTTTTGGTTTTAGTGTTTTGCCGGTGCGGGGATTTTTAGAGGTGGCTTGCCCCCGATTGTGAAGAACGATTTCTTCTCCAGGCTGCAGACCAGGTTTTCTTGTGATGCGTGAGAAGAAAGCCTGCAAACCGTAGTAGTCATCTTCGCTCCACTTCTCATAGGGATGGTGGTGGCACTGAGCGCACTGCATACGGACTCCCAAAAAAACTTGAGCGACGTTTTCAAGTTGGTCTTTGCTGTCGCGAACCGTGCGATACCAGACGACGGGTGGATTGGTGCCGGTTTCTCCGGAGGCGGTGAGAAACTCGCGCGCTATTTGGTGATAGGGTTGGTTGTTATAGATGGCGTTTCGGAGCCACTGATGAAAGGCAACAGAGCCTCGGGCGTGTTCAGGTTTAGCACGTTTATTGCGGAGGATTGCGGCCCATTTTCCGGCGAAATAATCAGCGTGGTCTGGAGACGTGAGAAGTTGTTCGATTTTTTGCGCCCGCTTGTTGGGTTCATTATCGCTCAGAAAAGCGTTGGTTTCGTCGATGCTAGGAAGACGTCCTGCGATATCGATCGTGACACGCCGGAGGAAAGTGGCGTCGTCGCTCTTTTCGGATGGAGGAAGCCCGAGAGTCTGAAGTTGAGTAAAGATGTGTTGGTCGACGAAGTTCGCGGGTTGCGGAAGGTTTTCGACGGGGGCTCCGAGAGGGAGGATCGCGCGGAAGACATCAACGTGTTCTTGGAAGCGGATCATGATGGAGGTTGAACCAGGGATATGACCCATCGTGACGCGACCATCCATCGTGACGCTGGCTCGTTCTTCATCGTTGGATTCGTACTGCGCGAGGTGGCTAATATCGCGAGTCGAGTTGTCAGAGAAGTGAGCGGTAACGCGGAGTTGTTGTTGGGAGTTGGGCTGTGTCAGGCGTTCCTTTGGATAGACTGAGATGGAGGTGGCTTTGGGAAATTCCTTGGGGTCGTTGGGGAGACCTTGTTTGATCCAGCGAATGATGGCTTGGTAGTCAGGCGAATTTTTTTCAAGACGTGAGCCTCCCTGATGGGGGATTTCGCCGGTCGCTTTGAGGACTAGGAGAGAATGTTCTGGAGCGGCCCGAAAGATACGGCGCTCCCGGGAATCGCGAACAAGATAGTTATAGTCGTTCCAGGGTTCGTAACCAAAGAGGGAAAGTTTGAAGCCATTTTGGCCGGCGGCTTTCCCGTGGCACCCTCCTCCGTTGCAGCCGTATTTCGAGAGAACGGGAACAAAGTCGTTGGTGAACGAAATGGTGGTGGTTTCAGCAGAAGCTACTTTGATGGGCTTCGAAATGCTGAGTTCACCGTGGGTGGCAGTGAGAGTCGTTTCGCCAGCGGTGAGAACGGTGACGAGACCGGAGGGGGAGACAGTAATGATATTGGGTGGATCGCTGGTGTAGGTGGCGATGTGGGTCAGGTCGATTGGTGTTTGACCCGGAGATTGCGATTCCTGAGTGAGGACAAGTTGGTGTGTATCGTGAAGGTGTTTTAGGGTAATGGGTGAGGAGTTTTCGAAAGCGAGATTTGAAGACTGGGCCGACGCACAAGAAAGAAAGAGGACGAATGCCGCGATGATGGGGAGCTTGGGCATGGGCGCTGGTGATAAAGTGAAAGTTATCCGACAAGTTCCTTCATAGGGGCGTGCTGGGAGTCCACAAGGAAACGGGGGCGTCCCGTAAGATCCTCGACCGTGGTGCGTCGAGCATCGATGCCAAGATTATGGTAAAGAGTGGAAAAGACTTCTTGGAATTCAACAGGTCGATCATCGGCTTCACCGCCATCACGAGTCGTGGATCCAATGACTTGCCCGTGGGTCATGCCTCCGCCGGCAAGGAGAGCCGTTGAGACTTTTGGCCAGTGATCACGCCCGCCTTTGTCGTTGATTTTTGGAGTGCGTCCGAACTCGCCCCAGACGACAACTGAGACATCGTCGGAGAGACCACGGTCATGGAGGTCCTGAACTAGGGCGGTAATCCCCTGATCAAGGAGAGGGAAGTCGGTTCGAGCGCGGCCGAAGTTGTTGCCATGCCAGTCCCATCGAGAGAAGCCTAAGGTGACGCAGCGGGCCCCAGCTTCGACAAGTCGACGAGCCATCAGGAACTGATCGAGTCGTTTCCAAGGCCCATCAGCAGTGAGTTTCTCAGTCCCTTTTCCATAGCGTTCGACCATCTTGGGGTCTTCCTTGGAAAGATCGAAGGCTTCGGCGAGTCTTGAGGAAGTGAGGACCCCAAAGGCTTGTTCGGTGAACGTGTCCATTCCGGTCATGGCGCCCGAGGCGTCGACATCACGGCGGAAGTTATCGAAAGATTTTAAGAGAGCTTTGCGGTCCGCAAGTCGTTCGATGGAGATGTCTTTAAGGATCATATCATCCTTTCCGCCTCCGCGGAACGGAGCGAAGGCTGCATGTGAAGGTCCAAGGAAGCCTGGCTTACCTGGGTCGCCCCATTGGTCGTGTCCGCATTTTGGCGAGAGGCCGAGAAATGAGGGGACTCCTGGAGTGACTTGGCCTTGAAGCTTGGAGAGGACAGCGCCGATTGAGGGCCAACCGCCAGAGGGTTGAGGGCCTTGAAGCTTTCTTCCGGTGAGGCATTGGACTGCGTCGTGTCCTCCGCCGGCTCCAACCATGGAGCGGATGACGGAAAATTTGTCCATCATACCAGCCATTTTTGGAAAGAGTTCTCCAATTTGGATGCCTGGGACGTTGGTGGAGATGGGATTAAATTCGCCGCGAATACCCGAGGGAGCTTCGGTTTTAATATCCCACATGTCTTGGTGTGGCGGGCCCCCAGCGAGAAAAACCATGATGACCGCCTTGTGTTCGAGTTTTTTAGGCGTGGTTGCTTCGGCTTGGAGCAGTTGAGGAAGGGAGGCTCCGCCGAGACCAAGACCCCCGATCCGTAAGAAGCCACGGCGTGTCATACCGTCACAGAAAGTTTCGCCTTTGGATCCGGATATTGTGAGCATAGTACGTTTCTAGGGTATTATGAGTGTTACGTAAGAGGCTGGGGAGATCTTTCGAGATGAGTTTTTGGCTTCTTGGCCATCGTCAAAGTAGGTGTCTACGGGGTTGAGCGGCACCGACCCTAATAAGCTGAAAAACGACCTTTCAGGATTCAAAGATCGAAGACCCAATTTCGGATGGAAATGGCTTTATTTAGTGGCCTCCCAATCCCGATTGCTTGAAATAAGCTTTCCCACCAGAGAAATTGAAGGAGGAGTCCAAGAATTACGATGTGGATCTTAAGAACGCCCCCCCCTGCATCTATGGGAACAACACACACACACGCACTAGACCACAGAACAGGGAGGAGCTTGCACTCCAGAGAAAATCGTTAAAGTAAAAATAACTTGGGGGGGACTCCGCAGCACAGAAAACTTAGCTCAAAAACATTTCCCTTGCTTATGCTCGGTTGACAATCTCTTGCTTTGAATTGCGGTTAGTTCTTTGCGTTTTACGCTGACTGTAGAACCGATTCTAAACTCTCTATCTGAGGTTACTTCCACAATAATGGGAGCTAGATTGTTTGGAATTTTCACATAAACCATCTGAGTTTTTCCCAAGAATTCAATTTCGTTAATTGTTCCATGGGTTAAAGCTTCACTT
>DCQM01000201.1:9075-14710 GCA_002323895.1 Akkermansiaceae bacterium UBA1518
TGATGAGCTCAATTTCATTAGCCCTCAGCCAATTGGGAAAATGAGAAGAGGGAAGCTGGCTAATTTGGTCAAAAAGCGAGGCAACTACGGGCGATACAGGGTTTTTCCAAAGATTACGTGGGGTGTCACATTGGATAATAGTTCCAGAATCCATTACTGCGATAGAGTCTCCCGTGGACAGCGCGTCTTCAGGGTGATGGGTGACAAAAATAGTTGTTGTTTTCTCTTTTCGAAGAATTTCAGCTGTAAGTCGTCGCAGTGATTGGCGAAGATTTGAGTCGAGGTTACTGAAAGGCTCATCTAGGAGCAGAAGAGGAGGTCGCGGTGCAAGAGCTCTGGCTAGTGCGATACGCTGTTTTTCGCCCCCTGAAAGTTCATGAGGAAAGCGCTTTTCAAAATTAGGAAGGCCGATTGCTTCAAGTAGTTCTTTGCAACGAGTTTTTCGGTCTGCACGCCGCCAATTTATCAATCCATAGGTTAGATTTTGAAACACGTTAAGATGCGGAAAGAGGTCGCCGCTTTGGGAAACCAAACCGATTTTCCGCCGATCGGGGCGGACAAATTTGGTTGAACTGCAGAGAACTTGATCCCCAAGTTTTATTGTCCCATTTGTTGGGGATTCAAGGCCACACAGGGCGCGTAGAAGAGTCGATTTACCGCTACCGCTGGCTCCTACAATGCTTAAGATTGAAGATGCCGCTACATTCAAAGTAACTTTTTGAAGAGCAGGCTCTTTGCTGTTAGGATAAGAAACCGTGAGATTCTCAACGGTTAGGGAATTGGGGAAAGTCATCATCTTATTTCGTTTTGGAAAGCTTACGCCAACCATTCAATTCTACGATAATCAGCCCAAGCATACTGACCGAAATCAAAAAAAGAGAGGGTATCGCACAAGCGTAAATTGCACCTTGATCGACCTTGCTATAAGTAAGAGTGCTAAGGGTTTCAAAATCAAAAGGGCGTAGAAGTAAGCAAAGTGGCAACTCTTTGCAGACATCAACGAATACAAGTGTTGCACCTCCCAAGATACTTGGCTTTAGGAGTGGAAGGTTGATTCTAAAAAACGTTTTGGTAGGTGTTTTGCCGAGACTAAAAGAGCTTTGATCAAGGCTCTTATTCTGTCGAGCTAACCCTTGTTGAACCATCTGGGAGCCTATGGAAAAATAGCGGGTTACGATTGCAAAAAGCAGCCATATAAAACCGCTCGGGACGAGAAGCCTTCCTATCCAATTTTCTGAGGGGAATTGGTTTCCTAGAGCGACCGCAAATCCCATGACACCAAGAGCGATGACAGTTCCTGGACAAGCGTAACCAGCCACGGTCGAGAACTTAGAGATGACACGCAAAATTGGATTTTTAGAAAAACGAGCGGCTCCGATAATTGTTAGGGCAGTTGCAAGACAAATTACCGTTGAGCTGAGTGCGAGAATGAGAGTGTGGCGACTTGCAGCGATGATTTCTTCCCAATCAATTTGATCGTAGATACTCGAAGATTTTAGGAGCCAGTCGATGAGCCCAAAGAGTGGTAGAATAAGGCCAAGTGAGATGGGAAATAAACAAGAAAGGTAGCAAGCTATGCGAGTGATTATCGAAGAAGGAGAGCCGAAAGATTTAGCGCCTTCAGGGTGAAGGCTACGAAGAGCACGCCCACGATGCCAATGTTCCAAAGCAACGAGAAAGAAGACACTTATGAGAATCCAACTGGCTAGTTTTTTAGCAGTTTCGATCTGATCCATCCCAAACCAAGTTGTGAAAAGGGTAACGGTCAAAGTATTGAAACCAAAGTGTTTCACCGCCCCGTAATCATTGATTACCTCCATTGCAACCAGGAAGATCCCTGCGGCAAGGGCAGGACGAGCGAGCGGAAGTTGGATTGAACTAAAAACTCGCCAAGGAGAACGTCCAAGCATCCGACCAGCTTCTCCCATGATAATTCCGCTTCCGGCAAAAGCGCTTCGACCAGCAAGAAACACGTAGGGATATAGGAGTGACCCAAAAAGTAAAATGAGACAGCCATAACGCAGGTTTTCTTCCCACCAAAGGAAGGATTCAACTCCTTCTTCCCTGCGAATTTTAATGAGGAAAGGGATCAATTTCTCCCTTAGGTCACTCGAGATGATTGCCGCTATAAATGGAGGAATTGCAAGAGGTAAGACGAGTGCGATGGAAAGAAGCCGTTTCCCAGGAAAATCAAAGTTTTCGATAAACCAAGCTGCTGGGATGCCAAGTAAGGAGGCCACAACGCAGGAACCAATAACAAGGATGATTGTTTCTTTGATGGCATCCTTGAGAAGAAAGCTGCTGATTTGTTGCCAAGCTTCCGTTGAGTCCGGAGACAAGCTACTAAATAACGATAAAAGTATTACTAAGACGGGAGCCAATAAAGTCAGCCCAAGCGCCCAAGCTAAAAATTTCCATAATCGGAGCCCCCATGTATCTGAATGAAAGGGCTTTTTCTTGAAGAACATCTATTCGAAGTTTTAGACGATCAGCGCCACCCCTCTCTTTCAGCATTTCTCTCCAGATCACTGGTTAGGAAAAGTGATTTTTCTGATGGAAAGCTTTTCGGATCCTCAGAAATTTTGACGGAGAACCTGTCGGTCGACTGGATTTGGGTTGCGCCACTTGATTCCTTTGAGGAGTACTTTGCTAAAAAATATAAAAGTAAAATGAAGAGAGGTATTAGTAGAAGAAGCCCGAGCGTCCAAGCAAGAAAGTGCCAAAGGCAGGGGCCAATTTTGCCAGTTGCTTTCTCTTTAATGAGGCACATTTAATACCAGGAATTGATGAATCTAAGCGATTACTTCCATCCCACCATATTGAAAATTTTCTGGGCTTCTTGGTCGTAGATCCCGAGGTCGTGAATTGATTCAAGATCTGGATTAATTTCACCCCAAGCTTTTTGTAATGGCTCATGTTCAACCTTGGTGGATACGGCGTATTCGGAAGTGAGTCGTTGATATTTTTTTTGGACTTTTTCTGAGACAAGGTATTCCAAAAGCTTACGAGCATTACTGGAGTTCTTGGCACCCTTAATAATTCCACCTCCGCTGATGTTGACGTGTGTTCCACGATCTCCTGATGTTGGTAAGACCACTCCTACGGCAGCGTGCGCGTCACGGTCCTCCTGGCTTTCCCCATTTTTTAGAAGCCCGAGGTAGTAGGTGTTGACAATAGCATAGTCTGCGATGCCTTTTGCGACGGCGCGAACTTGGTCACGATCATTTCCTTGAGGCGGTCGGGCGAAATTATTTTTCATCCCGGTAGCCCATTGTATAGCCTTCGCTTTTCCTTGGATTGCTATGATAGAGGCGAGGAGGGAACGGTTGTATTTACTCGTTGACGAACGAATTAGAAGGTTACCTCGATACTCTGGTGAAGCGAGATCTTGATAACTTTTCGGGAGTTGTCCTTTAACCCGGTCCTTAGCATAGACAAGTATTCGCCCTCTCATCGTAAAAGCGGCCCAAGTATCTTGCTTCCCCCGAAGCGCCTGAGGCACTGCAGCATTAATAAGTTCACTTTTAAGTGGAGCTAGAAGACCAGCTTTTGATGCTTTTGTGAGGCTTGCAGCATCTGAAGTAATATAGAGATCAGCTTGTGGAGAATTCTTCTCTGATTTGAGCCTAGCAATAAGTTCGTTGGCACCGGCTTTGACGACTTTAACTTCAATACCAGTTTTATCCGTGAATTCGGAAAATACTTCTTTGTCTGCGTCGTAATGGCGCTCGGAATATAACCGAACTTCTTCAGCTTGCGCTAGGAAGCCTACGAAGAAAGCGATTGCTGCTATAGGTGAAGAAAATCGTGTTTTCATTTAGTTAGTAAGTTGAACAATTTCAGTGGTTATGCTTCTGATCGCTTGTGACATTTTAGCGCTTGAATAAGCTTTTGGTAGAATTTAGGCCCAATCAGTTTAGAAGCTAGATTATCGATTTTCTTTCGTTTGGGCGGCTTTAGCAATTAGTCCTTAACTTTTGAGGAATATTAACAACCCCGCCCTATTTTCGAATTTGGATCTGATATCAGGGGATATCTTTATTGGCTTAAAGAGTGGGTAGATGAAAATCCTTTTGCTAAGCCTGATTTTGGAGAGATTTGATCGGAGGATGAAGAAGAGCCTGTCAATTGTATTCAGCATTGCGTGCCTGATGGGGCCGGCAGGCCTTGCTGCTCTTGCTGACGAAAAGGCGTTAGAGATTTTTGAGCACTACTGCTTCGATTGTCACGGCGACGGCTCGGACAAAGGGGGGCTGGATCTCTCCGTGATACTCGGGAAAGAGGACTTCGATGGTTCTCTGATTTTTGAGAATTTGGTGACGGGAAAAATGCCTCCCGCTGACAAAGATCAGCCGGATGCAAAGGAGAAGCGAGAGCTGCTGGAATGGCTCGCTGGTCGGCAGGGAAAGCATGTTGGGAAATCCTTCCGCCGAATCAGCCGGAATGAATTTGTGTATTCGCTCAATGATCTCTTGGGGACGGATTTGGATCTCGCTGGCTGGATCCCGGAAGACCGAGGGACGAACGACTTCGATTCCAGCCGGAAGATTCAGCTAAGCCGGGAGATGCTCGGGTCGTATTTTTCGGTCGCAGAAAAAATGCTCGATCATGCCTTTCCAGATGATGGATTTCCAGTGGAGAGGAGCTGGCTGACGAGCAAAGTCCGGGACAGCCATGAGACATACCGCATCTACCACCGGCCCTATCAGGAAGGCACCCTTTTCTCGTGGACCCGGGCCAACAATGGCAACAGCTATTCTTTCTTCTACGACAACTTTGAGCCACCGGTGGCAGGGTGGTATGAGTTGACATTTGATGCCGCTAAGGTGGCGGATTTCGAAGACGATATGAGCCTGCAAGTTTATGCGGGAAAGTATTACTACGCCGACGATCGTCCCCAGTTACAGCGTCTCGTCGGTGTGATATCTCTCAGAAATCGTGAAGTCGAATCGCGGACCATCCGCGCCTACCTCCATCCCGGAGAAAGCGTTTCGGTGCACTGCTTTTCGCGGCACAATTTTCGTCAAAAGAATCCAAAGGAGGGAATCTACATCAAGCAATTGAAGGTCAAGGGGCCGGTGGTGGATTCCTGGCCGCCTTCCTCCTACAAGAAAATCTTCGAGGGATTAGAAATTGAGGCCGAGCAGCGGAAGGTCCAAAAGGCTTCTGAGTTTCAGACTGAGCTCAAGAGAATTGGCGGCGCTCTTTCGGTGAGCAGTTTTCAGAAGGGGATGGAGAAAGAGAAGATGCAGGATGGTTCGAATCTGACCTTCTGGCACACGCGCTTCTCTCCGCTGGTGGCGAAGCCGCCGCATTTCGTGACTTTTGAGAATCCAAATGGAGCGGTCATCAAAGGACTTTCCTTTGCCACTTGGTCGGGCGGGAATGGCAATGGCTTGGTCAAGGCATACGAGATTTACTTTTCCGACGATGGAAAAACGTGGGGTGATAAGGTGATGGGAGGTGGACTGGATGTCAGGCTTGCCAACGAACAAGCGGTTATCTTTCCGCAGGAAACGAGAAGCCGCTTTATCAAGTTCAAGGTAACAGACTCTGTTCAGTTGGATGGCAAGTCGATCGCTTCGATTGGCAAATTGGACCTTATCACTCCTTTGGTTGAGAAGGTTGAAACGTC
>DCQM01000178.1 GCA_002323895.1 Akkermansiaceae bacterium UBA1518
AGCACCTGCACCAGAGCCAGCACCAGCTGAGCCAGCCGCCGAACCACAAGGATCAGCCAGTCACTCTGACCTTGGAACTAAGGTTGCCAAGGCTATGACAGGTATCATGGAGGGCATGGGGTCAATTACGGATGTGAAGTCTGCCGAGGCTTTTGTGAAAACGGTGGAAGGCGCCAATGCAACTTTGAAGGAAGTCCTCGCCGCGGCTGAGGCTCTTGATCCTCCGACCGACGAAGAAAAGGAAGCGATGAAGGCAATCAAGGAAGGCTTTGAAGGTAAAGGCCAAGCGATCGGCCAAAAAATGTTTCAAATGATGGCTGAAAATCCTGATGCAGAAGCCATCGGAGCTGTTCTTATGGAGGCGCTGAATAATCCGCAAATGAAGGAAATGTCAGACAAGCTTGATGCGATTTACGGTCTTGAGGACGGGGCTGAGGAGCTTGAGATTGGTGAATAATTAATGGGATTTTCGAATTTAATTCGTTTCCTTTTAGACAACCCGGCTAATTTTAGCCGGGTTTTTTGGTCATAAAATCTTGTTAAGAAATAGAGAGATCTCGAAATTCGTTTAGATACGAAGTTGATTGTGATAAATGGAGCAATGATAAAGATTGCAACGTTATCAGCAAGTTTGGTTCTTTCGGGATTTGCTTTGCCGGAAGCAGCTTTTGAGGCACAGGTAATCGATGATAAGATCAGGGTGGGTTATGGGCTAGCGGTGGCGGATCTTGATGGAGATGGGAAGGTGGATATTTTGTTGGCGGACTCGGATCGGACGGTTGCGTATCGGGGTCCTAACTGGGAGATGCGCGAGCTTACCGGGAAACTGACAAAGAAAGATCATGTCTGCCTTTGTGCGAAGGATTTGGATGGCGACAACAAGGCGGAGATTGCGGTGGGCGCGGAATGGAATCCGGGCGATACCAAAACGAGTGGCGCTGTGTTCTCGCTCAATGGGTCTGCGGATTGTTTTGCGAAGCGAGGGGTAACGGAATTACATCGCGAGCCGACGGTCCACCGGATGCACTGGGTCGGAGAAAAGGGGGGTAAAAATTTTCTCGCGGTATTGCCATTGCATGGTCCCAGGAATGTGAGTGGAGAAGGCGAAGGGATTAATTTTTTAGGATATCGTCCGGAGAAAGACTGGAAGACTTTTCTCATTCATAAGGGATTTCATTTGGCACACAACTTTGATCCGGTCAGGTGGGATCGTTCGGGGAATGAGAGTATTCTGGTGGCATGCAAGGAAGGGATACATTTACTTTATCCGGGAGGAAAAGATCAGTGGACCGCGCGCCAGATGACCGAGAAAGGCGCAGGTGAAGTGCGGCTTGGCAAACTTCCAAATGGGAACCGGTTCATTACCTCGATTGAGCCGATGCACGGGAACGAAGTGGTGATTAACCCTGAGGCAAAGAGTGGGCTTTGGTCGCAAAATCGGGTTGTGATTGATGATAGCTTGAGCCAAGGACATGCCTTAGTTACAGGAGATTTTCTGGGCCTTGGCTATGATCAGGTGGTGGCAGGCTGGCGTCAAAAAACGGGGGAAGACAAGAAGGTTGGGATTCGTCTCTATGTGCCGACCAGTAAAGATGGTAGCGAGTGGAAACAGCATGCTCTGATTGATGATAATACGATGGCTTGCGAGGACATGAAGGCAGCCGACCTCGACGGAGATGGTGACCTTGACTTGGTCGCTGCGGGGCGGGCAACCAAGAATGTTATCATCTATTGGAACAAAACCATCGCAGGGCCAAAATAATGACAAGCTAACCACCTTATCTTCGTAGTTCTAAACCGAATGATGAATCGTCGTAAGCTTCTCAGATCTTCGGCCTTTGCGGGCACTTATTCTCTTCTTTCTCCCTTTGCCAAAGCGGCAGGCTCCAATGGCGAACTTCGCGTGGTGGTGATTGGTGTTAAAGGCCGTGGCTCGAATCATATCAACGCGGTGATTTCTCACAAAAAGTCCCGTCTTGTGGGCTTGTGCGACATTGATTCCGATCAATTGAAACGTCGGGTGGTGGAGATGGAGAAGCGCCATAAGATCACAGGTTTGAAGACCTATTCCGACTATCGAAAAGTTTGCGAGGACAAGAACGTTGATGCGGTTTGTATTGCAACGACAAACCATACCCACACCGTGATTGCATTGACTGCAGCCGCAAATGGGAAACACGCTTACACGGAGAAGCCAGTTTCCCACAATGTCTGGGAAGGTCAGAAGCTGGCTGATGGGCAAGCGAAATATGGGACGGTAATTCAACACGGATTTCAGCGCCGGTCGGAGACCTGCTGGGCCGAGGCCTTTGCGTGGCTAAAGGAAGGCAACCTTGGCAAGTTGACCTTAGCCAGAGGGTTTTGTTACAAGCCACGTAAGTCGATCGGGAAGGTTGGGGCTCCGGTCGAGGCGCCAAAGACGGTAAACTACGATCTGTGGTCTGGGCCGCGGAAAGTGCTACCGATACGCCGCAAACAGTTTCATTACGATTGGCACTGGCAGTCACC
>DCQM01000076.1 GCA_002323895.1 Akkermansiaceae bacterium UBA1518
CCCGCTCCTGCTGTGGATGCGAAGTTGGGCGAAGATGAGATCATTGCTCTAATGAAAGACAGTATTGCAAGCGGGGCCGTGAAAGAGTTTACCAGTGAGCAGGTCAAGGGTTGGAAAGCAAACGGAGAAGAGACAATCGATGGGACCGAATACCAAACTGGCTTGGCTGCCTATGAAGCTGCTACGATTTTCGGAGTTCGACCGGTTCAGGCTAAGGCTCTGATCAAGGATGGAAAAATCGAGCGCTGGGTTTATGCTAAAAGTGGAATGGAAATCCAATAAGTGGGTCTAAGAAACTCAAAAAAAAGCGATCGAGATGATCGCCTTTTTTCATATGATTAATCTAGCGCTAGAGTGATTCTTAGCGCATCGACGCGAAGCGCTGTCGGAGGAGATCACGCTCGCTGAGGTCACCGATCTTGCTGCGAGCGTCTGTAAGCCATTCGCGCTCAAGTTCATTTTTAGTGGGCCTTTTGGTTTCATAATACACGCCAAATTTCCCAGGAGAAAGATCTTGAGAAAGGTCCATTGCTGCCGCGACTGACTCCAGGTCTTGTTCCTCCTCGTTGATGAGGTCAAAGACGCCACCTTTGCGCGGAATGCTATCATCGAAGGAACCAGGATTAAACATGGTGCATTCTGAAAGGGTTTCTACGACTGCGAAACCTGGGTGAAGAATGGCTCGCTCGAACATCTCGTTCATATGCTTTACTTGAGCGGCATGAGTGCGGGCAATGAAGGTTGCGCCGCTAGAAACCAGTTGGGCCATCGGGTTGATTGGACGGTCAATTGCTCCTCGAGGGTCAGTTTTTGATCGCTGTCCAATCGGGGTCGTCGGAGAGGTCTGGTTTTTTGTGAGACCGTAAACGAAGTTATCCATCACAACGTAGGAGAGGTTGACATTTTTCCGAGCGGCGTGGTTGAGGTGGTTTCCTCCGATGGAGAATCCGTCGCCATCACCGCCAAAAACGAAGACATGAAGATCAGGGCGGGAAAGCGAAATTCCGGTAGCAAGTGGAAGAGCCCGGCCGTGAATGAAGTGAATTCCGTGGGTGTTTACAAAATACGGAAAGCGGGAAGAACACCCAATTCCAGCAACACAGACGATCTTCTCGTGCGGAATCCCGAGTTTTTGGACGACATTAAAAAAGGAAGCAAGCACCGCAAAATCTCCGCAAGCAGGACACCAAGTAGGGTGATCTGCTTTGAGTTGCTTCTTTGTTAGCTTTTCGGCGGGAGCGGCTGAGGTGGTATCTGACATGATGAAAGTCGGTTTGAGATTGGGGAAAATATTTTAGCCTTTGATGAGTGCTTCGGCGGCGTCTGTGATTTCCAGAACCCGGAAACTGATGCCTTGAACTTTATTCACGGATTCGATCTTAGGATTGCAAGTCTTACCTCTCAAAAGAGTAGCAAGCTGACCGTAACCATAAACTCCGGAATCATTCATTTCGGGCACGAGAACGTGATCGTATTTTTCGAAAACTTCTCCCAGACCATCCGGAAGTGGATGAACATGGCGGATGTTAATTGAACCAACTTTATGACCAAGGCTGTTGAGTCGGTCTGTGGCTTCCTTGATCGGGCCGTAAGTGGATCCCCAGCCGACCAGAAGAAGAGAGCCGCCTTTCTCACCATGAACCTCGGGAAGAGGGAGAGATTTAGCCAGGTTTACGAGTTTATTCCGTCGTTTCTCTGTCATCTTCTCATGGTTGAGTGGGTTGCCAGAAGGGTGGCCCCATTCGTCGTGCTCGAGGCCAGTGACAACTGGGTACTTTCCTTCAGTGGAACGCGCCCCCGGAGGTGAATGACGAGTTAATTGATCGAGAGGGTATGGCTTGAAATCTGATCCTCGTTCGGAGAGGTCGAGTTCCGGATCCTGCCAGTGGCTTTCGAGGTCGGGCTCTTCGAAAGCTTCAAGGCGGGTTGCGATCGCTTGATCGGAGAGAATGAAGACAGGGGTCGAATATTCCTTGGCAAGGCGGCAAGCTTCAAGGGCGGTGTAGAAACAGTCTTCGACATTTTTAGGGGCTAAGACAATACGAGGGGCATCGCCGTGGGATCCGTAAATGGCCTGTAGTAAATCGGATTGTTCGACAGAAGTTGGAAGACCGGTGGAAGGCCCTCCCCGCTGGATGTTGACCACAATGAGGGGAAGCTCGGCCATGCTGGCGTAGCCGAGAGCTTCTGATTTCAAGGCTAGGCCGGGGCCGGATGAGCCGGTGATAGCGAGGTGACCTGAATACGAAGCTCCTAGGGCGAGGGAAACTGCGGCAAGCTCGTCCTCACATTGAATGAACATGCCGTTATACTTTGGAAGCTCGGTGCGGAGAAACTCCATGATAGTGGTCCATGGAGTGATGGGGTATCCAGCGCCGAAGCGGCAACCGCCTGCGATCAAACCAAGCGCAATCATGGTGTTGCCATCGGTCGAGATACGATTAGCTGCATCATTTTCGCCAGGAGCCATTGGCATGTGCTCTATGTCGTGGACGGGCCATGCATAGCCGGCGTCGAAAGCGAGCATCGCATTACGCAGAATATCCTCCGATTTTCTACCGAATTTCTTAGCGATGATCCCGGTCATCTTCTCGCGGTCCAATTGGTAGACAGCGCATAGCAGGCCGAGAACAAAGATATTTTTCCCTCTCGATTTTGCGCTTCCGCCAATCGCCTCAATAGTTGCCGAAGTGAAGGGGACGCCTATATGAATGATCCCACGCTCGTCTTTCAACTCTTCAACATTATCACTATCGTAAAAGCAGATACCTCCATCTTTAAGAGTGTCGAGGTGACCATCATAGGAGTGCTGGTAAAACGCGACCAAGGTGTCGGCGCGATCTCCGGGGTGGAGGACCTCTCCTGAGCCGAGGTGGACTTGGAAAATAGAAGGTCCGCCGGAGATGGTGCTAGGAATCGTCATGTAGGTCATCACTTCCTGAGCAGTGGTGCCGGCGAGCTGCCCAAGAAAGGCTCCCACCGACTGAATACCGTCTTGGGAGTTGCCGGCTAGGCGGATGACAGCGTTACGAAGATCTGAAGAGGCGGCGGGCGGAGAAGCTGTTTGCGACATGATCGTGGAAAATGATGAACTAAGGTGCGGCGGAATAACCCTTGAGCCTCCCAAACTAAAGGAAAAAATACAATTTTGGGGGCCTTATCTCTGCAAAGAGTAAACGTGGGTGAACGGCTACTGATTTGGGAGAGTTTTTTTGCTAGGTGCTTGGCGTCCTCGATAGATGAAATTTTCGAGGCCGATGCGCTCAGCTATCTTAAGTGCGTCCTCAGCACGCGGGCTTCCACTCTTCCCAATCTGTTCAGCAAGTTGAATAGCGGCTTCCCAACGCTCTTCTCTTTCTAGGAGGGAAAGTGCCCCTTCAATGCCGCACTTGTCGTACCATTTCCATTCGAGAGAAGTGGTGGTTTCAGGAGAAAAATCACGATTGATCACTCGAAAGTACGATTCGAGAGCTTGCGCATTTTTACCTAATTTTTCAAGGGCTTGTCCGCTTATGTAATGCGCTCGATTTTGGGTGGAGGCCGGCAAGTTTTCAAGTTTGAAAAGGCTCTCGTAAAATTCCAAGGCGACCTCGTGCTGCCCGATTTGGTTGGATGCATCGGCTCCTAGAACGAGAAAGCGTCGCTGGTCACTCTGGGAATTATTTTTATTCTTAAGAAAAGTTGCGATTTCGCCAAGCGCCCGTTCTTGTTGATTTCGGTCGATCAAAAGACTACAAAGATTGATAGCAGCTTCATTGGAAAGTATCCCTTTTTTATCGATGAGTTCCCGAAATCGAAGAATAGCGTTCTTGTCCGCAGAGTCTGTTTTGAGCGCGGTAGATGTCAGTGCACTGTAGTAGCGGGCCGGGTCTGTGAATTCGCTCGCTGGATATTTCTCAATTAGAAGTTCAAATTGGTAGTTCGCTTTTCCAATCTCTTTGTTCCTGTCGTTAGTTGGTTTGCGATAGGTCTGGCCCAGCTGGAAGAGAACCCTTGGGGCCAAAGGGTGGGAAGGGGCATTAGCTAGAAAATCCTGAGCTTGTTGTATTCCTTTGTTTAGAGCGAGCAATACGAGAACTCGTCTGGCTTCAAAATCAGGTTTGGTCTTAAGATCAAACTTAAGGAGCGTGATATTTTTAAGGGCAAGTTCACGATCGAAGGGCAAGCTGAAGATCGCGCTTTCGGCAAGAGCCAAAGCGGCTTCGGGAGTGCGGGGATTATCAGGAAAATTTGCGAGGAAGCTTGTGAGAAGATCTCGGGCTTGGGTGTCTCTTTTTGAGGAAAGGAATAAGCCTCGTTCTAGAATTAGAAATGAACGGGCTTCAGGGCTGTCGAGATTACGCGTAATTTCATCGATCTCCTTTGAACGTGTTGAAGTAAGTAGAGTGATTCCGGCATTCAAAGCCGCTAGTGACCCAAGATCATCTCGCTGGATTTCCCGGGCAATTTCCTCGGCCTCAAGAAAGAGCTGGCTCGCTTTGGTTTGTTCCTCAACGGCAAATGCAGCCTTTGCTGCAAGAGCTTTGGCGTAGGCTTTGGTTGCGGGCGCAGCTTTCTCATCATCGAGCAGAGAAAAGATGGCTAGTGCTTGCTCAAAATTATTCTCCTTAAGGTTAAGGACGCCGAGTTCGAGTAATGAGCGGTTTACGAATGCTGAGCCACTTGGGCTGATGAGCTGAAGTTGTGCGGCTCTTTTTCGACCTTCTCTTCTCTGGCCCAAGTCGTCAGATTGAAGTTGTATACTTGTAAGAAATGAAAGTGAGAAAAGGCTTCTCTGCTCAGGTAAGGTGGTGGAGGGGACGGCGTTAGGGAGAGTTGGGTTGATAGCTTGAACGGAACTAGAATTTTTCACCGACGGGTTTTCTAGGAACGCTTGTCGAAGAGGAGCCCACTTTGAAATATTTAAAATAAGGGCGGCGGAGTCAGTCTTGTCCGCCCAAATCCTCAAGCGCGCAAAAATAGCTTCCAAGTTCGGTGGGGCCGGATTCTTGTTGAGGCTCTCGAGTAGTGAATCAATTGCAGAGGATTCATTTCCTTCAAGGGAAAGGCTGTCGGCAAGAGCGATGGTTGATTCGTGGTAAAGTGCGGCAGGAAGATTTTTCCGGATCTCAGGATCGTTGATTAAGGTTTGGAATGTTCCCACTGCAGAGAGGCGATCGCCTCTTGCGAGTTGAAGCCTTCCGTTTAGATAACGAATGAGACTTTCTTCGACCGGATTGACAGGTTTCGATTTTTCAAGAAGGAAGCTGGCTTCATCGAGTTGATTCAGTGAGAGGTTGACCGAGATGAGTTGCAGGGTGGCTTCCTTTTGGATTGAAGCGTCCTTCGATTCTAAAAGCGGGGTCAATATCGGCCAAGCGTCTTTGGGATTGCCGAGAGCGAGTAAAAGTTTTCCGGTTTGAAGGTCCGCGTTTTCTCGCATGTTCATGCGGTCAATTTTTTCGAGTTCACCTATCGCATCCCGATACCTGCCCATCTGGACAAGTGAGTAGCTTCGCCAAAGATGGGCGGGGCTGAATTCTCTCAAAAGTGGGTTGTCGAGCGTTTTGATTGCAATGCCAGGCGCGCCTGCCCTGATCTGAGTTTCTCCGAGAAGCGTAAGAAGGGTCGCGCGTGCGGTTTCGTCGAGATCTTCCCGCGTTAAGATTTTCTCAATTCTTGGAATTGCAAGATCAGGGAGGAAATCTGCGATATACTTTTTGGCCACCTGATATTCCGGTGACTGTTGAATCTTGCTCAAAGCGATACTTTCCCCGAACAGAGAAGATGAACAGCAGAAGAGGAAGGCTAACCCTAGTAATCGCACTTGAGAAGAATAAGCCCAAGTTGGGCAGAGCGCCATCTTATAAGGTGCCGAAGATTCGATCGCCGGCGTCGCCTAAACCTGGAACAATATATCCTTGTTCATTGAGACCTTCGTCAACCACGGCGGTGGTGATCCTTACATCGGGATGACGCTCTTCAAGAGCCCTTATCCCCTCGGGGCTGGCAACGAGGCATACGAAATGGAGATGTGTTGCTCCTCGTTCTTTAAGGCCGTCGATCGCCGCTATGGCGCTGCCTCCTGTTGCTAGCATCGGATCTAAAACAAAGACTTCAGATTCTGCGACATGGTCGGGAATCCTCTCGAGATAGACTTCTGGTTGAAGGTTTTCCTCATTCCTCCTCATCCCATAGTGAGCTACGGTTGCCTCAGGGAGCATCTGAAGAAAAGGCTCACTAAATCCGAGTCCTGCTCTAAGAATGGGAACAAGGACAATTGGACGGGCCAACTCTTGACCTGTCATAGAGGTTAGCGGTGTAATTACTACTGCTTCCTTTGTTGCCAAATGAGCTGTTGCGGGTAAAACCAAGAGCCTTGCAATATCGGAAAGATAGTTCCGAAAATCCTTTGGTGCACAAGAAGTGGAGCGAAGTCGAGCGAGTCGGTCAGCCACTAGGGGGTGGTTTTGAAGATCAGGCATTTTTTGCAGTAGAAAGAAGTTTCTTCAAGTTTGCTTGGCTCATGCCAAGCAGGTGAGAAGCCTCCTTTAAATCATGATTACATTGTTCGAGGGTATGACGAATGAGCTCACCGCGGACGAAGTCGACCGCATTTTGTTCAGTTCCCTCGGAGAGTTCCAAAATTAGAGCAAGGGCGTCCTTCAAGGTTCCTCCAACATTAACGGGACCTCTCCCGATTGGAATATCTTCAGGTAAGAGGATGTCGTTAAGCGCAAGGGCACACGCTCGGGCCATGGTGTTTTCTAATTCGCGAACATTGCCAGGCCAGCGATGCCCTTGGAGGTGCTCGATTGCTTCGCCGGTTAGTCGCATGCGGGCTGTCCCGTTTCTGCGAGCAATCTGATCTAGGAAAAATTCGGCAAGAATTGCGATGTCTTCCTGACGGTCGCGAAGTGGTGGGAGTTCTATTTCAACAACGTTCAAACGGTAATAGAGATCCTCTCGGAATCGGCCCTCACTGACCTCTTGGGCGAGGTTTTTGTTTGTTGCAGTAACGATACGGACGTCGGTTTTTTGAACCTCGTTGCTTCCGACTCGTGAAAAAGTTCCGTCCTGTAGAACACGAAGAAGTTTTACCTGAACGCTCGGAGGAAGATCTCCAATTTCATCGAGGAAGAGCGTGCTTTCGTGAGAATCTTCAAAGCGCCCAGTTCGGCGAGCGATGGCGCCAGTAAATGAGCCTTTTTCGTGACCGAAGAGTTCCGATTCAAGGAGATTTTCAGGAATGGCGCCGCAATTGATGACGAGCATCTCTTTCTTGCGTCGTGGGCTGTATGCGTGAATTGAGCGAGCAATCAGTTCCTTCCCAGTGCCACTTTCTCCAGTGACGAGTACAGGAGCGTCTGAGTGAGCTACACGGCCAACGACCTTCATCACGTCTTGTAAAGGTCGAGAAACTCCAATGATCATGGTTTTTCCGGTAAGTCCGGGACGTTGATCTGAAAGTGGTCCTATTTCCCGACGTTGATCGACAGTCTGGAGGGCAGCCTCGACAACTTGACGAAGTTCAAATGCTAGTGATTCTTTACGAAGAACATCGAGCGCGCCCTTTTGGGTCGCTTCGATGATCTGGCTAGTGGTGGGCGAAACTGCGGTGAGGATTGTGATTGTTTCTGGAGAAGAAGCCCGAATGAGTTGGAGTAATTCGACGCCATCAAAGGGATCAAGCTTGATGTCGCAGATCACGACATCGATGGGAGCCTTCTTAACAACTTGCGATGCCTTGTCCGCACTATCACAACGTAGGATTTTGAGTCCCTCGGCACTGAGGTGTTTTGTGGCCCAGTCGAGGTAGTCGAGGTCCTGATCGACCAGTAAAAGGTGATGTTCTGGTTCTTTGCTCACAACTAATTTCCGTGCTTAGAGTCTCCCGAAGCGCCTCCGTCTTCGAGAATAAACTTCGAGAGCCTCATGAAAATCGGGCTTTCTAAAATCCGGCCAATTTTTTTCGGTGATAAAAATCTCAGCGTAGCTTAGTTGCCAGAGAAGAAAGTTTGAGAGTCGTAACTCGCCAGAAGTGCGGATCAGGAAGTCAGGATCTGGGAATTCAGATGTGTCCAGATGTTCCGCTATGGTATCTTTTTGGATGTGTTTTGTGTCGAGCTCTCCTCGTATGGCTTTTTCGGCGATACGGCGGGTGGCGTCCGTGATTTCCTCTCGACTGCCGTAAGAAAGGGCGAGAATTACGGTTAGTTTGGTATTGGAAGATGTTTCGTCGATGACTTTAGTTAGCTCTTTCTGGCAGGATTCGGGAAGGAGTTTGATTCGGCCGATCGTCTTAAGTCGGACGTTTTTTTTGCGGAACTCTTTTCCTTTAGTTTTCAGAAATTGTTCAAGAAGCTTCATGAGTGCATTAATTTCCTTTTGAGGACGATTCCAGTTTTCCGAGGAAAACGCGTAAAGAGTTAGGAATTCAATTTTATGCTCGAGGCAGGCGTCAACTGCCTCGCGGGCAGATTCCGCACCAGCGCGGTGTCCGGCTTTGCGAGGTAGACCTCGCGCTTCAGCCCATCGACCGTTGCCGTCCATGATCACGGCGACATGTCTTGGAGTTGAATTGAGTGGGGCGTTACCCATGATGTTACGCTAACGAATGATGGTTTGTTCCCGGTCGGGCCCAACCCCAACGTAGGAAACTGGAGCACCGGTAAGTTCCTCGATACGCGCCAGATAGTCTTTGGCGAGTTGCGGAAGGTCATCGTAAGCGCGGCATGCAGTTGTGGATTCCTGCCAACCTGGGACCTCTTGGTAAACTGGGACAATGTCATCCCAGTGATCACGTTCGGCTGGTGGGAATTCGTGAATCTCTCCATTAATGTTATAGCCAACACAAATCTTGATGGTCTCTCTGTCATCTAGGCCATCGAGAATAGTGACGGCGAGGTCTGTCACCCCGTTGACCATAACAGCATAGCGGATGAGGACGGTGTCGAGCCAGCCGCAGCGACGAGGACGGCCAGTGGTGGCGCCAAACTCCAAGCCACGGGAATGAAAGAATTCGGCGATTTCGTCATTTTGCGCAGGGAAAGGTCCTGAGCCAACGCGGGTCGTATAGGCTTTGCAAACTCCAACGACTCGATCAATGGCATGCGGTGGCATCCCAGAGCCGGTGCAAGCTCCCCCGGAGGTCGTGTTAGAGGATGTAACAAATGGATAAGTCCCGAAGTCTATATCGAGGAATGTCCCTTGCGCGCCTTCGAAGAGAACAGTTTCACCCTTTTTCCACGAGGTGTGGACGACTGGTATAACGTTGGCAAAGTGGGGCCTCAGCCGATCAATCGCCTCCTCTACTTCATGGAAAACAGCGTCAGTCTCAAAAGTTGGAAGGTCAAAGTGGGCGAGGGTTCGGTTCGCTTCCCTGAGTCGAGTGGAGATTAATTCCTTGGCTTTCTCTGGATTGCGGAAGTCGGCTAAACGAAGGCCAATCCGGTTTGCTTTATCGGCGTAGGTTGGACCGATCCCTCGCTTGGTTGTGCCAATCTTTTTATCGCCAAGCGACATCTCACGAGCAGCATCAAGCTCGCGATGGTATGGAAGGACCACGTGAGCGCGGTCTGAAATGAGGAGTTTTTCAGGGGTGATAGCAATTCCCTCAGCTTCTAGGCCCTCAATTTCCTTGCATAGCCCGACTGGATCCATGACGACTCCGTTCCCAATAACACATTGTTTATCCCATAGAATTCCGGAAGGGATTAGGTGAAGAATATATTTTTTACCCTTTGCGATTACGGTATGACCGGCGTTGTTTCCGCCTTGTCCACGAACCACAAGGTCAGCATCTTCAGTTAGGAAATCTACGATTTTGCCTTTTCCTTCGTCGCCCCACTGGAGGCCGCAAATGATGGTATTCATTTTTAAAAGTAATTAGTTCGAGGATTCGATGAGTTCGATAAATTCATCGAAAAACCCTTTGTCATCATTAGGGCCAGGGGCGGCCTCGGGGTGATGTTGGACCGAGAAAACAGGATCTTTGGTGCTCCGCATTCCTTCTACTGTTTGGTCGTTGAGGTTGACGTGGGTCACCTCGACGAAATCTGGTAGTGATTTATCGTCCGTTGCGAAGCCGTGATTCTGTGCGGTTATGGCTACCTTGCCAGACCGAAGGTCTTTGACCGGGTGGTTTCCTCCGCGGTGCCCAAATTTGAGTTTGTAGGTGGTGCCACCGAAACAGTGGGTCAGAATTTGATGTCCTAGACATATTCCAAAGACAGGAACTTGCCCGATGAGTTGTTTTACTTCTTCGTGGATGTAGGTGAGTGCCGCAGGATCTCCAGGCCCGTTTGAAAGGAAGACCCCGTCGGGATTCTTTGCCAGAACTTCACTTGCAGGTGTCCTTGAATTCACGACTTCAACTTCAAAGCCAGATTGTCGGAGCGAGCGGAGAATGTTGTGTTTTATGCCAAAATCGTAAGCAACGATACGATATTTAACGGGAGGAAGTTCGATGTAATTAGTGTCCTGATTTGTGGTGACACTTGGAATGGTCCAAAGCCGGGATTCACCTTCCCAAAGGTATGGGGTTTTGGTTGAAACTTCTTTGACAAAATCGCTGCCTTCCATTGGCGGGGCTTCGTTGGCAGTTTTGATTGCAGCCTGTTCTGAGAGTTCGGTAGTAATGACGGCTCGCATCGCTCCCTTATCACGTAGGTGTTTTGTGAGCGCGCGCGTATCAATGTCTTCGATGCCGATGATCCGGTGCTCCTTGAAATATTCCGCTAAGGACTGTTGCGAGCGCCAAGAAGAGGGGGCTTCGCAGAGTTCGCCAATCACGAAACCACGAACGTGGGGTGAACCTGATTCGGCATCTTCGGCGTTGACTCCATAATTTCCCTGAAGGGGATAGGTCATTGTTACGATTTGTCCCCGGTAAGAGGGGTCGGTAATGATTTCCTGATACCCGGTCATTGAGGTATTAAAGCAGATCTCTCCAGAGGTTGTTCCAGAGTGACCAAAGGCACGACCGTGGAAGGTGCGACCGTCTTCAAGAGCAAGGATGGCGTTCGTCAAGGCGGCGAGATTAGAGGCTAGCAGAAGGTTTGGTGCAAGAGCTTCTTTTGACCTGAGATAGGTTTTAATTGGGAAATTGCGATGGAGTTGAATTTACCAATAAGTATGTGATCTTCCTAATGAACACTCGGGAGTTTGTTAATTTCTCGATATTTAAGGTAAAAACATACTCCCTAAAAGTGATTTTCTCATAGGTTTATCATTTTCATTGGGTTATCCCTTTAGCATTAAATGAAAGTCCTGATAGTTGTAATAGCGTTATTTGCTTTCCCTTCGGTTCTATTTGGAGTGGTTGATTTTAATGGGAATGGGGTATCGGAATTTTGGGAGCTTCAATACAAGGGAACAGTTGCGAATGATTTTGATTCCGATAACGATGGTATTTCAAATCTGGCTGAGGGAATTGCTGGGACAGACCCCCACGACCCCGCTAGTGTTTTAGCCCTTGGACATCCGTCTTTCGATGGGGCCGAAGTTCGATTTTCTTGGTCAGCTGAAGCCGGGAAAAGTTATCGACTTGAGCGTTGGGATCCAGCTGCAAACAGTTGGATCGAAGCCGCCTCGATTCTTCCTTTGAGTATTGCAGCGATTCAAACGGTTACATTGGACCGTTTAGATGGTGGTATTTTCCGCCTTGTGTCTGCTGACGTAGACATGGATGGAGACGGTTTGAGTGCCTGGGAAGAGATTCTCATCGGAACTAGCGATGGAAGTGCGGCTGGCGTTAATGGTTCTGGTGAGGGTGATTTTGTGACCGCTCTCCGTGCTCTCGAATCCGAAGAGGGTTTGGTTCTAAGCAACGGAACACGACTCGATAGAAGATTGCCGAGTGAGAAAGAGGCAGCCCGTTTCTTGCTGAGGGCAAGTTTTGGCCCTACCGATGAATCAATCGAGGAGGTTATGTCAATGGGTTTGACAGGTTGGATTGATAACCAAGCGACGATTTCGACGACACGCCTGCAGACCTCCATCGCAAGGAATGCTCTACCCATAAATAGTTCTAGAGGACGTGATGGTTGGTGGAGATCTGCTAATATTGCGCCCGACCAATTGAGACAGAGAATGGCCTATGCGCTTAGCCAAATTCTTGTTGTGAATTTTCAGGGGGGAAGTGTCATCGGCGACAACTACCTTATCCAAGCTCGCTACTATGATATTTTCACGACAGGAGCGTTTGGTTCGTATCGAAATATTCTTGAAAAAGTAACTTATAGTCCTGCGATGGGATTTTACTTGTCCCATCTAAATAATCGAAAGTCCGATGACCCAGTGAATCCAACACGTTTCCCTGATGAAAATTTTGCTCGCGAAATCATGCAGCTTTTCACAATTGGGTTATGGGAGCTGAATTGGGATGGCTCACGTAAGCTGGATCAAGATGGGAACTTCATTCCGACTTACGGTAATCAAACAATCACCGAGATGGCCAGGGTGTTTACCGGAATGAGCCACTCAACCACCAATAACGGAAGGGCTGCGACAAGTTTTTACGACGTGGCTCGGGGGAACGACTATCTATATGACATGAAGGTTTGGGATGAGGAACACGAGACTGGTCCCAAATCAATCGTTAATGGGGTTCAATTAGATGGCAGTCAGACGGGCGAAGAAGAGGTTCAAGCTGCTTTGGATGCTTTGTTGGAGCATCCCTCACTTCCACCATTTTTGAGTAGGCTTCTAATCCAACGTTTTACTAGCTCCAATCCATCTGCAGCCTATTTAGCCCGAGTCTCAAGAGTTTGGTTAGACGATTCGACTGGTGAATCGGCTGATTTAGGGGAGGTGATCAAAGCGATCTTGCTCGATCCCGAGATTCTTAGTGCTAGCGCTTATCAATACCGCGGGAAGGTTCGTGAGCCGATCATCCGTTATGCAAGCTTAGCTAGAGCATTTAATCTTGCTTCCGAAAATGGGAAATATTCGACTAATCAACCACGACTTAACGATGACTTCGGTCAGTTTCCGATGCTTTCACCGAGCGTTTTTAATTTCTATCTTCCGGACTTTGCGCCAGAAGGAGAGTTTCGCATGGCTGGAATGGTAAGTCCGGAACTCCAACTCGCTTCGTTGTCACAGCTGCTGCGATCGGATTCGCAATTTGCGGCTTCAGTGGAGGAGTCGGGTGTTTCTGGAAGTTTTGATCTCACGACAGAGTTGGCACTCGTCAATGAGCCAAGTGCCTTAGTTGAGAGGGTTGATCTGCTCATGACAGGTGGCCGGCTCAAGGCTGATACAAAGGTTATGATTTTGAATGCCGTGCAAAGTGAAGTCACTGACCTAGAAAAGGTTCGAACAGCGATCTACTTAGTGAGCCAATCGATGGAATGTATCGTTTTAAATTGATGAAAAATAAGCAGCAATATGGTCGCGTAAATCGGCGGGGCTTTCTTGGACAGGCAAGTTGTTCGGCAATAGGGTCTACCTCGCTTCTTTCTTCGTTGATTAATCTGCGGCTTACCGGATCGTTGGCGGGGGCTGACACTGATGATGGCGAAGACTATAAAGCTCTAGTCTGTGTCTTTCTAGCTGGTGGGAATGACTCCTTCAACATGTTGACACCAGTTGACGCTTCACAAGGCTATCCCGAATATCTGGCGGCACGCGGCGATGTTGCTCTTCCTCAAACTGATTTTACTCCAATCGGAGATACTCTGCCTTCTCCGGATGGTCGGACTCTTGGTTTAAATGTAGAAATGCCTGAGCTGAAAGCTCTTTTTGATTCGGGAAAAGCATCTTTTATAAATAACGTCGGAACGCTCGTTGAGCCGGTCACAAAGCTTGGAATTCAAAATCAATCAGCGAACTTGCCTCTCGGGCTCTATTCGCATTCCGACCAACAGCTCCACTGGCAGTCGGGACTTCCTACCAATCGCTCGCCCCTCAACGGGTGGGGCGCGCGCTTAGCAGATCTTCTAGATGACTTAAATGGCGAGAGTCAGGTTTCAATGAATGTGTCTCTTGCTGGGACTAATATTTTTCAAAGCGGCGGTTCAAGCTCGGTTCTTTCCAGAGGTGCTTCTAATATTCCCGAGATTCGGCAGTGGAACCGATGGGTTTACCGACACAAGAGGACGGCTCAGGAATCAATTCTTGATGCGCAGTATCAAAATGCCTTTGAGAGATCATTCGCTACTTCGAAAAAAAATGCGATTGCTGCAAGTGCCGAATATCGGGCAGCGCTGGAATCTCAGGATCCAATCATTACTGAGTTTAATACCTCAAATACTTTGGCCATCCAATTGAAGGCCGTTGCGGAAACAATCTCTGCTCGGGGACCGCTGTCTAAAAGGCGTCAGACTTTCTTTGTCGAGCTTGGTGGGTGGGATCATCATAATGGATTAGATGATCATCCTGCGATGCTTGGACAAGTAAGCGAGGCAGTTGGCCAATTTTATCAAGCTATGGTCGATTTGGAGTTGGAGGACCAGGTCACTCTCTTTACTGCCTCGGATTTTGGCAGGACCTTAACGCCAAATGGGAATGGAACCGATCATGCTTGGGGAGGAAATCAGTTTGTTGTGGGGGGCTGTGTTGACGGCGGCAAGTTCTTTGGGGATTACCCATCACTAGATCTCGGAAATGACTTAGATACTGGACGTGGGCGATTCATTCCCACCACTTCTGTTGATGAGTACATTGCTGATCTGGCACTTTGGATGGGGGTTTCTGCAACTAATGTGAGGGATTTGGTTCTTCCGAATTTGTCTAATTTTCATGATGTTGTTGAAAGTGGAGCGCCGCTTGGTTTTATGAAAATGGACGGATGAGGAAATTTGGTGCAGTTGTTCTACTGTTGATTCTTGGTTTTATCCTATCAAGAATTGGGGGGCCAACCTCAGAAGGTGGCGGTGTGATCAAGGGGCCTGAAACCGTTGCTCGATCCGCTGGGGAGTCCGAGCAAGTCAGATTTCTGGGTGAAAACCCATTTACTCTCGAATACGGAAAGTCAAATGGCGATATTAAGCGCGATCTAGAAGCGCTTCGGGATGTCGTGATTGACTGTCAGTCGCTCATAAAAAATTTTGACGCCTTTCACTTGCCTGGAAATCCTGAGATCATCCGTTTCCTACAAGGGGAAAACCCGGAAAATCTTGCTTGGATTCCAGCAGAGCATTCGCTCATTAAGAGTGATATCGGGTTGTTGGACCGAAATGGAAATGCAGTCTTTTTTCATCGCTTAAGCGGCCTTCAAATTGAATACCGTTCCGCAGGTGCTGATGGTAAGCACTGGACCGATGATGATGTTGTTGTGCGTTAGGAATTAATCTTTGGGCTACTCCACTCGTAATCTGGAAAGTGTGGTCAGTGCATAACCTGTTCCGTATGGTTGGTGGTAGTCATAAAGAGGGTAGTCCCACCAAGAACCATCTTTTTCCTGTTTGCTTAGGATGTGCCGGGCGAGGTGGGGGATGTAATTTTTCTGACGATCATCGGGAAGCATCTGTAGGCACTCGGTAGCGTAGTAAAACCCGTAGTAGTAGAAGTAACCAGATATTGAAAAGTGGGTCTCGTGAGGAATAGGTCGTTTGCGGCCAATATCAAACCAACCCTCTCTGAGGCAAAGTCGATGAAGCCAGTGTTCAATAAGCCTATCGGTGATTCGCTCATCCCCGAATTTCCGCATTGCAGCCATACAGACCTGCGAGCGTCCCAGTGAACCTGCGGGACGATTGATTCCGTATCTTGGACGATAACGGTGATCGTAAGAGTAAACAAATGACCAATCCGGTGTTCGTTGCTTGTTGATTGAAACAAGGCCACGTTTGATTTCTCTTTCGGGAATCAAAAGGCCAAAAGTTTCTTGCGCATCTTTCATGCCAAGCAGAACGGTTGCCGTAGTAAACGAAGTTGGGATGCCTGAGAAATGGGCGGTATGGTTGTCGAAATCTAGGTATCCCCAGCCCCCGTTAACATCCTCGGTTTTGATCAGCATTTCAATTTGCTTGGCGGCGAGTTGTTTGAGGAGGGAGAGTTTGGTTTCGTCGCCAGTCCGATAAACGTAAAGATCGGCAATCGCGCGCAGCCCGTAAGCATGTCCCCAAACATTGTAAGTTGTTGTTGGATCGAGGTGTCTTAGTTTTGGGAGTTTTTCAAAGAGCCACGCTTCCGCTTTGTCGATGGCAGTAACAACCTCTGGTCGCCGGTCTTTACTGTCTAGTAATCCGCTGAGAGCGAGGGTTGATGCGCCTGTTCGGAAAGCGAGATGTGAATCGGGAACTGGCGCGTATATATTTAGCCCTTTCGTGCGTGTGGGGCCACCCCACGAGCCGTCCTTGTTCTGTTTGCTGACCAGATAATCAACGCCCCGCTTAATTGAGGTCTCTAGTTCACCTTCTTTGAGGGCCTCAATCGAAGGAAGCGGTCCAAGCTTTGCCAAGCTCTGAGCACCGACCTTGAAGAATAAAAAAGTTGAAGCGATGAACAGAAGCCGCATGGTTTTAAAGGGGATAATTTATTCCGTGCTATCTTTGGTAAGTGGCTCGGCATCTTCGGGGACAAAAATGACTTGATCAACTTCGAGGCCTTGGAGGATTTCGATATTCCCATTTACAATTCGACCGGTTTTGACTTCGCGTGTCTCGTGGTTACCATCAGCCATTTTTAGTTTTACAGTCGATTTCCCACTATCCCGAGTAAGGGCATTTGGAGGAATGCTGATCGCATTTTCTTTACGATAAGTGATTAGTCTAACCTTTCCCTTCATCCCCGTTACAATAGGAGAGTCTTTTGGAAGCTCAATGCTGAGTCCTAAGCCGTATCGCCCAGAGGTATCGGGTGCAACATCGATCCGGGTAAGAGTCACAGGGAAAGTGGTTTCTCCTAGCCCCTCGACTAAGGCGGTTCCTGTAGCTTTCGTAGGTAGCTTTAGGACGTCTTTTTGTGAGATAGCTCCTTGGAGAGTGAGGGTGCTTGTGTTCGGTATGAACGACATAAAGACGGTGTTCGCCGGGACAGATCCTGCTTTAAAAAGGTATTTTGAAGTTCCGTCAATCGACCAAGAATTCTCGTCAATCTTTCCGTGATAGATTGTTCCATCTGCTGGCGCCTTCAGATTCATGAGCGCGCCATCGTCGATAAGTTCCTGTTGATCTTGGTCCAACTTAGTATGGGATCTTTGAGTTTTGGTGAAAGCGAGTGTGGCCTCTTCAAGATCTCTAGGCAGATTGATTATACCGGTCTCGTAGGCCAGGAGTGCATCGGCGAATGCCCTTTCTAAATCGACAGCTTGTCTTGGAATTGTTTTTTCCAAAGCCCATTTTGAACTTAACTCGGCCTTTTTAACTGAAAATTCGGCACTCTTCACTGAAGCGCGCTGGCGTTTAAGGATAATTTCCTCGGTCTCTTCGGTGATCCCGTCTTCCTTATACATTTTAAGAAGCTGTTTCAGCTCTTCTTCTTGGTAACTTAGGCTCCGTTGTGAGCGCTTTAGACTTTCGATGGCCTCTTCCTCTTGAAGTGCTTTGCCAGTCAGGGTGAAGTAATCAAAAGATTCCTTAGCTCGGTCATGAGCCAACTTTAAACCTTCAAGTAGGCGTGGAGTGTTGGTCTTAAGGTCACCAAGCTGACGCTCCGCCCTTGCCAATGTGATTGCACGGACTTTGGCACCTTCTTTCGTTTCCGCGAGGTGGCGCTGATAGTTTTCAGCTTCGAACGCAATAATGACCTGATCTTTTTTTACACTAGCACCATGCTTAACAAGATCTGCAATGATGAACTCCGACCACTGGTCTGGTTCGATCTTAAAAGTAAGAGGTTGTTTGGGAATAAAAGTAGCATCAAGCTCAAGGTTGGTCTCTAGAGTTCGTGCCTTTATCGTTATTTCTCGGCCAAAGGAATCGACAAAAAGAAGAGTAGGGAGAAAGAGGGAGTAAACTAATTTCATTGGAAAATTTATTCTTAATGTTTGCTACGATAGTGGCCCTTGCGAGCGAGGTAAAGAGTCCGGGTTTTTTTCGATTTTTTGGAAGACGGAGCAAAATCTGTGGTCACCTCAAATCCAGAGTTCCGCAGCTGTTTTTCAAGACCTGATAGTGGTCTGTTGGCAATAAGTCCGAGTAGGCCCCCAGTTTTAAGACGTTCTTGAAAATTTCCAAGGACATTAGGAGACGTGATTGACCAATTTTTCGGAGAAAGAGCCTCAAGCTGATCTAGATCAGCAAATATACCCTGGCTAGCCGCGAATTCTGCTGGGAGAAACGTAAATGGATCGAGGTTGTCAAGATGAACTCTTTCATCATCGAGTGGATCGATGGCTAAATTTGTCGAGATCAGATTTGCGAGCTCTGCAGCTTCCGGGAGGATTACGAAAGAAGCTTTTTCCTGGGGTAACGATTCACGAGCTGCGGTAACTGCATGACCGAGCCCCAATCCGAGGATAATGATCCTCGGTTGGCGTGCAGGCCGAAAGGGGAGGCACATCAAGTTAATTAGTTTACTTGTCGCAAATCCTTGGTGGCTGCCATCGACTTGGCGACCCTCACACTCCAAAAAAAATCGGCCATCATGCTCGATAAAGTCCAGGTTAAGTTCGGTGCAGGAATTGGTCTGCGCGACGATTTTTCGTGGTTTCATGGATGAAAGTGCCTCTACTCCCGGGTTTTTGGTTGGTTGGGGAAGAAATGACCAGCTGAAAAAATAAGATCAGCTTGACTCGATAAATTAGATTTGTGAGTTCGAATTCAAACTAGCCTCTCACCCTCTAGTAATAGTTGGAAAGCGAGCTTAGCCTTCATGGCGTGCGGATAAGGTAGCCTAGACAAAATTCGCTTTTTAAAAACATGGACTTTCATTTGACTAATTAAGCTGCTATTACTTTCAGATCATGCGAAGGAGATCACTTTGGCTGTCGCTCTTAGGCTTATGTATTGGCTTGTTCGTAGCTTGTTCAGCAGATCCCCCCGTTGTCAGTGTTAACGATGCTTACACCCCCTACTCGGCGGCAGGCCGTAATCCTTACTCCGGAATTCATAATAAGGGAAGTGATACGCGGGCCGACGCATGGAGGCAGCAATACGGTCGCACTGTAACCTCGACTGGTCCTTCCACAGCTTCGCTAAGTGGTGATCCGATGATTCGCAGTCAACGCTCCTCTTCTGTGCTTTCAATAAGTCCATCTTCACTTTACCGTCAGGTGAAAGTCAAAAAAGATTATCTCTCCTACAAGGCTCGGGGAAGATCACGTAAAAAAATGACGCCGCGTTATATCACGATTCATTCGACGCAAAACTGGAAGAGTGGTGCTGACGCGCTTCGCCATTCGAAGGCTCTAAAAAATGGTGCTCTTGGCCGTCTTTCTTGGCATTATACGGTAGATGAAGATCTAGCGGTTCAGCACCTTCCCACTACCGAGCGGGGAAATCACGCGGACTTTGATGGTCCCGGGAATCGCTATAGCGTCGGGATTGAGATGTGTGAAAATCCTGGCAATAGTCGGAGTAGAACTCTTGAGCGGACAGCGAAATTGGCAGCATGGCTTTGCGTAAAATATGACCTGCCAGTTTCACGGGTTGTGCCACATTACAAGTGGCCCCGACGCGGCAAAAATCCTCCTAACAAAAACTGCCCCCATTTTCTTCTTTCTAACGGCCGCCCGGGTGCAAAGTGGCAGGGCTTTCTGAAGGCGGTCGATGTTTATCGGCGTAGCATGCTTGGGCGATAGGTTGACTTGAAATGGCAGACGGAGGGAATGATCTTTGGTATCAATGCCAGCGTTGTACCAACTGCTGTAAGTGGGAAGGTGATGTGGTCCTTGCGGACGGTGAGGTCGAACGGATTGCAGAGTTTCTCGAAATGCCCCTTTATCAATTTGTGAAAGACTTCACTCGGCTACGTGACAATCGTCAAGGCCTCTCCTTGATTGATAAAGAGGGGACCAGCGAATGTATCATGCTTGATGGTGTTGATTGCCGACTTCAAGCCGTTAAGCCTTTCCAATGCACCGGATTTCCCAATCGCTGGAATTTTAAAAATTGGCGCGAGGCTTGCGAAGCAATTCCGGTCCCCCGGCCAATGGACTCGTAAATTATTTCGAGTTGGTGAAGCGATAGTGTGAGACGATCCATTCCTGACCTCCCTGGAAGCCCCAGAGCTCGGCACAAGCCATAAAGAAGCATCTCCACCAAACCCACCATTGTTTGGCATCAGCTTCACCATAGGTTTCAGCAATAAGTAGTTTTAATTCATCGCTAGATTCGTCCATGCGTGTAAGCCACGCTTCCGAGGTTTTTTGGTAGTGTTCCCCGCTTACCTGCCAATGGGCCTCGATAGAAAGTTTGTCTTGAAAATAGAGTAAGAGATCATCCGATGGCATCTGCCCGCCTGTGAAAAAATAACGAGCCATCCAGTCACTATCGTCTTTTGCCTCGTAGTGGTAGGCGTATTCGCGATGTGTAAAAATATGGACGAAGAGTTTTCCTTCGGGTTTAAGCCAGCTTGAAATTCGGCTGAGCAGCTTTTCATAGTTCTTCATATGCTCAAACATCTCTATCGAGACCACACGGTCAAAAATGCTTTCGCCTTCACCTTCATATGAAATCATATTGACCGTCTTGACCTCAATATTGGTGAGACCTCGTTCAGTAGCTTGGGAATCAATATATGTTTTCTGTGTTTTTGAATTCGAAATCGCTGTGATTTGGGCTTCTGGATATTCCTTAGCCATCCAGAGGGTAAGCGATCCCCATCCGCAGCCGAGTTCTAGGATACGATGCCCGTTTTTGAGTTCTGCTCTTTTACAGCTGAGTTTGAGCATGCGAGCTTCTGAAGTCTCAATATCTGTCGACCCGGCATCCCAATACCCGGAGCTATACTTCATATGGGGTCCCAAAACTTTACGGAAAAACTCGGTCGGTAACTCGTAGTGTTGTTCGTTTGCCTCATCGGTGGCGATTGCCAATGGACTCTCCTTTAGCTCGGTAATGTGCTTCATGAGAACCGCCTGCCGGTCTTCGCAATTAAGATTATCGAAGGGCTTTAGGGTTTCTTTCAGTCTTGAGCGGATTCCGATCCGAATCAGTGCATCAGGAATAATGTCTTTGGCAAGAAGGTCGTCGATATTGATCATGGTTTTGGAGGGAGTGGGATAAAGGGGCTAGTAGTTCTTTGGTATTCGCGATATGCGGCCTTTTTTCTTTTAAGTGCCGAAGCCTCCGTTGGCGGGATTCCAGTAACTTTTAACAAAAGGAAAGTGATCGTAACGGGCGCAAAAAAGGTGGTCCATCCCCAAGCGGATCCGCAGGCAAAAAGATAGACGCCAATCCAAACCACCATTTCAAAAAAATAATTTGGATGGCGAGAATATTTCCAAAGCCCATTGCGGCAGACTGATGATGAACGTTTATCATATAATTTGAATTGGGACATTTGGTAGTCAGCGAGGGTTTCTCCAGAAATTCCGATGAGCGCTATGGTTAAGCCAGCGGTTTCAAAAAACCCCCAAGGTGATGAGTCACGAGCAATCAAAAAATAGGGGATCGTCAGAAAAAGAACTGATAGAGCCTGAGCTTGAAAAAACCAAAAGAAGGCAGATGAGACCCGGCCTTTCCAGACTTCACGAAGCTTCCGATATCGCGAGTCTTCTGCAGGGTGATGAAAGCGAATGCGCTTCTGTAGATGGTAAGCTAATCGCCCTCCCCAAATTGCGGCAATTATTCCCGAAGCAATACGTTTTTCGAGATCGCCAGTCCCCAAAACCGAGTAAATTACGCTCGCGAGTCCTATCCAGAAAGCCCACATCGCATCAACCAGCGAGTAGTTGTTAATTTTTCGTCCAAACCACCAACCAGCGATGAAGTCAAGGACCACAACTGCAGCGACAGCTCCTAGGATGATAAGATCGTTCATGCGATAGCAGTCTTTTTGCGTTTGATTCGGGCTGCGGCGGCTCTTAAAAATGGGAGGGTGATGGAGCGGACGAGCAAAATCAATGGGATGGAAACGAGGAACCAAGCGAAAATACCGTGCAAAGCTGCTAACCAATAGTCCTGCGCGAACTGCCAGGGATTTGTGAAGAACTCTTTCAGTAGAGTGGAAATAGAGCCCTTGATGGGCTGACTCCCTTGAATCCATTGACCCATTCTGATGAAGGGAAGAATTAGAGCAAGGTGAGCGGCCCAAAGAGTATGGCACACAACTTGAATTACGGGTTGGTTGAGCCTGAGGTAGACAGCGGCAAAGAAACAAACAAAAGAAGTAGTGCCCATAACTGGGAAGATCCCGGCGGCACAACCAATCGCGATGGTCCACGCTAATTTTTCAGCGCTAATACCTTGAGTCAGTTGCTTAACGATGGGATTGATAAACCATCGCTTCCACCAAGGGTCCCGGCTGTCCCTAGCTTCAGTCATGTCATTAGGGCCGGATTATTTGGGCGGGTGTAGATAGCCTGAACCACTGAGATATTGCGAGTGGCAAAGCCAGCTTGGCAATATTTTAGATAGTAGTTCCACGTCCTCATAAATCGTTCATCAAAACCGAGTTTTAAAAGTGAGTCCCTTGCCGCATTGAAACGTTCATGCCAATTTTCGAGCGTGTGGACGTAGAAGGAACCAAAGTCTTCTAAATCATGCAAGAAGAGGTCGCTTGTCTTTAGTAGAACTTCATTGACTCGACCGACGCTAAGAAGAAGGGAACCTGGGAAAATCACCTTTTGAATCCAGTCGACCCCTTTTGTCAGACTCTTGTAGCGGTTATCTGGGACTGTTATCATTTGCAAGGCAAGGATTCCGTTTGGTGCCAATACTTCATGACATTTCCCGAAGAAAGATTGATGGAAACGGTCTCCTACAGCTTCAATCATTTCAATCGAGACGATTTTATCGAACTGACCTTTGATATGACGGTAGTCTTGGATGAGAATTTCAAATTGGTCTTGGACTCCCTCGCGTTTTGCCCGCTCACGCGCAAACTTGGCTTGCTCTTCGGAAATGGTAACTCCGGTCACCTTGCAGCCATAAGTTTTCGCAGCGTAGGTTCCGAATCCTCCCCAGCCGCATCCGATTTCAAGGACGTGATCAGTTGGGTTGAGTTTAAGTTTGTAACAAAGTGCCTCGTATTTAGCGGTCTGCGCTTTTTCAAACTTTTGATTGGGTTCCTCAAACTTCGCACATGAGTAAGTCATAGTAGCGTCGAGCCAGAGTGAATAAAATTCGTTCCCGAGATCGTAGTGCTCGGAGATATTCTGGCGGCTATTGTCAACCGTGTTGGCCCGGCGAAGGTGGCGAAACCAATTGACGACCTTCAGTAAACCAACACCTGGGAGTTTGTCAGAAGAAGTGTCGGCGCCCTGTAATATTTGCATGTTCAGAACAAACCAGCTGATGACAGCTCGGATGTCTGGGGTATCCCAAATGCCATCGGAGTAGGCCTCACCCATTCCGACATTTCCGTAGTAAGCACATCGCTTGAAGAATTCAGCATCGTCATTAATTTTTACAGCTGCGTTGACTGGTTCGGCTGGATTACCGAAGTGACGAGATGAACCGTCGGCGTAAGTTAGTTGGAGATGGCCTTTTGTTAATTTGTTCAACAGGCCGACAACCAGTCGTTCAGGGAGGCCGTATTTGATTGGGAGTTTAGAATTACTCATCTTTAGAAGTGATTGAAGAATGGGGGCGAAGCACTTCCGTCTGGAAGCGCTTGTTTTTTGCTTTTGGAAAGTATGGAGTTTTTTGAAGCCACAGTTTCGTTGCTTGCCAGTGGATCATGAGGATCACCTTAAGTGAAAGGAGGGGGTATTTGAAGCCAAACCAGAGGAGACGGCTTGTGGTGAGCGGCCTTGCGATGCCTCGTATTGAAGAAGTTAGGGTGATCCCCTCGGTATCGAGATTGTTAATCCTGACCTTCCAAGTCTCAGAGGGGATTCCTAGTTCGAAATCAAAAAAATCGCGAACGCTTGAGAATGGAGAAACGTAAAAACCCTTTTCGACCTTTCGCTGCCAACCCGTTTTTGTTCGATTCTCTATGAGGTAGAGTTTCATCTCGTGGTAGGTATTGCAAACCTCGGCGACGGAAAACAAAGGTGTATTATTCTTATCGCGTACGTAGTAAAAGGAGACTGGATTGAAGGTGTAACCAAGAACTCGGGGGAGAGTGATGAGCTGAATACGTGAATCTTCGGGGCAATCAATCCCATGCTCCTGAAACCACGCCATAAGGTTCGGGCGAATTCCACCATCCTTCCCAAGATTAATATGGTCTTTGTCTCGCAGACTGAAAAGATTGAATCGATTGATCCCGAGAAACGCTTTTTTAGGAATCTCAGAAAGATCGAAGCTCAACATGAAAACACGGTAGTCAAAACGCTTCCGCTTCGGCTTGACGCGACAATGCGTGATATTGCATTCATAGAGGCAAGCGCTCATGACCAGGGGTTCCTCCCCAACAATTGTTTGCAAAGTCGAAACGCGGACCAAAGACCATCTTCGTGAAATCCAAAACGCTGCCAAGCGCCACAGAAGTATCTTCCCGTATCGGCGGCGTTAAGTTTAGGCACTTCTTTTTGAGCGGCGATACTCTTTAGATTAAAAAGCGGGTGGTCGTATTCTAATTCCTTGATGATATGCTCAATGGGAATTTTTCTTGACGGATTAATTGAGACAAAAAACTCTTTCTCTGCGGTGGCGCCTTGAAGGCTATTCATCCAGTAAATGGTTGAGTGCTTATCACCATCGACTCGGTAATTCCACGACGCCCAACACCTCTTGGTGTGGGGCATGAATTGAGAATCGGTGTGAAGGGTTGCCTTGTTTGTTTGGTAAGGGAAGGCTGAGAGGACTTCAGTTTCAAGTTTGGTAGGTGAAGCAAGTAAGTGGAGGGCTTGATCCCCATGTGCTGCGCTGATGATTCGATCAAATTTTCCCCGATATCCAGACTCCAGAATAATCTCATTTCTAGGCGTAATGGAAGTCACTGAGCTTCCGGTTTTAATACGGTTCTGAAAAGGAGCGACGAGCTTTTTGACATATTCCCTTGAGCCACCGACTACTGTCCGCCAGGGGTGTTGAGTATCCAATCCTAAGAATCCGTGATTATGCCAAAAACGCATTAGGGTGATTGCAGGGAAGTGCTCGATCTTTTCGGGCGGGCTGGACCAAACGGCAGCTGCCATAGGTGAGAGATACCAATTTAGGAAGTCTTGCCCATAGCCTCTAGCCTCGACGTATTGTCCAAGGTTGAGTTTGGTTTCCTCTTCTTTCTGAAGCTCAGCAATAGTCTCTTTGTTGAAGCGGTTGATCTGCATTAACATTTTCCAAAACCGAGGTTTCAAAAGATTTTTTCGCTGACCAAATAGAAGATTTAAACTTCCTCCGTTGAATTCAAGCTTATCGGCAATGTGCTGAACGCTAAACGACATTGAGGTTGGTTTTGTCACAACTCCGAGAGTCTCAAAAAGACGGGTTAGGAGTGGATAGGTGACTTCATTATAAACCATGAACCCTGTGTCGAGTGGGTCATTCCCCGCATTTACTGTATTGGAATGCCCGCCTATCCGATCGTCTTTCTCGAAAAGTGTAATATCGTGATAGGGGTGGAGAAAGTGAGCGCACGCCATACCCGAGATTCCCGAGCCAACGATTGCGATCTTTTCCCGTCCTGCTATCATGAGAGGGTTTGGCCCTCCTCTTTGATCTTATTCGGAACAGGTTTGAGATCCCAAATCAAACCTATCCACGATAAGGCCTTGAGACCGTAGTAGGTAAGATCAACTTCTGCGACACGAAATCCTTGCCGTGCTGAATGAGGATAGCGATGGTGGTTGTTGTGCCAACCCTCACCTAAGGTGATAAGCGAAAGTAAAAAAGAATTTCGGCTGTCATCTTTTGTTTTGTAACGGCGCTTTCCCCAAACGTGAGCAAGGGAATTGATAAAGAGTGTTCCGTGGAGAAGAACAGTTGTGCTGATGAAGAAGGTCCAGATGAAAAATTGCCACATGGTGACATTTAAGCTTGGCGCAAATTTCTCGAGAACGGCTCCTATCGAGATCATGAGTAATCCATAAATGAAGGGGACGATTTGATCAAAGCGATTGAGAAAAACTAGTTCAGGATATTTTTTGAGATCCGGAATAACTCGGTAGTTTGTGGGGAAATTCTTCATAGAGGTTAACCAGCCAATATGGGACCAGGTGAAGCCGTGTTGAACAGGAGAATGTGCATCCACTTTTTCGTCGGAGTGCTTATGGTGATGACGGTGCGTAGCTGCCCACCAAAGGGGACCACGTTGCATAGAGCTGTTGCCTAGAAGTGCAAAAAAGAACTGAACCACTCGTGACGTTTTGAAACTACGATGAGAAAAGTAGCGATGGTAAAACCCTGTGATGGCGAACATTCGCAGAAGGTAGAGAAAAATAGCGCTAGCGGCCGAGATCCATGAAAATCCGACAAGCAAAACGGCAAGACATCCAAGATGGAGAAAAATAAAAGGAAGAGTTCTTTCCCAGTTCACTTGGTCGGGTAGAGATTCGGGATTGGGTGCCTCCTCTCTACGGAAATCAGAATCCAACCACTGGCCGATCACCCGAATAGCGGTCGATAATGGTCTTTGTTTTCCTTGAGTTTTTACAGCCATGTTCCACTTCTATTTCATCCGGTCTTTTATGATTCCAATCATACCACCAACGACCGGAATTTGTCCGAAAATATGTCGTCCTGAATCCCAGAAATCCTGGTGGAACACTACTTTGCCATTTTCATTGAATCTAACTTGACTGATTCCGACCGAGTGAATTGGTTCTCCACTCGCTAATTTTGGCGCCGCAAAAATCATTTCCCAACGAATGTAGTGGTCAGCTCCCGATCGAGCAGAATCTAGAATCTCCACTTCAAAGGACGTCATCGTCTCTGCTGTTTGAAGGAAGTAGCTTTGAATTTCGTCAGGACCATAGTGAGTTGCAATTGTATCGTCGAGATAGGCACCCTTGGCATATACGTTAGCAGTTTGGTCTTCGAGATAGGTCCGATCGCCAACATTTTTGAGGAAGTCCGTAAAACGTTGGACTGCCGCAGCTTCTGCAGAGGAGTTGGTCGGTGGCCCGGATTCTCCTGCTTTAGCCATTGCTACGCGGTAATCCTTCACAAATTGAGCGGTTTTGTTGCCTTCCATCTTGGTGCTCAAGAGAAACCCTATCCCGATAAGGGCAAGAATTGCCCCACCAAAGAAAGTGGTCACAGGATGGGTGAGAAACGAGATCATAAAATGTTAGAGAAAACTCGGGCTGATTCTTTGATTCGCAAGTGGAAATGGACGAGATTCATGATTAGGAAAGGTATTTATGATATCTGCGAAAAATGATGCTGCCCCAAAATGCCCCAAGGGTATCCGCGAGCCAGTCACCTAGGTCATTACCGGTTCGGTTTTCAAAAAATGATTGATGAAATTCATCCCAAATACCAATCAGTGAAAGGGAGATGGTTACGGTAAGGATGAGACTGCCCCAAGATGGTCTTTTTGCTAAAAAAAGTGATGCTGAAAGAAGACCGCTACCGCCGAAAAAGAACCCAAAGTGAACTATTTTATCAAAGTGGGGGATATCAAAAGGAAAAGTGCCTGGCGGATGGAATTTGTTTCCGTGGGACAGTAGATTGAGAACGACAAACCAGACGGTAAAACAGCCAATCCAAAATTTAGGGCTTTGGCGAAACCTTTTGGGAGTCATACCAATGTTGAATTCTACCTGAGCTGGACTTACGAATCTTGCTCCCCGCTGCGGCGTATCTCTTCCTCCATTCGTTCGGCAAGCCACTGTTTCATCATTGATTGGTAATTTAGAAATCGTGATCTGGCAATCCGCTTGATGCGAGAAAGCATTCGGGGGTCAAATCGGAGGGTTATTGTTGTCGATTCCTTGGAGTCTGGGGCGTGAACCGAGGCATTGATAAGACGGGGGTTCAATGAATGCTCAGACCAAAATTGATGCTCCTGTTCATCGGTTTCAAAATCAGGAACGTCGTTCCAATCTGAGATGGTGTTCATTAAATAAAAGGGAGGTTATTTCATTTCAGCTAACTTACGTTCATAATAAGTTTCCTCATCTTGAACTAGGTCGCGGGCTGAAACTACCCGCGCTTTTTTTCCATTTGACCAAAAAGAAAGAAACAGCCCCCGGCTTCCGATTGTTTTGCCAATCAAATAGAACCGGGCTTCACCATCAGCGCGTTCGCTGTCGGGGAGGAGCCGAATCGAAAACGGATCCTCAAAAACCTCCTCGATCTCGTGGGGCTTGATCGATCTGGTGTCGAACGGAGTATCTGTGAAATCAAGTTCCATCGTTTCTCGGTAGAGAGAACCATACAAATTCCATGGAGGGAAGCCGCATCTTTCCTAGATCGTGATGACTCCATCAAACACGAAATCGGCAGGTCCAGTCAGGGTGACCTTCGAAAAACTATGATTGGGGCCTGGTTCGAATCCAATTAAGAGGGTTTCGCCGCCACGAACATCGATTTTGATCGGAGAAGGCGCACCGGTTTGGAGATGGTGAATGAGAGCGCAGGCGGTGATTCCCGTGCCGCACGCCAGTGTTTCTCCCTCGACTCCACGTTCGTAAGTGCGGACTGAGAGGTGCTGCAATTCAATGATGCTGGCGAAGTTTACATTAGTTCCATTCGGTGCATACGAGTCATGATAACGAATCGCTGCACCAGTTTTAAGAATATCACAGTTTTCGAGGTCCTCGACAAAAACAACGGCATGTGGAACTCCTGTGTTGAGATTGTGGACTGGCCTAGCTGAATCGATCAGGGCTTCCATTCTTAAATCAATGGGGTCCGACATGTCGATGCAGACCTCATCACCGATCAATTCAGCTCGGAGCGTTCCCGCTATCGTTTCAAAGGTTAGGCTGTTTAGATTGTTAGCGAGGAGGCGGGCGGTATAACGGCCGAAGCAGCGGGCACCATTACCACACATTTCAGCTTCACCTCCGTCCGCATTATAGTAGCGGAACTTAACATCGGCCTCACCTTCTGCTGGCTCTACGGCCAGTAGCCCATCGGCACCAACGCCGCGGTGGCGATCGCAAAGATGTGCGATTTGATCTTTGTTAAGATTTTTGTTGAGATCGCGATTGTCGATGATCACGAAGTCGTTTCCGGCTCCGTTCATTTTGGTAAAACTTAGTATCATGTCAGTTAGACGGCGTGGGTTGCTTCGATGAGAGGGGTCACAAATTCCCGCAGTTTTTGGGCGACATTGGGATCATTAGCGTTTTCTTGAATCTTTCTCACAATTGCCGAACCCACAATTACGCCATCGGCGTAACCTGCAACTTGGGCTGCTTGCTCTGGAGTAGTGATCCCAAATCCCACGCAAATCGGAGTCTTTGTGATTTCGCGGATTTCAGCGACTTGAGTGGCGATACTCTCCGAGGGTGCAGAATGAGCTCCAGTGACTCCGGTTCGGGAGAGCGCGTAAATGAATCCTTGTGACGATTCAGCGAGAGATTGACGACGGGCCGGAGGGGTGGTGGGCGCGATGAGATGAATATGATGAAGAGCTTTCCCGTGTAGGAATTCAGGATTCACTGCTGCTTGAGAAGGGGGGAGGTCAAGCAGCAGAATACCGTCTGCTCCCGCTTCTGCGGCATCATTATGAAAGGCCTCAAAACCATAGGCGTAAACTGGATTCAGATAGGTAAAGAGGACTAGAGGGGTATCGTGGGTCTTACGAAAGGCCTTGATCAGATCGATAATGCGATGCGAGCTCATTCCTGACTTAAGGGCGCGATCCGCTGCCAATTGATTAACGATTCCATCTGCCATAGGGTCCGAAAATGGAATCCCGAGTTCGATAATATCGGCTCCAGCATCGGAGAGAGTATGCAGGATCTCGAGCGAACGATCAAAATCAGGATCTCCACCTGCGACATAGGCAACGAAGGCTTTCCGGTTTTGTTCACGAAGGTGGGTGAAAGTGGTGTCGATGCGATTTGCCATAAACGAGTAGAACTTGGCGATGGACGGCAGAGGAGACAAGTCTATCCTCACCCCAGTCACATCTCTTTTAGGAATTATGCGCGCACGAATCATCAAGGACTTCCGCTTTGAGGCAGCTCACACTTTACCAAGTCTGCCTGCCGACCATAAATGTCGACAGATGCACGGTCATAGCTTCAAGGTGGAGATTCATGTCGAGGGCGAGGTGAACCCGGAAATTGGTTGGGTCTATGATCATAAATGTATCTCTGATGCCATGAATCCGCTGATTGATCTCATGGATCACAGTTATCTAAACGACATTCAGGGGCTGGAAAGTCCAACTATCGAGGTGATAGCGGCTTGGTTTTGGCGAAAACTTGAAGAGGATTTGCCAGGGTTGTGTGAGATCGTCATTTATGAGACACCAACCGCTAGATGTTCCTTTCGAGGCGAATTTTAAGGATCAGTGGAGAAGTTTTTGACTTGGAAGAATCTTTCGCCGTGAAACTTAACTCACTTCAATTGGGGTAAGGCGTCTCAAGCAAAATGGTCGATTCGCTAAATTCAAGCTAGAGAGCCAGTTCTTAAAACCGTCATTCAATAGTAATCCGAGCTCACTTTTTTGGAATGATCACAGAGCCGAGAAATTTGCCTTTTTCGTTTTTGATCACCCATGAATGGCCGACATAGGCTGGAATGATAAGATTTGATTCGTTCTTTCTTTTATCGAGTTTTTTTAGGCCTTGTTACGCGAATCAAGGACCTTTTTTTGATAGGGGACTATTGCATTAGGTTTTAAAGCAGACGAGGGACTTGAGAGATAGATTTTTCGAGATACCTTCTCCGCATGAAGTCTGAAGTTGCATCCCCAAGAAAGCGGCCCCGCTGGCGTCTACTTTTGATCATGGAGTTGGTCGTGATCATAGTGTGGATTGTCCTGAAGAGTGTTCCGCATTTTGTAGAGCAAGGGTGGGGCGGGGCTGTCGATTTACTCCTTTTGATTGCCGCAATAGGGGTGACATTGAGTTGGCTAATTTTCTTTAGTCGCTTGCGATGGAAACAGCGGGTGATTGGCATTTTTCTAATGTTGTTGCCTGTGGCTCTCATGAAGATTGATGGTCACACTGGTAGCTTTTTCCCCCAACTGTCTTGGCGTTGGTCAGATCAATCGGCAACTCAGATGCCTGAAATATCTGGAATGATGGCTCGAGAGGGAGAGCTTATCAAAGCTTCTGGTCCAGCCTACTTTCCGCGTTTTCTTGGCGAAAAGATGGATAACTGGATAGCTGGTGAACTTTTACCGGATGGCTGGGAGAGCAAGGAGCCAAAGGAGTTATGGAGAATCGAGATGGGTGAGGGATGGTCGGCGTTCGCAGTTGCCGGAAAGTTTGCTTACACTATGGATCAGCGAGGTGCGATAGAGACCACGATTTGTTATGAGCTTCTGACTGGGTATGCGGTATGGACCCATTCAGAGGAAGTCAGATTTGAGGAATCAATGGGGGGGGATGGGCCGCGGTCGACTCCGACAGTGGCAGATTCTAAAGTCTATTCACTCGGTGCGACGGGTATCTTGACTTGTTTAGATGCCCGAACAGGGACCTTGATTTGGGGGAAGAATGTCCTCGAAGAGACTAATCAAAGTGTTCCGAAGTGGGCTAAAAGCTGCAGTCCCTTGGTTGTTGATGGGATGGTCATAGTAACTTTGGGAAGTAAGGCTGACAAAAGCCTTGGGGCATTTTCGGCAGCTTCGGGTGAGTTGATGTGGCGCTCCGGTAACTACCCATCGTCTTATGCCTCGCCAGTGGTGGCCACTCTAGCAGGCAAGCGGCAAATCGTTGCGATTCAGCAAAAGGCGCTGGCTGGATTTGAGATTGAAACGGGAAAAGAACTTTGGGCGTTTCCGATCGGGAATCCACAGAGTAACTGTGCTTCGCCGCTTATCGTGGAGGATACCATTATTACAAGCAGCGGGTATGGTTATGGGACCCATCGGATTCAGATCAAAAAGGATGAGACTGGATTTAAGGCAACCGAACTTTGGCACAGTCTTAAATTGAAGGCTAAATTTGCCGACATGATTGTAAAAGACGGTTTTTTATATGGGCTCAATGATGGACGGATGACCTGTCTAAACTTGGAGGATGGGAAGTCAGCTTGGCGCGGAGGGAATTATGGGCATGGGCAGATTCTTGGTGTTGGAGGCCACATTATCGTCCAGGGCGAACAGGGAGATATTTCGATTCTCGAGCTCAATCCAAAAGAAGAGAAGGTTGTGCTGGAATTTGACGCTCTAGATCACCGAACTTGGAATCACCCGGTTTTGGCGGGGCGAATCTTATTGGTGCGTAATGATCGAGAAGCTGTTGCCTTTAAATATTGAAAGGTGCTAACGTCCACTCACCCAAATTACTTTTTGGTTGGGGTCCAATTAATCAACGTTTTTTTGTCATAGCCCAAGAGTTTTAAGTTTTGGATCACGGCTTCACCAGGGCCATCTAAAACATCGAGGCGAAGCTGATAGAGCCTTTTTTTGGTTTTAAGTTCGACTTGGATCTTTTGCGGTTTGGGTGATGGCATGATTGGAAAGGAAAGGTGCTTTCCTTTCGGCAAGATGGTGGATTGGTTGGTGGTGAAAAAGATTTCACCGGTTCCTTCCTTTTCGGTTGTGAGGTCAAAACTGAGGTAATAGGGTCCAATCGCGAATTCGTTGAGCCTGCGAAAGTCCATAGCAAGACCGGGGTCTTCTCCTGTGAAGGTTAGGAAGAGGGTATTGTCCTCGCGAACAATATTAGTATTTTTACGAGCCCGAATGCCGAAAGAATCTGATTTTTTGCGTTTACGTGATCTGGATTGAATAGCTGCCGTTGGAGGATCGATCGTGTCTGAAAATACGGTCCAATCCCGGTTTCTTCGCGGTTTCTCGGGTGGGGTTATTTTCGAATCGGCAAGCTTGGGCGAGTGGAGCACCTCTCTCGAGATCTTCTGCCATTGCGCGACCATTTTTCTCAAGCGATCGGGATGCTTTTCCGCTAAATTATTAAGTTCGGCGCGATCGCTCGAAAGATCGTAAAGTTCCCATTCTTCCCCTTTAAAGCTAACGGCCTTCCATTTTCCGTCGCGCAGGGCGAAGTCCTTTGCAAACTGAAAATGAAGTGGTGTTTTGCGTGAGATGGGTCTGTCTTCAAAGATGGGTGCGAAGGAGGTTCCTGAGATAGGGCGGAGTTCCCTGCTGGAGTGGGTCTTTGGTATCTTGGCGTGGGCAATTTGGGCCAAAGTGGGTAGGACATCGATAAGGTGAACGGGAGTGTGGGAGATTGCTCCAGGTTTAGTTTTTAGTCCGGATGGCCAATGCACGATGCCTGGACTGCTGATTCCTCCTTCAAATTGGTTTTGTTTGTAGTAACGAAAAGGAGAATTACGTGCCCAGGCCCACCCAGTGGAATCAGCGAGAAAAGTATTACCGTTAGTTGGCTCGACGTTGAGAAGTGGTTTGCGGCGATCGTAGGGACAGGCTCCGTTATCGGAGACAAAGAGGATAAGGGTATTATCGAGTTGTTTGTTCTCTTCAAGATCTTCGACGAGGCGTCCGATTTCTTGATCAATACGATCAATCATGGCTGCTAGGGTAACCATGCGGTTCATTTCATACTTCTGTTGCCACGGAACAATCTTCCCCCATTCTCGAACGTGAGGGGGGCGTGGGCTTGGGCTGAGATCCTCGGGAAGAAGGCCCAATTCCTTTTGCTTGGCGATACGGGCATCACGAATTTTGTCCCAGCCGGCATTATAGCGCCCCTTATACTTTGCGTAATCTTCGGGTAGGGCGTGGAGGGGTGCGTGTGGAGCATTAAAAGCAAGGTAGAGGTAAAAGGGATCTTTTGCTTTCCTCGATTCTTCCAGAAACTTGAGGGCAAAATCGACATTTGCGACAGTGGTGTAAAAATCCGTCTTTGGGACTTCCCAGGGAGTTCCGTTGAGGCGGAAAGTGGAGTCGCCCTTGAAAAAATTACAAGCTCCGCTGAGGTGTCCCCAATAGTGTTGGAAACCAAAGTTGGTGGGCTCCTTTTTAAGGTGCCACTTCCCGGTCATGGCGGTGAAGTATCCTACATCTTGAAGGATTTCAGCCGAAGTCACGGCGTGAGTGAGAGCAACATCGCCTGCGGCTATGCAATATTGTCCGGTGAGAAGTGAGACCCGCGACGAATGGCATTTAGCTGTATTGTAAAATTGCGAGAAGCGGAGTCCATTAGCTGCGAGCCGGTCAAGATTTGGTGTTTCAATTTCACCGCCGTAGCAACCGATATCAGAGAATCCGAGGTCATCGACCATGATGACGACTATATTTGGGCGCTCTGATGAAAAAAGAGGGGCGATAAGTAAAGCTAGGAGGACTCGAATCTTGGACATGGTGCGGAAGTTGAAAAAGGGATGTGGTTGGGGTGCCTTCTTTTTGGGTTAAAGGCGTCAATTTACGACTTAGTGTTTAAAATGTTTGGCTCTATAATTAGATACGGTTTCCGATCATGTTTACTGGAATCGTGCTTTCCAGAGTGGAGGTGATAGGCGTTTGGTTTTCGAAAAACCTGCTGACCATAGACATGTTATTTGAAAAATCGAAGTCTCAAAAAAATACAAAACTTCCCCTAAAAGTAATTACAGTTAGCTAGGGTGAGGTGAATCTTGTAAAATGTTTGTGGCTTGAATGGGAACGCTGGTCTGCGAGGATTATAGGCCTAATGAAAAGACGATCATTTTCACTATTTCTGCCGATTATTCTGCTTGGTGGGATCTCATTGTCTGGTGAGGAGAAAGCTGGAGTTGGGCTGGAGACGAGTTTGAAGCCTGGAATTAACGAAAAATTCCTCGATCCTGAACTTAAGGTGGATGATTGGCTAAAGAGATTTGAAGTTGAAAGCCGGGAGGTTTTTCACGAGAAGGAAACAGTGCTGAAAGCCTGTGGAATTAAAAAGGGGATGGTAGTGGCTGACATTGGAGCAGGGACTGGTCTTTATTCCCGACTCTTTGCAGAGGCTGTGGGGCCGGAAGGTTGGGTTGCAGCAGTCGATATCTCAGGGCCGTTCTTGAAACATATTGTGGCTCGCGCAGAGCAAGAGGGTCAGGAGAATATCGCTGCGATCTTGAGCTCGGAAAACTCAGTATCTTTGCCTCCAAACTCAGTTGATGTGGCCTTTATTTGCGACACATATCATCACTTTGAATTTCCCCGTGGGACAATGAGATCCTTACTCGGATCTCTGAAGCGAGGTGGAACGGTAGTCGTGATTGATTTTGAAAGAATTAAAGGAGTGACTCGCGATTGGCTTTTTGGACATGTCCGTGCTGGAAAGCAGGTGTTTCGAAAGGAGATCGAAGATGCTGGTTTGACCTTTGTTGAGGAGCTGAAAATCGACGGTTTTAAGGAGAATTACTTTTTACGATTTCGTAAGGATTGATGTGTGTAGCGAAGGGCAGAGGTTTTGGCTTTTGGACGCTCACCTTTTTGGTTGTTGCGAACATGGTAGGGGCTGGAATTTTCACAACTTCGGGATTTACGCTGGAGTCGCTCGGTAATCCTTGGTTAGTGATGCTAGCTTGGTTGGTGGCTGGAACTATCGCTTTGTGTGGAGCCTTCAGTTATGGGTTGCTGGTCAAACAAATGCCTATTTCGGGTGGTGAATATGCGTTCTTGTCATCCTCGGGGTTTCCCTTTGTGGGATTTGTTGCTGGGTGGGTTTCTCTCTTGGCGGGATTTAGTGGGGCGATCGCCTATGCGGCGCTGGCTCTTGAAGAGTATTTACCAGGCGATTTTCCCGCTAAGGCTCCAGCAGCAGGAGTGATCGTATTAGGCGCACTGGCGCACGGCTTTAGTCGCGTGATTGGAGCGGCGACTCAGAATGTGGCAGTTGGATTGAAGTTAATTTTGTTACTTACAATCGTAGGATACGGAGTCTGGAGTATGACTTCGCTAGAATGGCAGGGCGAGACTTCCAGCGATCCGAGGGATGGGCCGGTAATCCTAGGATTTGCTCAAGCTCTGGTTTGGATTTCGCTCAGTTATTCGGGATTTAATGCCGCGGTCTATCTGGCGGAAGAATCCAATTCGGCGAAGGTGGTGGCTAAGTCCATGGTGGCTGGTACCGCGCTCGTGAGTCTTTTTTATCTTATCTTGAACGGGTTTTTCGTCCTCGCCCCCCCGCGTGAGATCGTTGCGGGTCAAGCCGATGTGGCTGCGGTGGCAGCGGGCTGGATTGGTGGTGAGCTTTTTGAAAACTTTGTCCGGTTAGTCATTTTACTGGCTCTCCTGACATCGGTATTGAGCATGATGATGGCTGGTCCGCGTGTTTATGGTAAGATGGCTGAAGATGGGCTATTACCCAAATTTTTCGCAGTGCAGACAACTAGGGTTTGGCCTGCAGTTTCTCTGCAGATGGGCTTTGCTCTTATTTTGATATTTTTTGGGAGCTTGCAGGACCTCCTTGGCTACCTCGGATTGACCTTGTCACTCTGTGCTGCAGCATCGGTTCTTTGTCTTTTCCTCGGTGCGCATCGGGGATCTGTTAAGGGGTGGAAGGCGTTTCCTCCTCTGTTTTTTGTTTCGGCCACTTTGATGTCGGTCATTCTTCTGATAATTCGTGATCCCTGGCAGGCTGTGGGGACGTTGGTGATTTTATTGTTAGGATCCGTTAGTTTTTTATTTTTGACTAGCTCGCGGCTTCGAGAATGAATTGCCAGGCGAATATCCCTAGGGCGTCCAGAAGAGTGAAACCTCCGCTCGCGATGAGGCATCGGAGGGGGCTTGTTTGCAAATGAGACTTTGGCTTAAGAGAAAGTCAGAGACGGTTGTGGCACCAGCCCTTTTACGAGGATAACACTTGAAGGAGTTAATGTATTTGTAAGCGATTATGCTCTGAATGATTAAAACTTTTTAGTTAGCGCCTCCGTTGAGGATTCAAAATGTCAGCTTTAGCCTCCGGTGAAAGTCCGCTTTCAGCGAGCCAAGTTTTCGCTTCTTCGGGCTTGCGGCGGTAGTATGCGAAGCCAACTTTTTTTAGAGATTCGTTCCGTATTGTCGGGTCTTGAATATCTTGAGCCCATGCAATTGCGGTCTTGGGGTCCTGCCAAGCATATCCTTCAGCGAAGCCACGGATCGCGGAGTCGCGTTTCGGTGAATTGGGCATAGAAAGAAGGTAATTGCCGGCAGCAATAGGGTCGCGATCCTCCCAGTCACCAAAGGCTGAATTGAGTCCTGCTTTTTGACCTTGCCCTTCTGGAAGCTTCTCGAGCCAAGAAACAGCTGCAAGAGGCTCGCGCTCGGCCCATTTTTTCCCGACCTCAGCAATGGCTCGGGTGGCGTAGTCTTCAGCTGCAAATTCCTGTATCCAGCCCGCAGCGGATGCTGGATCAGTTCGAGCGTAACCTTCGGCTATTTCTCCCATAGCGGAGCCCTTTAGAGGTCCGTCTTTCAAGGTCGCTGCCCAATTGGATGCGCCAATTGACCCTTCTTGACGAATAACTTCGTTGGCAACGGTTTCCATCAAACGTGAGGTGTCACTTCGACCTTCAGCGAGAAGTTTCGAGACATAGTTTGTGGCTTCGTCGCGGTTACGATCGGCTAACCCAGCTACTACGCCTTTTTCTAGGTCGAGCCGCTTAGTCTCAAGCGTGTTGCCCGGGCCATACGCGAGGTTTTCAGGAAGTTGATCAATGAATGCTATTGCACTGGTCGGGTCAGTGGATGCCCAACCACTTATAACGGAGTATAGATCTACCTTTTCCATGGCGAGCGAACTAGAGAAAGCAGCTTCACCTGAGATCGTGCCCCAAGCGTAATTGAAGTCGCGCCATTCAGAGTCACGATCACTAATACCGGAGGCTATCAATTCTTCGCGAATTTGAACTGCATTTTCACCGGTCATTTTCGAAAGGAGGTGGCTGAAGGCAAGGCGACGTTTGAGCTGACTGGGATGTTTTAAAGATATTGCCGCGAGGCTTTCGATTCCAGATTCTAGAAACGAAGTTCCTCCTATTGCCTTGGATATAGCCTTGCTTTCGATAGAATCGTTTCGAGTTAATGCGGTCCGCGCCATCCCTGTTCCTGATAGAGCGGGCGGAGAAGATTGACCAAGGGAAGCTTGATCTTGAGTTTTTGATTTTTGATTGTCCGCAGTGGCTGACTTTTGCCAGGCCATGCCAACGAAAAAAGCAGCAACCATCGCAATGGCCCAAAATCCATGGGGTTTGACTACCTTCATCAGCGAAAAAAAAGTAGCAAAAATTTTAGAAATTACAAATCCCCAGCGACGATTTTCCTGACTGGGGATTTGTAGATTAAGATTTTAAAAGACTAAGCTCTTACGTGGCTTGACTCCCACGTGCCACGACGACTTTGCCGGTTCGGATGGTCTCAATGACTTCGAATTGACCGAGCATAAGAACGACAGCATCAATCTTGCTAGTAGTGCCCGTGAACATTGCGATCATAGAGTTCGGACTCATATCAACAGTCTTGCCGGCGAAGTGTTCGATGACCTGAAGAGCAGCTGAACGCTCATCTTTGTCCGCGATGATTTTCACTAAAAGCATTTCCCGAACGACTGAGTTTTCAGCGGTGTGTTCAAAACAGTGAATCACGTCGATAAGCTTGTTCACCTGCTTGATGATTTGTTCGAGTCCCTGGGGATTTCCAGAGATGTCAATGGTCATTCTAGAGAAGGCTCCAGTACGTCCCTCGGAGACAACGAGCGAATCTATATTATAAGCTCTCCGAGAGAAGACCTGACAAATACGCATTAGGACTCCCGGGCTGTTATTTACGAGAATGGAAAGCGTGTTTGAAGTTCCGCGAGCGGTGCTCTCTATCGGAGTGTCGGTAGTGACAATCGTTTTGGACATTTTTAAAGGGAGTGTGAGATTGTGAATAGCTTGAAAGCTTAGGTGGATCCGACTGGCTTCGCCATTTGAGTTTTTGGCGGTTCAGTGATCATGTCTTCGAGCGCAGCCCCGGCAGGAATCATGGGAAAGACGTTCTCGTATTTGACGCATTCGGCATGAATTAGAATGGGTCCATCATTGTAGGCTAGCGCTTCTTCAATTTTACGCTGACAGTCGGCGGGACGCTTGAAGTGGACACTGGGGATGCCGTAAGCAGCAGCGAGTTTGCAGAAGTCTGGGTTGCCCTCGAGGTCGACGCCGGATTCCCGATTTTCGAAGAAGAGTTCCTGCCATTGGCGGACCATGCCGAGGTAGTGGTTATTGAGAACCACAATCTTGATGGGGAGTTTGTGAATCGCGGCGGTCGCGAGTTCAAAAAGAGTCATCTGAAAACCACCATCACCAGAGATCGAGATAACGGTTTTTTCTGGGTGGGCAAGTTGGGCTCCAATAGCGGCGGGGAAACCAAAACCCATAGTGCCGGCGCCTCCGGAGGAGAGCCAGTGATACGATTCGTCATTCTTATAGAATTGAGCAGCCCACATTTGGTGCTGACCAACATCAGTCGAGACAATGGCCTTACCCTCTGTTTGTTCGTATAATTCTTCAATGACCTGCTGCATCCGAAGTCCGCCTTGCTTCTTGTAGCTGAGAGGAAATTTCTTTTTATAACTGCCAAGAGTCTTGAGCCAGTCTGCGGTATCCAGTTCTTCGATCTCTTGGTTCAGGAGAGTGAGAGCTGCCTTCGCGTCTCCGACGATTTGTATGTCGGGAACAATCATTTTATCCATTTCTGCTGGATCGATATCGATGTGGATTATTTTGGCATCTGCACAAAATTTATCGGGCTGCCCGATAATCCGATCGTCAAATCGTGAGCCGACGTTGAGGAGTAGGTCACATTCGACCATCGCCTTGTTTGCGTAAGCGGTGCCGTGCATACCAAGCATTCCGAGGCTTAGATCGTGATTCTCAGGAAAGACTCCTTTGCCGAGAAGAGTTGAAGTGACGGGGCAATTGAGTTTGGTTGCAAGCTCCATTAGCTCTTGGTCAGCGCGCGAAATCATGGTGCCTTGACCCGCAAGAATCACAGGGCGCTTGGCTTTTTTAATGAGCGCTACCGCTTCCTCTATCCGTGATGGGTCGATATTGAGAGATTCATATGGGTCATAACCTGGGAGGTCTAATTCAGGATCCATTGTCGCGGTGAAATCACCAGAGGATACATCCTTAGGAACATCGATGAGGACTGGACCAGGGCGACCAGTGGTTGCGATATGGTAAGCCTCTTTAGCGACACGGACTAAGTCGTTGGTCTCTTTGACGAGGTAGTTATGCTTCACCACAGGGACAGTGATTCCGAAAATATCGGCTTCTTGGAAGGCATCTTTACCAAGCATCCAGGTCACCTGTTGTCCGCAAATCACAAGCATTGGAACCGAGTCCATTTGAGCGGTCATAAGACCGGTCACGGTATTTCCCGCACCGGGCCCGGAAGTAACTAGGACGGCGGCTGGCTTCCCAGTCGCGCGAGCATAGCCGTCAGCCATGTGGACTGCTCCTTGTTCGTGACGAACAAGAATAAACTTCATTTTGGTTTCGACTGTTTCCAAGGCGTCAAAAATTGGGATAGCTGCTCCGCCAGAGTATCCGAATACGAATTCTATGCCGAGATCGTCGAGCGTTTTGATGAGAGCTTGAGCTCCGTCGAGTGTTTGATTGCTCATGAGGTTTTAGAGATTTCCTTGAAAAAAGGGGAAATCGAGGTTTCGGGCAAGTGAAAATTGATGAAAAATAGGGAAACAGGGGGTTAATTAAACTTATTAACAGTGAAAATTGCCATTAATCTGCCAAATATAGGAATTTTCACGTTTCGAGTTCAAGAAATCCTCTTACTGAGCTTGGTATGCTACCTCATGATCAATACGGAATGACCAACGTATCAAAGGTTCGTAACTTTCCTTACCTTTGAGACGCCACTGAGTGGTTACCTCGCAAAGTGGCTGTCTAAGGGGACGGCTCACGGTCCATTTATAAAGGAAAGACATGGTGTCAGCTTTTAGGGGAACTTTGCCGAACCCAGCGACCCGCATGACGACCGATTCGGGATCAAGATCTTTTACGCCTGAGAGATCTATTTCAATGTCTGGGAGGCGTGAAGCAATAATTTCTCCGGGTTCAGGTTTGGTTGGGTGTGGCAGGGAAATTGGGGTAGCGGTAACTCTAGCGCCGTTGCGGAAAACCATCGCGGCGTTGAAGGCGGCGTCGTGATTTCCGAGCACGATATAACGTGGCAAAGTATACCGAGCGGAATCCCGCCGAATCTTCCCCGGTTTTACCGTAAAAAGCTGGTCATATCCTAATTCGTCCGCGAGCGGGAACATTTCGTCGGTATAGTAGCCGCCGGGGTAGGCGTAGGTGTCCACTTTGATTTTGAATGTGTCATCGAGAAACTTTTTCGAGTTTCCTAATTCGTTGCGAAGGAATTTTTCGTAGGCTTCCGGCCCCTCCTTGGCTGCTTTTTTTATTTTGCTCGGGAATGGATGACTGACCGAGTGAGATCCGATTGTGCAGAGCTTGCTGGAGACCATTTCGCGAATCATGGAGAGGGAGAGGGCCCGGCCGCCACGATTTGACCCCACGTAGTTTTTATAGAGAAAAATTGTAAAGGGGAGTTTGAGCTCCTTCATAATGGGGAAAGCTTCGGTGTAAACTGATCTCCAGCCATCATCCATGGTGATGAGAATCGATTGGGGTGGGAGTTCAGCCTCGCCACGACGCCAAGCGAGAAACTGCTCGAGTGTGATCACCGCAATATTGGATTTTCGAATAGCTTCCATCTGGCTCCGGAATTTTGAGGTGGGGATCCTCATTTGCGTTGCGGGAAGGGTCTTATGGAAAACGTGATAGCCTAAAACAGCGACGCGGGAGCCATCGTCGTCAAAGACCTCTTTTGCGGGAGGGCTGCGGTCAGTCGCGGCAGTCGGTGCTTCTTGCGCGTGAAGGCCGTAGCAAAGGATGCCCATCATAAGGGTGATTCGGACGACTATCATTGAATGAAAGGTTTAGATTCTTAAACTATTTTTGGCAATGATTGAAAAAGCCTGCTCGGAGGGAGCTCCGGGCAGGCTTTCATTAGAAATTAGAAACAGCATTATTTGCCGGGCATTGGCTCGGCAACGTCGTTCGGCAGGTCGAGCGAGGCATCGATAAGCTCCTGTCGAAGATTGCTGCCCTTTTTGCTCCAGATGTAGACGACAGGTGCCGCAATGAAGATAGAAGAGTAGGTTCCGACAACTACCCCGATCATGATGGCGAATGAGAAGTCCTTCAAAGCCGATCCGCCAAAGATCCAGAGAACGAGGACAGCCACAAAGGTGGTGACCGAGGTCAGAATGGTTCGGGAGAGAGTTGCGTTGATCGCCAAGTTCATGACTTGGGCGACATCACCCCGCTTTGAGCGGAGTGATTCTCTCATCCGGTCAAAAACAACAATGGTGTCATTGATGGAGTAACCTGCGATCGTTAAGAAAGCTCCAACGTGAATCAATGAGAGTTCAGTTCCGCACATAATAACAACTCCGATACAAATTAAGATATCGTGAAAGAGTGCTGCAAAGGCCCCAACGGCGAACGAAAATTCAAAACGGAGGCTGATGTAGAATAAGACAGCCAGGAGACCAAGTCCAAGAGCGTAAAAAGAGTTCTTTAGAAACTCGCCACCAAGAGAGGCTGAAATCGTTTCGTTATCGA
>DCQM01000057.1 GCA_002323895.1 Akkermansiaceae bacterium UBA1518
ATTTCGCGGACATCTATGTGGAATGGTGAGAGTTGAGTTCTTACCGAAATGAATATTTCACGCTTTGTTATACCATCTTTCGCTTTTCCACTTCAATAAATTTGAACATGCTGCAGCGTGGCTGGAGAGAAAAAGAAACGTGGCAAACGTAAGCACCAACCGATGGGGCTCGATATTATTCATGAGGATCGTGACATAATCGTGGTGAATAAAACTGCCGGGCTTCTCACGATTGGAACTGGGCGTGATGGCGGGCGCACTGCGCACGCGGCGCTGGATGACTACGTTAAGAAGGGAAACTATAAGTCGCGTGAGCGAATCTTTGTCGTGCACCGTCTCGATCGTGATACTTCGGGTGTCTTGGTTTTTGCGCGGACTGAAAAAGCCAAGTTGACGCTTCAGAAAAATTGGCAGGAGGCTGCCAAAACCTACCTCGCATTTGTTGAGGGCCACCCAGATCCCGATGAGGGAATGATCGAAAGTTATTTGATCGAGAATGACGCGCGCCGCGTTTTTTCATCGACTGATAAGCGAAAGGGGAAGCTTTCGAAAACCAAGTATAAAGTGATCAAAATAGTAGGGGAACGAGCTTTGCTTGAGATTCATTTACTCACTGGCCGCAAGAATCAGATCCGGGTGCACCTTGCCGATGAAGGGTGGCCTATCGTGGGTGATGGAAAATATGGTCGTAAGATTCGTGATAACAAGCGCCTCGCCTTGCATGCGCAGGAGCTGAGCTTTGATCATCCTTATTCGGGGAAACGGATGACCTTCTGCGCTCCTGTGCCGGCGACTTTTCATAAGATGGCTGCGGCACCTGCGCCGGAGCCTCTCAAAAAGAAAGACTCTAGGTAACTGATTCGCGGTAAAGGTTTTCTACCTTGTTACGTGCCCAAGGTGTTTTGCGAAGAAACTTAAGGCATGACTTGAGTGAAGGGTCATTGGCAAAGCACCGGATACGGATGCGGTCCGCAAGCTCATCCCATCCATATTGGTCTTCTAAATGAATAAGCATCTGCTCGAGTTTCACTCCGTGGAGAGGATCGTTGGATTGGTGCGCCATGTGGCTTGAAGAGTGGGGTAAAATGGAGGTGAAGGACATGAGATAATATGAAAGCGGTCTTTGCTTTTCGGGCCGAAATTTCCACCTAGGATCCCGCGCATGACGGCCAAGGAAATGGATAAGACTTTATGGTCTGATCGTATCCTTGCGCCTTTTCAACGTCGCACTTCCTCTGGTCGTTACCTCCCTGAGATTGATGGCCTCCGTTGCTTAGCGGTCGTTTTGGTGGTTCTTTTTCATTCGCACGGATTTTTCACTTCTGGCTCTGAACCGTCCACGGTGCCCGAACTTCTTGCCACAGATCCAGGCACTGCACTTCTTCATATGCCGCACGCCTTAATGGGACGAGGTTGGTTTGGAGTTCAGATTTTCTTTCTTATCTCGGGGCTTGTTTTATCGCTCCCTTATGCAGCCCATTATCTAAAGGGAGAAGAAAAGCCACTGGTTAAAAACTACTTCAAGCGGCGTCTCATTAGGATTGAGATTCCCTATATTCTTGCCCTCACGTTTTTTCTTTTCCTTTCAATCATCATAGAACAGAGCGGCTGGGATCGACTGCCGAATTACTTCGCAGGTCTTATCTACGCCCATGGCTTCATTTACGATGGCCAACATAACCCTCTTTTGTTCGTAGCATGGACCTTAGAGATTGAGGTTCAGTTTTATCTCATCGTGCCGCTGCTATGCCGGATTTTCGCTTTGCCTAAACTTCTGCGCCGCTTTCTTCTAGTTTTGACAATCTTTGCTGTCGATCAACTCTGCGGAGGATCATGGATGGCTTTTACGGATAGTATTTGGCATCATACGGTGATTCGTCAGTTGAATTGGTTCCTACCCGGCCTTCTTCTCGCGGACCTCTACTTGTCTCCAAACTTAAAAGGATTCCGTGAAAAGGGTGGGACTTTGTGGGCTGACTTTGTTGGAGGATTAGCGTGGATTATGGTTTTCGTCCTGATTGATTATCATTTCACGATCAGCCCGAGGCCGTTTGTTTTACTCCTCGCTTTTTGGTGCGTCCTCGCCAGCCGATACCTTGGGGTGGTCTTCCGTAATCGCTGGATTACGGCGGTGGGAATGATGTGCTACACGATTTACCTCTTCCACAATTTCTTCATTCATACGATCTTTGGACCGCATATTCTGGGGCCAGTGGTGCCGTATGAAAAAGGAAACTGGCCCAATAACGCGCTCATCATGGTGGTGATGGCCTCCGTGATCATCATAGCTTGTGGCTTTCTCTATCTCGTGGTCGAGAAGCCTTTTGCACGCGGCCGATTACCTCGGAAAAAGAAGAAAGGGTGATCTGCAGCCTGCTAAATTCTAGCCGGTCTTTTTCTAGTTGTGAGAGAATGTGATTGGCTCGCTGGCCAAATTGGGTTTCGTCAGTTAGGGTTAGATCTCGATAAGCCATGAGTGATTCCAAAGATATTGATTTTGACCGTATCGAAAATGCCGTGCGTGAGCTTCTAGGCGCAATTGGGGAAGATCCCAAGAGGGATGGATTGCTCGATACACCGGCACGAGTCGCACGAATGTATGGCGAAATCTGTAGTGGTTTGCGCGAGGAGCCAGCGGATCATCTCGAAAAGACCTTTCAAGTGGAGCACGACGAAATCATCGTGGTGCGCGACATTTCGTTTTATTCGATTTGTGAGCACCACCTCATTCCTTTCTTTGGCAAGGCCCACGTCGCGTATCTTCCCGAAAAAGATGGGCAGATTACCGGGCTTTCGAAGTTGGCAAGATTGGTCGATGGCTTTGCGCGTCGTCCGCAGGTTCAGGAACGTCTCACTGGTGAGATTGCTGATGCGATTGATGAAAAGCTCTCTCCACGTGGGGCAGCTGTCGTGTTGGAAGCCGAACATCTTTGCATGTCGATGCGGGGGATCCGCAAGCCAGGGGCACGGACCGTAACATCTTCGATGCGCGGCATTTTTCGTTCCAACTCAGCTTCGCGCGAAGAGGTTTTAAATCTCATTCAACGCTCTTAATAATGTTGCTAGATGGGATTTGGCTTGGGCCTTATGTGACAGAAATGTCACGTAGCAGATTTTCTTCCTAGGACCCTAGTTCCTAGAATCGCAATCCTGTCATATGAAAGAAGATCATCAAACATCTCAATTGCCTAAAGATGGACTTGCTGGGTTGACGCAGAATTTTGGGAAGGATGCCACCTCCGGATTTGTGGTCTTCCTCCTCGCCCTCCCTCTCAGTCTCGGGATTGCCGCGGCCTCTGGCTTCCCTCCCATTATGGGCGTTTTGACGGCGATCATTGGTGGCCTTGTCGCCACCTTTTTCACGGGCTCCCAACTTTCTATCAAGGGCCCGGCAGCGGGTTTAATCGTTATTGTAGCTGATTGTGTAGGCGCCTTTGGTGGTGGGGACGAAGGTTGGCGCCTCGCTCTTGGAGTGATGGTGGTGGCAGGAATCATTCAGATTCTCATGGGAGTTTTTAAATGGGGAAAGTTTGTCGATATTTTCCCATTGTCAGCGGTTCATGGAATGCTCGCAGCGATCGGTTTCATCATTATCGCAAAGCAAGTTCCTGTTCTTTTGAACGTCGACCCATCTCTCGCAGCGGAGAAAGGTCCGCTTGCTTTGTTCGCCGCTATCCCTTCGTTCTTTGCTAATTTAGACTCACAAGTCAGTATTATTGGTGGTGTGAGTCTTGCCATCATGCTGGGCTGGGGATTCGTAAAACATCCGCTTTTGAAGCAAATCCCAGCACCGTTGCTGGTTTTAATTTTTGCGGTTCCTGCAAGTTTGATGATGAATTTGGGTGCTGAAGCTCCCGATTACACGCTGGTAAAAGTGGGGAAGATCATCGATCAAGTTGGTATTAATGCGAGCGCTGAAGGCTATTCTCAGACCGGGATTTTCATCAAGTTCGTCATTATGGTTTCGCTCGTAGGAACTCTGGAAAGTCTCCTTACCGTGAAAGCGATTGATATGCTTGATCCGTGGAAGCGGAAAGCTGATCCGAATAAGGATATCATCGCAATAGGAGTATCGAACTCGCTTGCTGGTCTCCTAGGCGGACTACCCATGATCTCGGAAGTGGCGCGAAGTTCGGCTAATGTTGCGCAGGGCGCTCGAACCCGCTGGGCAAATTTTTTCCATGGTCTCTTTCTCCTCTTATCGGTCCTCCTTGCTTATCAAGTTCTTGAACTCATTCCGAATGCCGCGCTTGCAGCCATGTTAATCGCAGTAGGAATCAAATTAGCTCATCCGAAGGAGTTTATTCATATGCTTAAGGTGGGGCCGGAGCAGCTTGCGATTTTTATCACCACAATTTTCTTCACGCTTGCTAAGGATCTGCTGGTCGGTATCGCAGCTGGGATGGTTCTGAAGGCGATAATCCATCTCAGTCGCGGGGTTTCTCCGATGTCTCTTTTCCAAGCAAGAGCGGCCGTTGATGTTGAATCTGATCGCTATCTTCTTCGAATGGGGAATGCCGCCATCTTCACAAACTACCTCGGCATTAAGAAGCATCTTGATAAAATCCCCGAAGGTAAGGCGATCGTTTTGGATCTCACAAAAACAGTCGTGATTGACCACTCTGTTATGGAGAATCTGCATCATTTTGATGATGATTACACTCGCGCTGGCGGAACCGTCGAATTCCTAGGCCTTGACCAGCTTAAACCAGTTTCGGCTCATCCGCTTGCGGCCCGAAAGCGTAGTAAAGCGTCCTAATCTTCGAACGCGATCGATCTTTGCTACTAACGGGGAATAAAGCGATTTGCGAGGGTGCTCAAAAGCATTCCGGTGATAAAGCCGCCGATATGAGCGCCGTGGCCGACGTTGCTGGCCGGGCCCATTAAGCCAAGGAAATCCAAGCCAACTCCGACAACTCCAGCAGCAGCGAGTTGAGTCGAATTGACGGGCCGGGCAAGTGGCCAAACATGTGAACTAGGACGGGGATGTAAGAAGGCTAGACCAAAGTAAAATCCTTCTAATCCCATTACTCCGCCGCTGGCTCCTAGCCCCGGAATTGGGCTCTCCGGATCCAATAAGAGCTGGCCGATTGATCCACCAATTGTGGGAAGAAGGAAAGCAGCTAACATCCAGCGCCAACCACAAAGCTCGCCAACCACGACTCCAAAGAGCCAGAGGAAGAGCATGTTACCACCCAAGTGGCTTCCATCGGCGTGAAGAAATCCTGCTGTCAGGGTAGTGGCGAGGGTTGCTAAAACGTCACTCGATAGATTGCCACCCAAGGCAGTTTCCCATCCATTAACGACTTTGACTGGAGTTATCATCCATGCTCCATAATCGTGCATCCAATTTAGGATAGAGACGACGCAAATTACCCCGATAAGAATGAGAACGGGGGCTCGATGTTTCATCAGTGAGTTATGCATGGTCACAGGGCGCTTCTGGTTGGTTACGCATGAAGTCGGCAACTTGGGCGAAGAACTCCATCACGGACTTACGAATCGCGGAATCGACGATCACTTCATCAGCGGCTTCCCCCATAAGTTT
>DCQM01000059.1:0-10214 GCA_002323895.1 Akkermansiaceae bacterium UBA1518
CTCAAATCCCTATGATCAAGAAAATCGCGAAAGATCTCAAGCTTGAGGTTATTGACGTTTATGCGGCTCTTGAGGGACAAGACAATCTGATCCCTGACACGGTGCACCCAAATACAGGTGGGGCTGCTCTCATCGCAAAGGCTGTGGCAAATTGTTTGACCACGCGATAGATCCACTAAGATCAGTAAAACGAGTAAGGCGCATTCCGGGCGCTTAAACCGGAAATTCCTTGCAAATTCGGTCTTTCCCACGTAGATCCCCATCCCTCTCCATTAGCTGCTTTATCAACAACGAGAAACCGGGGAGGTCCATTGCAGCAATTTCTCACTAAAAGCGCCTTCGTGCTTTAACGGAGGACCAAATATAATGATTAACGAACTCGTCAAAGATATGGTCGAAGCTGGCGTCCACTACGGGCACCAGACTAAGAAATGGAATCCCAAAATGAAGCCTTACCTTATGAAGGATAAGGGTGGAATTTATATTATCGACCTTGTGAAAACGGTTCAGTGCCTTGATAAGGCATCGGACTTCCTCGCTAAGATTGCGGGCAAAAACAAAAAGATTCTTTTCGTCGGTTGTAAGCGGCAAGCCCAAGAAGCAGTTCGCGAGGCTGCTGAAGCAACTGGTCAGTATTACGTCAACTACCGTTGGCTTGGCGGGACCCTCACAAACCTTACCACTATTCGAAACTCGGTAAAGCGCCTAAAGTATCTCGAGGACATCGAACGTGCCCCCGAATACAAATCCATGTCAAAAAAGGAGCTTTCTGCTTTGAATCGTGAGAAGGATAAGCTTCACCGCAACCTCAATGGTGTTCGCGACATGGAGAAGCACCCCGATGCTGTCGTGATCGTCGATACCGCCCGTGAATCCATCGCCGTAGCTGAGGCAAAGCGCCTTAAGATCCCAATCATTGGAATCGTTGATACCAACGGAGATCCATCCAAGCTTGAGTATCCAGTTCCAGCAAACGACGACGCAATGCGCTCGATACGAATCGTTCTTCAAAACCTTGTTGACGGAATCGTTGTAGGAGCTAAGGGCTAAACTTTGCAACCCGAGAAAAAACAGATATTATGATTACCGCATCTCTCGTTAAAGAGCTCCGTGAAAAGACCGGAGTCGCCATGATGGAATGCAAGAATGCCCTTAAAGAAACTGAGGGTGATATCGATGCTGCCATTAAGATTCTCCGTGAGCGAGGCGAAGCAAAGGCCGAGAAAAAGGCCTCCCGCGACGCCAACGAAGGAATCATCGTTGCTGCCCTGGCTGAATCTGGAAAATCAGGAGTTCTTGTGGAAATTAACTGCGAAACTGATTTCGTAGCCAAGAACGAGAATTTCCAGGCATTTGTCGGCGAGGTTGCAGCAACTGTCCTTGCTGGCAACGTTACTGACCTGGAGGCAGCCAAGGCACTTCCAAAAGGCGATGAAACCCTCGAAGGTTTTATTAAGACGAAAGTCCTTGAAATGGGCGAAAATCTTCAGTTTCGCCGGTTTGACCGCCTCACCTTGAATGGTGAGGGTGCTGTTGCTTCCTATATTCACCTCGGTGGCAAGGTAGGTGTCCTTATTGAAGTGAGTGCTGAAAAAGCTGAGACTGTCTCATCAGAGACTTTCAAGGATCTTGTTAAGGATCTTACTCTCCATATCGCTGCGACCTCACCCGCGGGACTCAAACGCGAAGATATTTCAGCTGAGCTCGTTGAGTCGGAAAAGGATATTTTCCGGAAGCAAATGGAAGGTGCAGGAAAACCTGCTGATATTCTCGAGAAAATTATTGAAGGGAAACTCGGGAAGTTTTATTCCGAGCGCTGCCTTCTTGAGCAGGGCTTTGTGAAGGATCCTGATACCTCGGTTAAAAGCTTACTTGAAGCCAAGGGCAAAGAGCTGGGTGATACCATCACCGTGAATAGTTTCCTTCGCTTCGGACTCGGCGAATAGATTTAACCGAAATCCCAAGTCTTTAAGACCCGGCGCCCATGAGGTCGTCGGGTTTTTATACGCAAAAAACCGGATGGTGTAAATTCCATCCGGCTCCAATTTTTATCTAGAATTCTAGGACCTATTACAGTTCCCGGATTTTAAGGTTTTTCCAAGCCACATCAAATGGCCCTCGATTGCCTACTCCGTGGACCTGAAGGCCTATAAAGCCTTTGGGATAAGCTTTATACTTAGGGACGTCGGTAAGATCGGAAATTTGAACCTTATTGATCCAGACCTGAATCCTCGGACCTTTGGCTAGAATACGGTATTTGTTCCATTCGCCATCTTTAAAATGTTTGTGAGGCTTCAAGAGCTTCTTTGGAGTCATCCACCCTCCACAAGCTTCACCGTAAATATAACCCGATTCAGCCCCCTTTGCACCACTAGCTTCAATCTCAACTTGGGGACCGTTCACTCGCCCCTCCGGAGTATTCCCCTTGGTCTGGGACCTTATCATGACCCCAGAGTTTAGATTATTGTGGACCTTGACTTCGAAGGTTAGCTCAAAATCTCCATAGAGCTTATCAGTACAAAGAAATGAATTAGGGCTACCTTTTGCTGTTAAACCAACAATCGCCCCTGCCTTGGCTTCAAAAGTTGCAGTGCCATTTTTTTGTGAGAACCCAGAAAGGTTCTTACCATTAAAGAGATCGGTCCATTCCTTCGTCTCCTTGTGATGGTTGGAAAAAGCCGGAGAGACCATTGAAATTGCGAGACAAACAGCTTTGATCGAGTATTTCTTCATAATTGAGTTAGTGATGTTACGGGTGAAAAGCCTTGAAGCTATCCAATAATCATCTTTCAAGTTAAGGATTCACCAAAACAGCAAATGAATGGCTAAACATGTCAATGCTCCGGCGAAAAGGAGATCGATTCCTCTGCTAAATCTTTGATAGCCGTTCTGAACCTTGGGTATTTGCAAAAGCCAAACCCAGAGACACCAAAAAAAAAGAGCCTCACCGACCACAATAAGCCATAGCGCAAAAGGCCACCAATCAGGGTGAGGTCGGGTTAAAAAGGTTGCGACTACGCTGGCAAAAAATACTAAGGCTTTAGGATTTAGCAAATTACAGAAGAGCCCGCGCAGGTAGGGACTTCGTTTTGGGGTATCAATTTCTCTCTTAGGCTTCGGTTTCTTAAGCAAGCCGAACGCTAACCAGAGAAGGTATAGGGCCGCAAGCCCTTCAAATCCCATTGCAATGACCCCTCCCCTGGCAAGCACAACCGCAATACCGCCAATCGCAAGGGTGGCGTGCAATGTCAGCCCCGTGCTTATGCCAAGCACCATCATCCAGCCTGATCGCAAGCCCTCTGCGAGAGAAGTGCGTGTCAACAAAAGCATGTCTGGACCTGGGCTAAATTGCCCGATCAGCATAATCAATGCAAAAGCCCAAAGCTCAGCCATCATTGATCGAAATAGTGCTTCATCACTTCCATTACCCCAATACTTCCTGGATTGGCTGCCACTTTACCACCTCGCTCCGTCACATAGTCCCTCACTTCCTGAATAGCATTTGCAGGACACCCGCAGGCTTCGCAAATTTCCGGCTGAAGCATACTCAGGTCATTATGATTGTCCCCGATGGCGAGAATTTTATCGCATTCAAGTCCCCAGCGATTTGCTGCCTCTTTAAGGCAGGTCCCTTTGCGGTAGGCCCGATGACTGAAGCGAAGGTAAATTGAATTCCGCTCAAAAGTAAGATCACTATGCAAAGCGAGCTTCTCAATTATCCTGAGGATGGCATCCATCTCTTCCTCGGTTGATGACACGATACCTGCAGCGTCCCCTTCGACCGAAACCCAGCGGGCATCGGTATTTACCTCAATGTGGTCTTTGATTTTAGCAAGCGCTCGTTTGCACTTACGGAAAAGCCGATTGTGATCTTTTTCACACCTTCTATTCCAATTCTCATCAGGAACCCAACGCCCAAATTGACCGGGAAAAAAAATCTCTCGCTCCCGGACAATTACAAAATCCGGGAGGAAGGGGAAACCAGCTTCATTGAGCCCCTCAATTAACTGATACAAGGATCGGCCAGTGGCTATTCCCCAAGCAGCCCCGTAGGTGGAGCGAACCCACTTCAAGCACTCAAAGAATCGCTCGTCTACCTGTGACGGGCTATCTTTCATCACCAACGTGTCATCGAAATCAAATCCGAGAACGGCCTTCCAGACTGGGGGTTCGGTGAGAATTTTCAGCACAACACCAATGAACTAGACTTAAGCCCATACGACAAGCTCGACTATTCGTTCACGGGAATTGCCTTTGGTAGCTTCTCATCATCTGGCACTAGGATTGCCTTCGGGATTTCTTCCCCTTCATCGTCTTCAACGGGAATCCCTCGCGGGATTTCCTCTGGGGGCTTGCCGGGTCTGACCAATACCCCCTCACTGGTATTATTAGGCGGAATCTTACGCATCTTAATGTCAACCCTTCGATTCGCGGCCTGTGCATTTTGATCACCTTGTGTCACGACGGGCTCGGTTTTTCCGAGAGCGCGAACCACAATAAATTTCGGATCAAGTTGAAGTGACCTCACTAACCAACTCTTCACCGCCTCACTACGCTTTAAGGAAAGCTGAAAGTTGAACTCCTCGCCGCCGAAAGTATCAGTGTGCCCTTCTACCCAGCAAAACATGCCCGGATTTCTATCAATGAGCTGGGCAACAGTAAGTAGCGTTATACGGGCATCATCCTTTAAGGTATTACTGTTGAACTCAAAAAGAAGATCGCTTCCAATTGATGCCTTGTTCTGTTCCAGTTCACCCGGAGACATATTAGCATAGGCGAAAAGACCGGTGTAACCATTAATTTCACCCGCTGCGTCAGTTCCGTTACTCCCTTTTAATTTCCCTAAATCCTGGACGACTTTGTCGGGATCGAGAACATCAGCAAGTTGAGTTCCCTCATCGACAATAATCTGCCCCTTCTTGGCCTCCGGAAAATCGATGCTGATTTTTCCAGGGTCAGGAATATTGGTGTTCTCTTGCTCGCCTACCGTGGGTTTGAGTAAATCCCCGATATCAGTACCTGCTAAAGTGGGCTTTTTAATCCTCATTTCAGGAAATGACACATCCTCCACCTTTGTGTCGATATCGATCTCTATTTCCTGGAGCTCGGCAATCGCGGCCTCTGGATCATCCACCAATTCGCTATCGTCAACGGGCCTCTCAAGTTCCTCCTCTGGTGGGATTTCCGCAATATCCTCGAGCTCGGTTTCCCCCATGTCTAGCCTGACTGGCTGAGAAACCCACTCAGTCGCGTCGGAAATCTCGGCTTCGTAAAAGGTATTGCCGGCTCTTACAAGAGCAGCAACGTGGATGATTAACGCCAAGATGACTGCCACGAGAACATACCAGCCGAGACCCTCACGACGGGGAGGAGAGTAGGTGCTGGCAGTTTCCCAAGGGTATTCGCGTTTCATCTATTGCTAGTATAACGGCACCAATGGCGGGTGCAATTCAAGGTTCATTCACATTTTTACTGTTTTTGCTCCTCGAACACTCATAGAAAACCAGTGTGAGCTGTTCAGTTTTAGGAATTGGTTTAGCCGGATTTGGCACTGTTGGATCGGGAGTTTGGGGAATTCTTGAGGAACACGGAGGGCTTATTGAGTCTCGTTCCCAAGGATCTGCAGCCATGGAAGTTCGCAAGATCGCGGTTCGAGATTTGTCAAAAAAACGTGAAGGAGGTGCTCCAGCTGAGCTCTTCACGACGAACCTAATGGAAGTGGTCGAAGATCCTTTGGTCGAAATTGTGGTAGAATTGATTGGGGGAACAGAAGTTGCCTTCAATCTCATCGCAGCAGCTTTGAAGGTTGGAAAACCCGTGGTAACGGGAAACAAAGCGCTTCTCGCGGAACGAGGGGCCGAGCTTTTTGCTATTTCGAAAGAAACGAATACTCCAATTTATTTCGAAGCGGCTGTTGCCGGAGGAATCCCGATCATAAAAGCGTTACAGCAATCACTTGTCGGCAACCAAATTGAATCGATTGCTGGCATCATCAATGGAACTTCTAACTACATTTTGCAGCGTATGACCGAAGCTGGACTAGGCTACCCCGAGGCTCTTAAAGAAGCTAAAGATCTAGGCTATGCAGAGGCAGATGAAACTCTCGACGTGAATGGGTGGGACGCTGCTCACAAGGCTATCCTTCTTGGCTCAATAGCTCATGGATTCCTGATCAACTACAAAAACGTTTATGTTCGTGGCATTGAGAAGGTTACGCCTCTTGATATTAAATTTGCCTCAGATCTTGGCTACGTAGTCAAACTCCTCTCCCTTGTTATTGCGAATAAAGATGGCAGGGTCGAAATCCGAACCCAACCTTCCTTTCTTTCAAAGACTCACATCCTAGCCTCAGTCCATGGCGTCTTTAATGCTGTGGCAATCAAGGGAGATCACTCAGGCGAGTCGCTTTTCTACGGTCGTGGGGCTGGGCAAGGCCCCACCGCTTCTTCCGTCGTCTCCGATTTAGTCGAAGCTGCTCGCATTTCGGAAACCAATATGGGGTTCCTACCTTATAAAGAGCACGGGAGCTTGGTGGACATTGATGATACCGCGACTTCTTACTACGTCCGATTTTCAGTAACCGATCGACCCGGTGTGATCGCAGATATTGCTAGCGTGCTCGCGAAGCATAAAATCGGAATTTCGGGGACTCACTCGCCCGTTGACGCAGATAATCCTGATGCTGATTTTGTCGAGATGGTCTTCCTTCTCCATTCTTGTCCGTTTGGACGACTCAAGCAAGCTCTTGCCGAAGTTGAAAATCTTGACTGCCTAACCAGTAGACCTGTGGTGTTTCGAATTGAAACACTTTGAAGAAATTGAAAGGTCTAAAGACCCATCAGAAAATCATTCGTAACTAGCGGTCATTTTTAATCCTTTTGTTTGATTTTCGATTTTTCACCCTAAACCCGGTTTTTTGCCTCTGCTCTTGCTTGCCATCGTTCCCTTAAAGCCTTAAAGCATTGCCCTCCATGGCACTCATTGTCCAAAAATACGGGGGAACCTCGGTCGGATCCATTGATCGTATTAAAAATGTGGCCAGCCGTATCAAGGCTGAGCGTGAAAAAGGCAACCAAGTGGTTGCCGTCATTTCAGCTATGGGGGGTGAAACCGATAAGCTCATCGCTCTTGCGAGTGAGCTTTCCACGTCCCCCAAAGAACGTGAGCTTGATGTGCTTCTCTCCTCTGGCGAACAACAATCGATTGCCCTTCTTACCATCGCGCTTAACGAGAGGGGTGTTAAGGCTGTCTCGGCGACTGGTCGCCAAGCTGGGATCTTAACCAGCGGGTCGCACACCCGCGGGAGAATCGAGCGAATTGACCCTACCCTGATCAATCAATATCTTAAGGCTGATCAAACTGTCGTGATTGCTGGTTTTCAAGGAATCACCGAAGAAGGGATGATTCATACTCTTGGACGCGGAGGCTCAGATCTTTCAGCTATTGCGGTCGCCTCTTCTGTCAAGGCCGATCTGTGCCAGATCCTAACTGATGTAGATGGAGTCTACACTGCCGATCCCAGAGTGGTTGAAAAAGCACGGAAGCTTCCGGAAATCTCATACGACGAACTTCTCGAGCTCGCCTCTGTTGGAACTAAGGTGATGCAATCTCGTTCTGTCGAATTTGCCAAAAAATATGGTGTGAAATTTGAAGTTAAATCATCACTCAATAATAACCCGGGGACCATTGTCACCGAAGAACACGAAGCTATGGAATCAGTTGTCATTCGTGGAGTCTCGATCGAGCGCTCCCAAGCCAGAGTTACCATCACCAACATTCCTGATACACCAGGAATGTCCGGGCGCATTCTGGGCGCGCTTGCTGAAGCTGAGGTGAATATCGATATGATCGTCTCAAATATCGCTAGCGATAAGTTGGCACGACATTCATTCACTATGCACACAAACGATCTTGGCCGGGCTCAGAGTGCCCTTAAGCCAGTTCTTGCCGAGCTTTCGGGAGAGGCCGCTATCGAAACCGAAGCTGGCATCGCCAAGCTTTCATGTGTAGGTATCGGCATGCGTAGCCATTCCGGGGTTGCTGCCCAGATGTTCGATGCGTTGGGCAAAGCTGGGGTCAACATTGGAATGATTTCGACCTCAGAAATTAAGATCTCAATCACCGTCGAAGAGGATCAGATTGAGAAAGCGGCAAAGGTCGTCCACACCGCCTTTGGGCTGGATGCGTAAAAAGGCAACGATTAACAAAATCTCGAGATCTAGTCTGGAAGTAATCCAATTGAATTAAGCGGATTTTTAAATTTTGTAGACCCTAGCGCCCCCGACGCTTGGGTTTCTCAAATTCAAGGTAGGTGATGCCTTGGACTTTTCGTTGCTCATCGAACATGCTGACTTTCATTGTTTCGACCGTGAAGACTCCGTTCACTTTCATTACGTCAATGATTTCAAATTGCTTCAATGGTCGGCGACTGGGTCTCGGTCCGTATCCGACCACTCGGGCAAGGGCTCTATGTTTTTTAGTTACCCAAATACTCACTTCGCGGTAGCTCCCAGTTTCTTCAGGATTAACGATGTGAATTCTCCAGCAATTCTCGAGCCCAATTTTTTGAGTTCCCGCATGTTGAGGGTTGGGCCAATAGAGAAATCTTAAGGCAAGATCTTCGTAGGTCACATCAGTGTTGGCGATTGATGTCCCAATTTTGCTGGCTGGAAATCGTTTGGCCTTACCATCATTGATATCCCAAAACTCTGGATTGTTTTCTTTCAGTCGAAGATGAAAGCCCTCCGCCCCACCCTTTAAGGTGAACTGGATATCTTTACCCCGAAGAAATAAATTGAGGGGAACCTTGTTTGCCCCCTTGCGCAAAACCCCGGTAAGAGTTTGTTCCTTCTGAAGAACGGTTACCTGACGGACAGACTCCATAATCTCACTCGCGGTTTGCGCAGATGCAAGAGATATTGATGTTATCATCAACACGATTGTAAAAAAAAACTTCATGTCCCGTTTGTTAACAGCTTGCTATTTAAGACCGCAAGTCGAAATGATTTATTCAATGAATATTTCAGAATTCTAAATCTTCTTTTTGGAATTATTTCATTTTTTTTGGTTTTGATCGACTTGGAGCTTGCCCAAACCACACTTCATCCCGTTGCATCTAGCGACTGTCCGCATCATTGCAAAAATTGTCTCATGAGTCTCCGTAATCAACTTTCTGATCGTCTTGCCGAAATCCTTCCCTCTAATCCGAAGGACTCGATAAAAGGGACGGAATTGATTCGCCTGCTTCGGATGTCGCTTGATGGAGAATATTCCGACGCTTCGCTGCGTTATCATTTCTCAGTGATGTCATGCGATCCAAAATCGCCAATTGCAAAGGTCGAAAAAGGCCAGGGTTACTACAAACGAGGAGCAGCAATCCCTGCTCTTTCAAGCGCCAAAGGTTTGCTCGCGATGACTCAGGGCAGACTCGATGACCTAGATGATAGCTCCTCAGTCGATACGGCAATGCTACGCCTCAGTAAGTTTCGGGCAATCGTTCAAAAATATGCAGAGACAAAAAGTGTTTTTACTTTTGAGTTCCGTGAGTCTCTTTCGGTCGAGGCTCCCCTTGGAAATCTTTGGAAATTCCCTGAAATCGTACTCATCGACTGGGAGCATGGCGAGTTTGACGAAGATGGCCTTGCGCTTGACCCGGCCCACCTTGCACTCAAACAAACCCTTGGACTTCCGCCCTATCATCTCAGTTCCATTCGGATGCGTGTTGAAACTAACCATGATAACTTTCGCGAAGATTTGTTTCAGACCATGAGTGGTTCGATGTGGGCCAACGAAGGAATTCTATATTTAGCGGATAGTATATCAGATGAGTCACTGGGCGATCAGGTCCGGGCTCTTGCCAGTGAACTTGGAATCGGCGTGGTAAGCTTCGGCTTATCGCCAAACGATCTAGATGACCTTCCACACCCCGCACAGATCCAAAATGCGATTGATCGCGAAACAGAAGCGTTAATGGGAAGGCTTCATGTCGAAAAAATTGCAACTGCAGAGCGTCGCACACATTGCGGCTGGGAGTCGCTTCAGTCCCTTCGTAACGATCATCTTGAAATGAACCAGCTACTTGCTTGGTTGGGAGGGGCTTTAGAAAATGGTAAGGTAAAGCCGTTCCAATCCCTACGCTAAATCATTTACTAGAGGAAGCGAGTAAACTCATTCACACTGTCTTCATCGAGTTGGTCTACGATGGCTATAGCTAG
>DCQM01000059.1:10603-24178 GCA_002323895.1 Akkermansiaceae bacterium UBA1518
ATATATCTTGCTGGTGTTCCTAGAACGACACTGGGAATTCCTTCGTTAGCTAGGGTGAACGAACCCGCGTCTGTCCCACCACTCGAACGAACGGTAACTTGATGTGGAATACCCTCGCGACGGGCAGTCTCAATGGCAAACCGAGCTAAACGTGGATTCATAATCGCGCTAGGATCGTGTAGGCGAATCTGCACACCTCCTCCTAACGCACCTTGGGACTCGGCAAGAGGCATTCCTGGCGTGTCATCGGCTGGCGGACCTTCTAAAACAATCGCGACATCTGGAGTAGCTATGTTCGCGAGGGTCTTCGCCCCTCTAAGTCCTAGCTCTTCTTGAACGGAACCCGCGCTGATCAACTGGCACCCCGAAGCTTCGGCGGATTGTCCTACCTGAATTGTTCCTGCCATTCCGACCCGATTATCAAATGCTTTCGTCATATACCAATCCGGCTGATGCATCGGTGCCCATGGGCTCCATGGCGCAATAGGATCTCCAAGCTGGATTCCCCAATCTTCCACTTCAGCTCGGGATCGAGCTCCGATATCCACGAACATATTGGGTATCCCAATTACCCGGTTTCTCTCTGCTTCCCCTAAAAAGTGTGGAGGTTTGGATGCGATCGTCCCAATGATCTTAATCCCTTCATGATTTCTGATTTCAACCCGCTGAGATAAAAGCGTGTGCCCCCACCAACCTCCAACGGTTACCATTTTCAAATATCCATTCGGAAGAATGTTTTGAACTCGAAATCCAACTTCGTCCATGTGCCCCTCTACCATCACTTTGGGTCCAGCAGAATTTCGGACGCAATAAACCGAGCCATTCTTGTCGGCTCCAAACTCACCGTGGCCATCTAATTCATCTAGGAAAATTTTCCTGACTTCATCTTCGTAGCCCGGAACACTGTGAGCTTGAGTGAGAGATTCGAGTAACTGGATGCCTTTGGCTTTCATCACGACTCTGTAACAAGGGAGACTTAATAATTAAATCCGAAAACTCAAGAGACTCCCCCAGAAGGTGAAGGTTTATCAAATTATGGTTTCTAAAGTAGGATGAATCTTTCATCCCCTCGCTTGTTAGAGTCTCTCACACTTTTCCGACTATAATAGCTTACCGGGAATTAGTGTCTTCTAGCTCGCTATTATGACTCAACTTTTATTCAGATCCTCCTTTGAAATCAGGCCAAAATAGCAAAATGATTTTCGCTTCAATTAAGCGATTTCTTGCTATTAACACGTTTCTGAGGCAAGGAGCGCACGTTGTGCCTCACCTAGGCCCTGCATAATTCCATTCGCCAACACCATGTCCCAGTTTCGCAATCTTGCCATTATAGCCCACGTTGACCACGGTAAAACCACCCTTGTCGATGAACTTTTAAAAGCCGGTGGTGCATACCGAGAAAACCAAGCAGTCACCGAACGCGCAATGGATTCAATGGATTTAGAGCGGGAGAAAGGAATTACTATCAAAGCGAAAAATACCGCCGTTCACTGGGGAAATCATATCATTAATATTGTCGACACCCCGGGCCACGCTGACTTCGGCGGCGAAGTTGAGCGAGTTATGAAAATGGTCGATGGTGTGATTCTTGTTGTCGATGCCTTCGGTGGCCCTCAGGCCCAGACTCGTTTTGTTCTCCGGAAGGCTCTGCAAGAGGGGCTGAAGCCTATCATTGTCGTCAATAAGATCGACCGGCCTAACTCAGACCCACTCGGAGTTCATGATCAGGTCCTTGAACTTTTCCTCGAACTTGAAGCGACTGACGATCAGTTCAACGCCCCCACCCTATATGGATCCGCTAAAAACGGATTCTTTTCTAATTCACACGATGCTACCGAGGGCGATTGTATTCCTCTTCTCGAAGCGATCATCGAAAACATCCCAGCTCCAAAAGTTCTGGCAGATGAAAACTTTAAAATGTTGGTCTCTAATATCGACTGGGATGACTACGTTGGCCGAATTGCTATCGGTAAAGTTCTCTCCGGATCAGTCAAAAAAGGTGATAACGTTTTCCGCTTTCTTAAAAACGGAACAAAGGCGCGCTCTAAAATTGGTAAGGTTTTTGAGTATACGAATCTCGGTATCCAAGAAGTTTCGAATGGTGTCGCTGGAAATATCGTAGGAATTGCAGGATTCGAAGATGCCGATATCGGGGAGACCCTTGCAGCAGAAGAGGAATCCAAGCCCCTTCCTCCAGTTAATATTGACCCGCCCTCGGTTCAAATGCAGTTCTCAATTAACGATGGTCCTTTTGCCGGCCGAGACGGTAAGCACGTCCAGTCCCGTGTAATACGTGACCGGCTGTATCGTGAAATGAAAACTAATGTTTCCATCCATGTCGAAGATTCGGAGATGGCCGGGGTGTTTAACGTTTCGGCCCGCGGTGCTATGCAAATTGCAGTTCTCGTTGAAACGATGAGGCGTGAGGGTTTTGAAATTCTCGTTTCTCGACCGACTGTTATCATCAAGCGCGACGAAAATGATAAACGTCTTGAGCCATGGGAGATCCTTTATCTCGAACTCCCTTCAGAATATGCAAATCCTCTACTCAAGATCCTTAATGATCGCAAAGGGATGCTTCAGGATATGACGACCAACGATGCATCTGGTCGAACCTTAATCACAGCCAGCATTCCCACCCGTGGGATCATTGGCCTGGAATTTGAGCTTGTTAATATCACATCTGGTCACGGAATAATGTCCCACCTCTTCGATGAATACAAGGCGTGGGCCGGAACTATCCAAACCCGCCAGGCTGGAACTCTCGTTTCGATGGATACGGGCCCGGCTACCGCTTACTCGCTTCTCGCGCTAGAAGGTCGAGGCACCCTCTTTGTTAATCCGACCGAGGAGGTTTACACTGGTATGATTATTGGTGAAAACTCTAGAGCCGATGATCTTCCAGTAAATCCAGTCAAGGCAAAGAAGCTCGATAATATTCGTTCGGCAACTAAGGAGAACACAGCCAAGCTTGCTCCTGCTCTTAAATTTTCACTTGAGCGTGCTATTGAGTATATTGATCCTGACGAGCTTGTCGAAGCGACTCCAAACTTTCTTCGCCTCCGAAAGCGTATCCTCGATCCCAATGAGCGGAAACGGGCAAACAAGGCTGCGAAAATGGACTCCTAGGGCTCTTAGTAGCATGGTGCTGACCAAGCTACATCATCAGATTACCTAATACTCTCTTCGAGAAGGAGTCGAAGTGCTAAGCTGGTAGCTAAAAGACATCTAGCTTACTCACTCTTCCTCACTGGGCCGTAGGGTTAGAATTGATCGAAAGGCATCCTGCCTGATCCATCGGATCGTTTCCTTATGGTTAGTGGGGAAAAAATTATCCATGACACCAACTAACTTTACATCATCAATTTCGTAGTAGCCTACACCAACGACTTGGTGAGGCCAGGAGAGTTGGGGTTTGTAGGCTACGCGGACTAAGCATGACAGTAAGGTTGGCCGCGAGTTGTCAATTTCCTTCTTAAAAAGTGAGAAAGTGAACCTACCAAACCCAATTTGTATCGGTAAATTATAAGCCACAGTTTCAGCCTTCAATGCTTTCAGAAGTTCACTTGGATAAGCTCCAGCCAAAGCCATTCGGTTTGCCGTAAAACCATCAATGTCTGGAAATGGCGTCATTTTAAGTTTGCTGCGCAGACGTAACACGAGGTCTTTTGGCGAGTTTTTACCGTGATCTCCCCAACTAGGGTATTTCTGACTAGCCCAATATGAAACTACACTAGCTGCAGCGGTTGGAACACACCCCGAAGCTATTGGTTTTAGGTCCCTACCCGGGATCGGGAATTGCTGGAAAGATGGGACACCACTAATCGCCTGTCCTGATTCACCCTTCACCTCGAACTTGTCATCTAGTGAAAATTCGACAAGCCGACCCTCGCCAATACTATCCCATATCAGATGCCCCGACGCCCCATTTGGACCTGAAATCAAAGCTGACCAAACTGGCGGGAGATTCAATGGCTGATGAAGATCAGGTTTCTCGGAAATAAGACGGATGTTTTTTAAGGTTGCTGACTTCCAAGATTTTACCCAAGGCTGGCTGACAATTTCCCTTAAAATGGAAGTCCCTCGTTCACGTAGCTTGGGCGTGGCACCTGCGAGTTGAATAGTGACTATCAAAAAATAGAACAAGGTTCTTACCTTCATCACTTACCCTAGCTTTCGTAGTGTCTTCTCAATCAATTTTTTGGTCCTAAGGACACCAGAGACTGGGTCGACAGCACCTTCAAATTCAATCCCAATAAACCCTTTAAAGCCCCCCTGTTTTACAATCTTAAGCATCCGCGCGAAATCAGTGTGGGCTGCCTCGCCATCTGAATTAATTTCATGAACTTTTGCGCAGATTGCTTTGGCCCATGGTAACATATCTCTAACACCTTGATATTTGTCGTAGTCTTTGAAATTCCCAAAGTCTGGCAAGGTTCCGCAATTACGTCGTTTTACCAAACTCATAACCTCCTTCACCCAATCACCCCTGCTTGACCAATTCCCATGATTCTCAACAATCGCATTTACTTTCATGGGTTCGAGTATTTCACAAAGTTGACTGAGTCCATCGATCGCTTGTTTCTTGACCTCTGCCCGAGCACCCTTTGAGCGACAATCTACCCGGATTGAATGACAACCTAACGACTCTGCAAACTCACCCCAACGTGCAAGATATGCCGCTGCCTTTTTCCGTTCCTGAGCTTCAGCTGAATCTAGAGCTAAGTCCGAGCGACAGAGAATCAGCTGACTCTCAACTCCAAGATCTCGACAACGGGTTTTAAGCTCTGAAAGAAATTTCTTGGAACCTAACTTCTCTTCAAAGAAACCGTTAAAATATTCCAAAGCGTTGATTTTTGTCTTTTCAACTGCGAACTTTGGGTAGTCTAACGGATCAAGTTTCTTCGATCGAAACAGACGGTTGAAAGAATACTGCTGCAGAGAAATTTGGAGCCAAGGTGCATTGCTTTCTTCAGCCCCCAAAAACGAAGATGGAAAAGCGGCTGGAATGACTGTGGCGAGAAACGAGCGTCTAGGAGTTGAAGTGTTCACAGTCATAACATTGAAATTGGTCAGCGAATGATAGATCCTGGAAATCGTGCAGCCAAGGATCTTTTAGGCCGTTTAATTATAGGCGATTTTAACCCTTATCGTTCAAAAATGATGAGAAATTTGAGAAAGACGAGCCGCAAATCAAAGAAAGAAAGTCCCAGATTAGGCCCTCCTCTCTCAACCTGCCGTTAGGTTCTAGATACGCGAACTATCTTTGCTGGAACCTAAGCCGCATGTAAACTTTCGTAGCGTCGGGAAGCGCGCTCTGGTAAGTGACCTCAGAGATATTTTCGCTAATTGATTCTTCACTGACAAACGAAACCATCTCACCACTACTCCAATTCTTAAGATCGGTAGAGATCTCTACGATGAAATTCACATCGCCAGCCGCGGTGTTCTTTGGGAAGCTGATCCGGAGATCGCCGCCACCATCTACACGACTTCTGATGGCTGCCTGTCCCGACGAGCTGTCAGAATCAGCTGTTCCCATGGCATATTCCGCGAACGCGGTAAGACCGTCATTATCCAAATCCGCGTTAGGATCACCGGCAAAAACAGTTTTATTCTCCCCAATACCCGGCGTTCCGCCTTGACGGCCAGTTGACCAACTTTCAGGAAGGTTGTGATCAGGTGCACTATTTGGGGAATTGAGCACGAGACTAAACCCATCGCCGTCCGCAGCCTCGGGCCATGGTGATTTATCATTATAGGTGAACTCTTTGATCGGAGCTCCATCAATTCCAAGAATACGAACACGCTCTCCGCTATTGGACAATTTTGTACCTTCTTGGAATTGACCAACAACAAAACCATCAAGCGCCGAACCATAGCGTGCTCTGAAGGCTGCAGTATCGCTGACAACGAGCACTCGAGCACCGGCAGCGAGTTGCATCCCAACCGGAAATGTGAATCTCGCTCCCGCGTCGAAAGTAACTCCCGATAAATCGATAGCAGTATCGCTAATATTAACAAACTCGATGAACTCGAACAGATCCTGGTCATCATATCCGGCAGCTATTTCTGCAGCTGACGGCTCACTTGGATGATACATCATCTCTGAAACCATTAAATTTGCACTGCTCGCTGGCGTGGTGCCAACCGCGTATGGACTGATTGTTGGAGCTCCCCAGAAATCTCCTTCCCGCACACGCGCAATGATAATCTGACTCTCATTTAGCAACAAGGGGCTGGCAGCTACAGTTTCATTGATGTCTAGTCCTGCTCGGATAAGGAAGTCTGATCCATTCAGGGAAGAGTTCATTGCATGGATTGCTAAAACATTAGTGCCGTTCCGAAATGCATCAAGGTGGGCTGAAATATCAATCTGACGTCCTGCAACGACATTTCCATCCGAAGTGGACCCCGATGAAGTACTATTCCAAGCAATTGGGTTTGGCACGTTAGCGGAGGCAATCTCAACGCCATTCAAGTAGGCAACAAAGCCATCATCAGCTTGCACATTGAGGGTTCCTGCATTTACAGCACCAGCATTATTAAAGTCAAACTCCCAACGGAAATAGGCACCACCATTAATGCCCTTGAGTTCATTAACAATATTGGTCGCTATCAATGGCTCCAATGTTCCGCCAGCGGATTCCCAACCCACCCCCGAGTTTGCCTGAGTCCAACTAGAGTCATTGAAATCGGCTTGAGTCCAAGTTAATCCAAGTGAGTTATTGGTCGGAACAAAGTAACCCACAGATGCATCCATCGCTAGTAAAGTAGAATCAATCGCCCCCCCGTCGAATCGTTTTGCAGTCGGTGATACACCGCCTCCGGGAGCCCTAGGGTCACTGCCGTCAGTTGTGTAAAAAGCCTGCCCTTCTGGGAAGTTCATGATCAAATTTGTTCCAACTGGAACACTCCCACTAGCGACACTGAATTCTGGCTCAGCAGGAAATTGCGCATCAATCCATTCAGCCCGCGCCTTCAACCAACCCTTCATGTGAGTAATCTCACCGGTCCACCCTCTGTCCCCCCCACCGTATTGCCCGCCATTTGGCGCGACGTTCCACCTCGCGAAGTTACGATCTTGTGGAGAAGGTAAGGCTGCGTCGCTACCGGAATTGACGTTTAAGGGAAGAGCGTATTTGTCGACCGTAGCATTAAGATTATCGATCGACATGACTGTCTTACGGAGACTAAACCAGCGATCGATCCACCTCTGCATTACGTCTGGTCTGGAGCTTTGTTGGGTCGGAGGCCCCTGTGTGTTTCTGCGATAGCCCATCACCTTACCATAATAAGGGTAACGGCTATCATACCAAGTCCTGCTCGAGTCCCCTGTTCCATTCCACCCACGATTTGGAGTGCGGTCACGCCCGTCTTCTGACCCCATATTACGATCGAAGTCCCAGATCGGACCTCCCTGTAATTTTCTTCCACGCGGTTTGTGCAGGAAGGCGCTAAGACGCCCCCAGTCGACATTCATTGCAAAGTTGTTGAGCATAATGTGGTCGATGAATGAATCGACGTCGATGTAATCGGAGAAGTGCAAACCTGTCTCAGGATTGATTCCATCCGTCGCGTCAAGTGCATCATCGGCTTCCTCGAGATATTTGGTGAGCCAGGCTGTCTGAGACCGGTTAATAAAGAAATCCTCGGGCCGGTTTCTGTCGCTCGATCCACCTGGATAAACGTAAACAAAATTACCCATACCTGAGGAAGAAAACGTGGGATTACCGCGATCCCGCTTGAAAATGTATCCGCCTGAAATATCAGCATCAAACGGCGCCAAAGCCCCGGGACCACCATTTGTAAAATTATTCTCGATGAGGGTTGGATTTAGGCCGTCGACGTCGATTCGAGATTTCCCTCGATCGAGTCTTTCGCCCAGAGTGTAGACCCCATAGTAATCATTGCCACCAACATTATTTCGGAGGTTATTCCAAAGCTCGACATGCTGGGTTCGCACCGCATAGCGGCCTATCTGACGGCTAATATCGTAAATGAATGGATTCCGAATCAATGCGCGGTCGAATTGATAGAACGACCCTAAGATCCAGTCATTATCTTCTCCAAACCCAAGCGGTTCGATATTCTTCTCCTCGTAATCATTCTCGGTCCATGCTTCGACTGAAAAATGGTTCTTCGGCCATCCACCAGAACTTGAACCACGTTTACGGCTTCCCATACGAGTTACGAGGTCGGGTGGGTTCAACATCGATGAACGCATCACACCACCACCGATATCCTTCGGCTCAAAAATCGCCATGATCATCGGCAACCTGTTCGTTGCTCCAGCAGAGGGGATGTTGCCGTTCCCAAAGTTGTCGATAAGAATTGTCGGGAGATTTGAGGTGAATTCAGCAGCGTCGCTTTCGAGTCTGAAATAGGCGTGGGTTTCGATAGGCCCTGGCAAAGCCCCTGGAAGAAACGCCCTGGTTCTTACTAAAGTATTGTCAGTAATTGTCAGTGATTCAGTGTATTCTGGCGACTCAGCACCGAGGTTGTTGGTTGGAATACTCCCGTCAGTAGTATAGCGGATTATTGCGTTAGGGCTTTCAGATGTGAGGCTAACCTTGATCGATCCGGTTGTGAATGTCCTAGTCGGCGTATCGACTGTGACATAGGCAGGGGCAAGTTTGCCTGGGCTATTAGGATTCCCTGGAGTGGGTTCCTCAAAAAAGGCGGGCACATCATCGCTTGCGGCATCCTTAGAGACAACAGTCAGTTTAGGTAATAAAAGAAGATCAGATCCATTTGCTGATGTATTCATGACCTGAAAGGCCAAGATATTCGTTCCACTTACGAGCTTCCCCGTAAAATCGATTTCGTAGGTGTCGGGAACCACTGCGAGACTATCTGTGTGGGATCTGGTCGCTCTAGAATCCCAGAGGACAGGATTTGGGGCGTTTTCAGAAAGAATTTGTTGTCCATTTAAATAGCCTACAACGCCATCCTCCCAGTTGAGATCAAGAACCATCCTTTGGACCGCGCTGGGATCATCAATTGTGATAGGAACCCGGACATAAATTGAAGCATTTACTCCTTTCGCTACCGATGAAAGATTTCCGTCACTTCCCAGAAGATCTAAGTAAGGCCCAGAGGTGTCCCAGCCGTAAGCTAGAGCGGCTGTGGTCCATGCCGAATCATTGTATCCAGGAACTCGCCAGTCTTCGGCACCGGGATCGGAAGCTGGAACAAAATACTTGGCATTCACACCTTGCTTGACCGGGACCGTGACAATCGATGCTCCAACCGTGCCGACACCATAAGAAATATCTTGAAACTGAGGAGGAGGGTCAAAGGAAGATGCAAGGGTTTTTCCGTCAGGTTCAACTAACCCGATAAACTCCTCGGGCTGAAGTGTGAAGTTAGTGTGCAGGTTGCTAGCAGGATCAATCCGATTCTTGTTCGAAGCGAAAATAATAAGGAAGTCGTTTGGAAGGAGAGTTACTGTGGGAATTTCCCATTTAGTGAGGTCTTTCGGATCGTCCGTTAAATACCATCCCCCGAGTGATACGGCATTGTCATCAGTATTTTCGATTTCAATCCAATCAGAAGAATCACCATCTTCATCGACAAGAGATCGAGTGTTAAGCGCTACAAATTCCGAAATTCGGGGGGCACCTTGGAGCTGGTCAAACCCCGACGAAACACAAAGAAGCGAAAGTGACCAAATCAGACCTTTGAAGTGCAATATTTTCTTTTTGAGATCGGAAAAGAGCGAGGGAAATAGACGATAAATCGTGTGCCGTGGTGTCATAATTACGAGAGAATCAATGTGTGCTAACCCTAAGGGTGATCCACTGGAAGATTGTGTCAAATTAAATTAAAAAAGATATCGAAGTCCCTCAGGCTGAAAACCGCAATTACTTCTCCCTAACTTAAAATAAGCTTTTTAGGAGGGCCACGCCTAAAGCTGCTTCTAAAAAGGAGCTTTAGCGTTGGCAAGTTACATGGCCTTACCGGGAATTCCCCTAGACTGCTTTATACCTATTTAAGCACTGTTCCGGAAAATGAGATTTTCGTTCCGGTCGTGGAGAATTCCGACAAGATACTGGGCGGGCAAGAGAACGACCCAGTTCCCGTCTTGGTCACGGGCTACGACACAACCCGAGGGGAGAGTTACTTCAGGTGGCTCACGATCGCTTCTCAATTTGTCAGGGTCTCGTTCAACAAACCACTGGACACAGTTCCAACGTGGTTGTTCAAGGCGGGTTTCGACCGAATATTCGCTTTCAAGGCGAGCCTGCAGGACTTCGAACTGGAGCGGGCCAACCGCCCCCAGCAAGGGAACAGCCTGAACACTGCCATGCACGTGATAGGCTTGGGCAACACCTTCTTTCATCAATTGCTCCATTCCCGAACGATAGCGTTTGATATTGGCTGTGTCTTTATTGAGAATATAAGTGAAGCACTCAGGTGTGAAGCGAGGCATTTCGTTAAATCTCACTCCCGGATCATTGGTGAGTGTATCACCAATCAGAAAATTATAATTTCCCACTAGGGCGAGGATGTCACCCGCATAGGCTGTATCGAGGGTCTCACGCCCCTGTCCAAATAGCTTCTGTGCATTAGCTAGCCTAACTTTTTTGCCACTACGTTGATCAAGAATCTGCATATCTCGCTCAAAAACGCCGGAAACAATCCTGACGAAAACGGCGCGATCCCGGTGGCGGGGATTCATATTCGCCTGTATTTTGAAAACAAATCCAGAAAAGCTCCCAGCTTCCGGATCCATCATCTCGTCCGCACCCACATTAATTCGGCCAGCGGGCGGTGGGGCCAGCTCCAAAAAGCTTTCGAGCATATTTTGAACTCCAAAATTATTCATAGCACTTCCGAAGTAAATTGGCATCTGTTGGCCTGCCAAAACGCGCTCGACATCAATCGTTTCCGTGAGCCCGTCAAGCAGCTCAATCTCAGAAGTCACAGAAAGGTAGAGCTCATCACTCAGAGCTTCGCGAACCTTGTCATCTTCGATCCCCGCAACTTCCAGCGGGGCTTTAAACGAGCCATGAGAGGTTCGTTCAAAAAGGTTGACCTCATCTTTCCGACGGTCGTAAACACCCCGGAATCGAGGACCATCTCCGAGTGGCCAATTTACAGGAGCAGGAGCCAGTTTAAGAACCGTTTCTAATTCATCGATCAACTCTAAAGGAGGACGCGATGGACGATCCATCTTGTTGATGAAGACAAAAATCGGAACACCGCGACGGCGACAGACCTCAAAAAGCTTCAAGGTTTGTGCTTCGATTCCTTTACCGGCATCGATAACCATTACGGCCGCATCAACTGCTGAGAGAACCCTATAGGTATCCTCCGAAAAATCATGGTGTCCAGGAGTGTCGAGCAAATTGATACAGCAATCCTTATATTCAAATTGAAGGACGGTTGAAGACACGGAAATCCCTCTTTCTTTCTCCATCGACATCCAGTCGCTAGAGGTCGATTGTTGTTCTTTTTTCGAAGTCACGCTTCCGGCCAACCCAATTGCCCCTCCATAAAGGAGAAGCTTTTCAGTAAGCGTCGTCTTCCCGGCATCTGGATGGGAAATAATTGCAAATGTCCGCCGACGTGCGATCTCACGCGCGGCGGTGATAGGGACGTTAGGTGTGGTAGTCGGATCAGTCAAAACTCTAGGTGCTGAGCGATATGACCAGATAGCTATCAAAGCGAACAGAACTACTTTGAAAAAGCTTATGGCTGCTTATCCCTCCAAAAAAAAGCTCCATGCTTAGAACCCCGATCTTTGATCACTCCATGGTTGAATCAACTGACAGTGAGTTTGTCATCGAGTCCCGAATCCATGAGAAGACATCCTCTGCCGAAGTAACTTGCTCAGCCCCTCTGCCAATGGCAACGGGTTGTTCCTGCGGCGCAACAGTATCTCGTCCATGCGATCCTTTCACTAAATTTGCGTCCAGAGGAATGACATCCATAAGTCCACGGAAGCCAAACTTCTTCTTGGCCAGAAATCCGGCAATTTTCACAAGCGGGAATTTAATTTCAGGATCCAAAAAGAGCTCCACTGGGTCGTATCCAGGTTTTCGGTGAATATCGATGCAACGGGCAAAGTCGGGCGCCTTGGAATCGTCTTCCCAGTAGTAGTAAGTAAACCAGGCATTTTCTTGCGATACCGCTACAAAATCGCCGCCCCGATCGGCACCAATCCCCTTGCCCCATAAATCATACCCCTCTCGGATCTCTTCAACCCCGTCAGTCGCTAACACTACCTCTCTAACTTCTTCAGCGATCGAAGCATCATTGACGTAAACATGAGCAACCTGATGATCAGCCACAGCGAATGCTCTGCTGCTACCGCAGTCTAATGTTTCAAGGCCAAGCTCATTCTTTAGCTGAATCCACCCTTTTTTTCGGAAAATCCGATTGAGATGAATTGATTTCGACACCTTCGATATTCCGTATTCAGAAAGCACTAGAACCTCGATTTCCCGCTTCTCAAGAAAGTCAATTAGATCGCAGGTCACATTATCGATGGCTTCATACTCTGTTGTCATCTCAGGAGATCCGGGGCCATATTTTTGCAGCCCGTAATCAAGATGAGGGAGATAAACCAGATTTAAACTTGGACCTTCTTTCTCTTCAATCCAACGGGCACTCTTCGCAATCCAATCCGAAGACTTGATTCCAGCCTTTGGTCCCCAAAACGATGGGAATGGAAAATCTCCAAGGTCCATTTTAATCTGTTCACGCATCCCCATAGGTTGGGTGTGAATATCAAAAATTTTTCTTCCGTCAGCTGGATAGAGCGGCCTCGGTGTCGCTGCAAAATCAGCTGACGAATACATATTATACCACCAAAACATCTTTGCGCAGCGGACTCCCGCTGCTTCCCAAACCTTTTCACCTTTCACAAGATGATTTGACTGCTTCCAGAATTTCACTTCAGCATTCTCCCGATCATACCAGCCATTGCCGACAATCCCGTGTTCACCCACACTTTTTCCGGTAAGGTAAGAACTTTGTGCTGTGCAGGTCACTGCCGGAAAGGCCGGTTTGAAATTTACGATTTCTCGTCCCCTACTCCACTTTTTTAAGCGAGGCATTTCGTCAACTACCGAGCGTGTAAGCCCGACCACATTGAGAACCGCGATTCTTTTCATACCGATAGGTCTAAACCATAGAAAGGGCCCTTGCTTTAAGCTCTTCGGCGCATTCTTCCCAGATTGACTCGTCGATTTCGTGAACATCAACGCCCACTCCGGTCTCCTTTAGAAGCAAAACTGTCAGTTCGCCGCCCAAATGCTCCCGGAATTCCTCGAGTCCATTAAAAACACGACGCCTTCCCTTCGGGTCTTTCAGCTCCAAAGCTTCATGCCAAATCGGCAACTCTAATCCCTCGATTAGCTTTAAAACACGCTCTGCGTCAACAGCTTCGAGTAACCCAATTTTAGCCGCATAAAGAGTATCAAGAGCAACACCTACGGAAACTGCTTCCCCATGACTCAGCTCAAAATCAGTAAGCTGTTCTAATTTGTGAGCTGCCCAATGCCCGTAATCGAGGGGCCGGCTACTTCCCAGCTCAAAAGGGTCCCCCCCTTGGGCAATGTGTCT
>DCQM01000120.1 GCA_002323895.1 Akkermansiaceae bacterium UBA1518
TTCCCAAGAACAGGCATCCCATTGATCACCTCATTTCAAAAAAACTCGCAAAGGCAAACCTCACACCTGCTCCCCCCGCCAACTCTCGTGAATTGGCTCGACGCCTCTCATTTGGCCTCACCGGACTTCCCCCTTCACCCGAAGATCTTATAAGTTTTAAAGATGCTAGTGAATACGCCACTCGTCTTATGGCTACTCCTCATTATGGAGAACACTTTGCCCAACACTGGCTCGATGTCTCTCGTTATGCTGACTCAGCTGGCTTCGCCAATGATTACTACCGCCCCCACGCTTGGCGTTACCGTGACTACGTAGTGCGAGCTTTTAACAAGGACAAACCCTACCCCGATTTTGTTCGCGAACAAATAGCTGGTGACGAAATCCCTTCACGCTCTCCTGAATCACTCATTGCTACTGGCTTCCTCCGCATGGGACCATGGGAACAAACTGGGATGTCAGTTTTCAAAGAGACTCGACAATTTTGGCTCGATGACGTCACCGATTCGGTCGGCCAGACCTTCCTCGCTCACCCAATGCAATGTGCAAAATGCCACGACCATAAATTCGACCCTGTTCCCACCCGAGACTACTATCGCATGATGGCGATTTTCTCGACCACTCAGTTTGCGGAACACGAGGTCACTTTCCTGAAAAACGAAAACCTCAATCATTTTGAGTCATCACACAACTTAGTGATGACAAAAATCAATGGCTACGAGAGGCAACGCTCAGCACTTGAACAGAAGATGCAGGCCAATCGTAAAAACGAAACTGGCGATGCTAAGATCGGGGATAACGGGCTCGATCCTGGAGACGAAGCTTCCAATGCCCGCATCCTCAAAAACATATCACGTCATAAGATTGAGGCTGACCGAACAAAACCCCATGCCCATGGTGTTTTTACAGGCAAGACGATCAAGAAGAAAAACATCTCAGGCCTCATAGAACCCGTTACCAAACCTTGGGATGGTCCCGGCTATATTGAGAAAGACACTATCCTCACTGGAGGAAGTGTTTACTCCCCCGGAGACTCGGTAAAACCCGGTGCACTCAGCGCTGCTGAATCACTCGGGAAAATGAAACCCTCTAGTTTCCCGGATGGAAAAGGCAAGAGGCGCCTCGCGCTAGCCAACTGGATTGTCGATTCCGCTAACCCTCTCACCGCGCGCGTTATCGTTAACCGCGTCTGGTCGTGGCACTTCGGCAAAGCAATCGCCGGGAATCCAAACAACTTTGGTGGGACTGGCGCGATTCCTACTCATCCCGAACTACTCGACTACCTCTCTCTCTGGTTCATCGAAAACGGTTGGTCCATAAAAAAACTGAACCACCTTATAATCTCATCGGCCGCCTATCAACGCAGCTCATACCACCCAGCTCCCGACCTCGTCACAAAACTAGATCCCACGCAGGCCCTCTACTCAACCTTCAAGCCCAGACGCCTTACCGCCGAAGAACTCCGGGACGCTATACTTATTGCGAGTGGCGAACTCAATCGCGAGATTGGAGGCCTTTCCGCTCGACCCGACATAAACCTTGAAGTGGCCCGGCAACCCCTTCAGATCATGGGTGGATCTGCCTCGGTCTACGAACCCGATCCCACTCCCGAACAACGAAACCGGCGGAGTCTTTATGCCGAAAAACTTCGAGGCCTCCGCGATCCTTTTTTTGAGACCTTCAACCAGCCCGGCTCAACCAATTCCTGCGAAATTCGCGAAACTTCTACGGTGGCCCCACAAGCCCTTACCCTTATAAATTCCCAAGAAATGCACGACCGAGCCCTCGCTTTCGCTCATCGTCTTGCAAAGGAAACTCAAGACGACAAACAAGTTATCAAGCGCGCTTTTCAACTCGCTCTTAGCCGCGCACCTAGTCCCAAGGAAGCGTTAATCTTCCTTGAGGCATGGCGAACAGCCACCTCGGATGAATCAACGCTCTCTCCAAAAAACTCCATACTTCCCAACTCCATCATGCGGACTGTTCGCGCAGAAAAAACCGGAGAATTTTACACCTTCAAAGAATTTCTTCCAGTTTCTAAACTGTATAAAGCCGATCTCGATCGTAGCCGGTGCAATGCTCGTATTCGGGGACTTTCCCACCTCTGTTTGGTCATTTTTAACTCAAATGAATTTGCCTACCTCGACTAAAGCTATGAGTCATCACTTTCATGCAAATCCAACCCGGCGGGAGGCTCTATATGGCCTTGGAGCCGGGCTTGGTTCAATTGCCTTTTCCTCCCTGCTTCAGGGCGCTGGATCCAAGACTATCCACCATCCAGCCAAGGCGGAGCGTTGTATCTTCCTCATGATGGAGGGAGGCCCTTCACACATCGACACTTTCGATCCCAAACCCCAACTCACCAAACGTCACCTCCAAAAATTCAATCGCCAAGGCGAGAAGGAAAGCGCGATGTCTTCCGGACAACGATACTTTGTCAAAAGTCCATTTGAATTTGAAAAATCCGGGCAAAGCGGAGCTGATATTTCGTCGGAGTGGGTGCATCTTAAAAACCAAGTCGATGACATCTGCTTCTATCGCGGAGCAAAAGTAGACTCAGTGAACCACCCAACCGCATGCTACCAGCTCAATACTGGTAATCGCTTTGGCGGCGATCCAGGGATTGGCTCGTGGGTCACTTATGGTCTCGGGAGTGAAAATCAAAATCTTCCTGGGTTTGTTGTGCTTCCGCGTACCTCTTACCCACAAGGAGGGGCTGGTAATTGGTCGAATGGCTTCCTCCCGGCTGACTTTCAGGGGACTCCACTCCGTCCCAAAGGCAGCCCTATTCTCGATCTTAACCCTCCCACAGGGACGTCACGTCAACGCCAACGGCAAAACCTTGATCTCCTCGCTAAACTTAACCAAGACCACCTTGCAAGACATCACGATCGAAGCGAACTAAGCGCTCGTATGGCATCCTACGAATTATCTTACCGTATGCAAACGGAGGTCCCAGAGCTCCTTGATCTCAAAGGCGAGCAAGAATCCACTCTCGAAGAATACGGCATTGGCCAGAAAGACACTGACGCTTTCGGGCGAAAATGCCTCCTTGCCCGCCGACTCGTAGAAAAAGGAGTTCGATTCGTACAAGCCTACGCCGGGAATTGGGATAGTCATGACTATATTGCACGTGCCCACGGCTCCCTCATTCGATCAGTCGATAAGCCGATCGCTGCGTTACTTAAAGATCTCAAACAACGCGGCATGTTAGAGAACACTCTTGTCGTTTGGTGCGGAGAATTTGGCCGCACGCCCGACAACGGAATGCGGGGTGGGTTAAGCTATGGCCGCGATCACAACGCCAACGCTATGGCCATGTGGTTTGCTGGCGGTGGGACGAAAGCCGGACACACGATCGGCGCCACTGACGACATCGGCGCAGAAGCCGTCGACTGCGTCCACCATATTCGTGACGTCCACTGCACCATTCTCCATCTCCTCGGCCTAGATGACAATAAGCTCACCTACTACCACGCAGGACGCCATAAGCAGCTCTCACAATTCGGTGGCGAGGTGATTAGAGAGCTCATTGGTTAAGAGATTATTTGGGGCACGAAAAGCACGGCTTCAGCCTCTCTTTGATCTAAAAAACCTATTGAGCTGTAAAGATGGAGTAGCCTTCAAAAATCAAAACATCCTAGGGCTTCCACCAAGCATCGAGAACCTTGGTCATCTCCGCCACCTTCTCGGGATTGGCCTCTGCTAGGTTATTCTTCTCATGGGGATCTGCCTTCACATTATAAAGTTCGGGCTTGCCTTCTAGGTTATCGGGATGTGCTGCCGACTTCCCAGCATAAGGTAATCCATAGTTCTCGGGGTCATGTAAAAGTAGCTTCCAATCGCCTTTCACGACATAGCGCGACTCCATGTTTGCGGTCCGATCATTAATATTAAACATATCGTGGTTGCCATCGAATCCAAAAACAACATCGCGCTTTTTAAGCGCAGCTGTATCCCTAAGATCCACTCCAGTCATTGCCTTGGGAATATCAACTCCAGCCGCTTTTAAGATGGTCGGTGCAATATCGACCGAAGAAACCAAAGTCTTCCTGTCCATCTTGGATTCCACCTTCCCCGGCCACTTGATCATGATTGGGGTGCGGACACCCATCTCATAGGGGGCCTGCTTTGAAAGAGGTGCATAGCGGCCAGAATCAACCGACTGAATCCAGCCGTTATCGGTTACGTAAATCACGATGGTATTCTTGGACAGGCCACGGTTATCGAGTTCTTCAAAAAGCTCTCCACAAGTTTGATCAAACCACTCAACCATCGCGTAATAACGCGCCACAAATTTGCTTTCCCCCTTCTTGAGATACTTATCGAAGAGGTCTTTCGGAGGATTATGAGGAGTATGTGGAAGAAAAGGAGCATGCCAGATGAAGAAGGGCTTTTTCTCCTTTGCTGCTTCATCGAGGAAACCCTGGATTGGCTTGATGCCCTCGCGCGAAATCTTCAAACCTGCATCACCATGGCGGCCACCTTTGGCTGGATCAGCATGGGTCATAGCATGGGTAAACCCGTGGCGTTGGGGCTTACCCTCCCACCACTTCCCAGTTTGCAAACTCAGATAACCCGCCTTACCAAGAAGCCGGGCTAAGCCATCCCGCTTTTCATAGTCCGCATAGATTTGCTCATGAATTTTACCCTCTTGCAGGTGATTTCGGTTGAATTTACCTTTGGACTTACCCTTTTTTCTTATGTCATTTCCAGTGATTCCATGAACCGGAGTGTGCAGTCCGGAAAAGATCGAAGCCAAGGATGGTCGACAAAGCGGAGAGGTCACATAGCCGCGTGTGTAGGTCAGCGATTCCTTAGCAAACTTATCTAGAACCGGCGTTTCAATCATTTTGTGACCCATAAACGAATAGTCCGTCCACGACTGGTCATCTGAAAGAATAAGCACCACATTGGGACGTTCGTCGGAGAACCCCAAATGGCACATTGCAAAGTATACGAAAAATAGAAAGCGCTTCATCATTAACGAGGCTATCTTCCTACCCCACCTTGAAAAGCAGATATTCTTATCGGTTATTTTTACCGCGAAGCTTGTATCTCACAAAGTCCGAACTCAGATCCCCAAGGAAAACTAGGGCAGCCCCCAAAGCGACCCACAAAACCATTTCATCATAGTAAAGGGACACCTTGGCATCGGAGATTAACAAGCCCAGTGAAGCCACTCCCAGCATTCCAAGCACTGTTGCCTCACGAATACATGATTCCCAACGATAGAAAAGAAAGAGAACCATCCGAGTAAAGCCTGCCGGAACCAATGCCCCAACATAAGACGAACTCCTCGAACCTCCCTGCGCTAAAATCACCGAACTTGCCCGACTCGTTGTATTATCAATCACCTCAGCCCCAAGTCGCATCAAAATCCCGCAATTGTGAATCGCCAGCGCAAGGATCAAGGCCCAAACCGTAGGTCCAAAAATTCGGAGAAGTAAAAAGGCGAGAATAAACTCCGGCATGGCTCTTCCCAGCATCGCGACAGCTCGTAATATCGACCCAATAACAGCCCGCCAAGCGAGGCATCCATCCCAAATCCCACGAGGCCTAGATGAAGCCAGCGTGCGAGCAGAAAACCCCACCACTATCAAAGACAGGGCCCCAGCAAGTAAGATGGAAGCGGTTCCAAGATGAAAGGTTTGCCATACGGCTTGGCTTCCTCCTTCCGACATCTTTTCTCCAAACCAAGATCCAAACTCTCTCCAATCACCATCAGCTTCCCGCACTGGATAAGGAACAATTTCACCCGTAAATCGGTCCAGGTTTCGCATTCTTTGCTCCCAACTGACACCCGCTCCCCAGCGATCTTCAAGCGCCCAACTCATCGTCCCGCCGATCAAAAAAACCAGTAAGGAGCTCCTTAGGAAGAAAGAGGTTCCTCTAGATTTCCAGAGCTGCGCGATATCGGGCTGACTCACACCAGTTTTTCTTGAGGGAATTCCTTTCGTAAGTAAATTTCGCATTTTGCCCCCCCACCATTCAAAGAAAATAACAACAGCAAGCAGGACATAAAGGTAGGTCCAAATTTCCCGGTAATGGCCATCTTCGTATGCTGTTTTGATCTCGTAGCCCAGCGTTGGGACTCCCACAAAACCCAGCACCGCCGAGGAGCGAATCGCGCACTCGAGGCGATAGAGAGCATAAGTCACCAGATCGGGCAAAGCCTTTGTCACTACTCCTGCACTGAAGGCAGCCAGCCCACCCCCACCACTCATTCGAATCACCCACGCAGCAGAGCTTTCACTCTCATCCAATAATTCAGAAAAGATCTTAGCCAAAGTACCGCCGTAGGGCAGAGCCATCGCCAATACAGCAGCGAGTGGAGATGTTCCGACTGCTGACAAAAAGAGTAAAGCCCACATCAGTTCATGAACCGAGCGTACCGCTGTCGCCATGAGCCTTGAACCAATTCGAATTGTCTGCAAAAAAAGCGAGGAACACGACCACCATGCACGTGATCCTAAAACACCCCAAATAATACCAATCAACAATGCGAGGCTCATCGCGGCAACCGCATATCGCAGAGTCAGCCATAGCGCCCTACCCAGTTTATGAATAAAATCCACCTCGCTTTCCCGCATTTCAGGATCTTCGAAATCTAGGGCCGGGCTGAACGCCGCTATCAGAAACTCCGATGCAGTTTCTCGCCCTCCTTGATTAGGAAGTAATGCACTCGGCTTAGCTCCAATCACCCAAAGCCCAGCGAAAAACAGGATTACTCCTAAAAAAAAGAACCATCGCCTTCGCATCACGAGAGATCGTAAAGTTGCGTAAGATCAATCTCATCAGGCGCTCCATCCATCACCACTTGCCCTTTCCGCAGACCAATCACTCGGTCAAAATAGCGCTTCGCTAGGTCGATATCGTGAAGACTCATCACAAGAGTCTGTCCCTCTTCCCTAGACAGCCCTATCAACAATTCTACGAGGCTCTTGGCACGCTCGGGATCAACCGCGCTTACCGGCTCATCAGCTAGAATCATCTGCGGTCGTTGATAAAGAGCTCGTGCAATCGCTACACGCTGCTGTTGGCCACCCGAAAGATGATCCACCCGATGAAAAATCTTCTCCTCAATACCTACCCGCCTCAACAAATCTGCAACCTCTTCCTTCTCCCGGCTTCCCATCAAAAGAAGGCTTCTCATCAGTCCCAAAAAACCTTTTTCGGAGGCCCGTCCACAAGAAATATTCTGGTTCACCCGTAGATTAGGAACCAGCCCAAGGTCCTGCGGAATCCAAGCAATCTTTGATCTCACTGTTTTAAGAGCCTTCCCCGAAAGATTTTTCACCTCTTTACCATTCAAAATGATTCTTCCCGACGAACACTCCAATCGACCATTCATCAGTCCGAGTAAGCTGGTCTTTCCACAACCACTCGGGCCGATCAAGCACACCTGTTCACCCGGTCGGATCTCAAGGTCGATCGAATCAACCGCAACAATCGAATCGTAGGTTAAAGTCGCTGACTGAAGTTTTAACATCAAAAACAAGGTGAGTTTTTCGATAAGAACACCACCCTTATCAAGTTTAGAAGTTTATCGGAGGACTAGCGCATCATCC
>DCQM01000081.1 GCA_002323895.1 Akkermansiaceae bacterium UBA1518
CCAGTAAAATAAGATACATTTTTTTCATTCGTGCTAACTGATTGGTAGGAAATTTCTTTTGGTGGAGGGGATTTTAAGGCGCCTTGAGAAGGGAGGTAATAGATGGATTGATTACCTAGAAATAATACAATCTCCGATCAATGCGATTTGCTTGCAAAGCCTTTGTCGGGTTAGTTTAGCGTTAATTTTCTCAGTAAGAGAATTAGACATTAAAATAAAGCATTCGAATCCTGAATCCTCGTTAAAATCATTTGCACTAAAAGACGATAAAGCTTCCTGCCGCAACTTAGTCACTTCATCGAGAAGGCGCTCAAGTTTGAGAATCTCATCTTCACTAGCGCCCCCTTCATCTAGCTTAATTTGATCATTTTCGATATCTAGCAATTGATGCAAATAAAAATCTAGATGATGGCCAGATCTAATTTGTTTGCGTTTTCGGCCCCACCGGAAAATGAAGTAAAAGGCAATAATAATAGAGACCAAAAAGGATCTCATGCCTTCAGTTGCCTCTACAAAATCGGGATTAAGAGGGGGCTTTAATTCTGGTTCAAAAAAATGAAGTGCCCCCTCATGCGTTGGGATTGCGCCCTCAGAAATCGCGTATTCATTTCCTCTCAGTCGCAGGTCTGTGAGCCCGTGACTCGAAATGAATTCTGGATCCGTTAAAATCTCGGTCATTAATGTTGCCATAGATGGGCTGACATCCTTATTGCAAATGAGTTGGGCGTTGACTGCGACTGTCGAAGTATGCTGTGCCGGAAGAACCTTAGGGTGAACCCCATAAAATCCTGCTGGAATTGAGTAACTATTAAATTCAGGGTTTTGATCCAAAAGGGATTCCACCAAAGGAAGTTCCATAATAATGGTCTCTTCCTTAGTCGCCATCTCTTGCTGAATTGGAGCGTTTTTTTCAGTATTTATGAAAGCTAAATCAATGCTCCCATCTTTCATTTTTTGTTTTGTTTGCTCATAACTGAGGTAATGCGGTTTCATCCGGTTCTGGCCCCTTTCATAGAATTCGAGAATTGCATGACTAGTCACTGCGTTCCCTGAATCTTTTTCACCCATCGAAACATTAATCAGTTTTCCGTCACCAGGCCTTTCTAAAAACGGATCAAATCCAAGGCCCTGCCTAACATGCGCAATCATTACTTCCGGGAAAATATTAGCGACCGTTCGCACATCCGGATATTCAGTAAGGCTTTTAACCGCATTAGATTGGAAAAGTGCGAACTGAACTTCTCCTGAATTAACTGATCTTATATTTTCAATCGAACCGGCAGACTCAATATACGTAACTTGTACTCCGTAATCCTGCTCAATTCTCCTCCCTAGAGCCTTCGCTATTTCAAGATAACGGCCACCCTCTCTTCCGGTCGCAATGGTAATTGAATTAGGAAGTTGTTGGTATTGAATAAGTTTCTGAATTCCCAAAGGAACTAGAATGATCAGAGAAAAGATGCTGACTATCTTTGCGATACGTTTCATTATAAGGGGCCGAAGGCTAAAGAGTTTTTGTCATCGTTGATAGGAATTTTCTTTCGACGGAAGAGTTATGAGGCCAAGCAGATAGAGGGAGATTACTTCGATTGATTTAGTGAAGGGATTAGGTGTTAAGATAGTTAGCTAAGATATGGTCTTTCTAATAATGATTCTCAACCGCCGGAACCACCATTTCTATTTTTTGGTTAGATGAGTTGTTACTTGGATATTAGGCTTCTGACAGCACAAATGAATCGGAGGAGGTATCGAGAGATCCTTTTATATCTTCGGGTTATGATGGTGTAGTGAAGTCGTGAAAGGCATTACAATCTTAGTAGGACTTTATAACGCAGGAGAAGAGAACACGGCATAACTATTCAAGCGTGTCAGATACTGGTTTTGTGTCACTAGATGTGGTTTGGCCTTAAAGCTAACTTTGGACCGGAACGGAGGGGGAGAAAGGGGGTGCTAGGAGTGGCAGATTTAAGGGTGTTGGCCCTTAGTCTTAGCTAAGCCATCTTACCAAGATCTTCGACTGTTAGGAAATTGCTCTTGGCGGGTGGGGCGTAAAGCTACATTTGAATCTGAGGATGAGAAGCAATCGGAGTAGGACCCATAGTAGCGATGGACAATTCAGTCACAAAAATCTTTTACCTCATCATATAGAGCGTGCGCCAAGCGTTTTCCCAGAGTTCACCTCGGCTTAAGGAGGTTGTAAGGGATTAACTAAGCCGTTGCGTTTGGAGGAATCTGATTAATCCGCGCGTTCTGTAATCATCCAATAAGATACTTGAAACCGCTGATCATTGCGGCGACGGCTAGCGAGGCCAGTAAGAAGCCCACGACAGAGGTCTTCGATGGGCGTGGAAATTCGAAGTCAGTGCCAGTAAAAAACATTGGGCGGGTGCCAAATTCGCAACCATTCGGAAGCTGGCAGGGCTCTGTCAGTTTCTCTCCGGCCGCAACAGGCGTGCGGATCAAACCATGGAAGCGTTCCACGTTTTCCGCGATCGGACGTTTGGACAGGAGGCTTGCGACTACACCCACCACGATTGATAGGAAAAGGTAAGTCAGAATCTGAATTGGTTCGGAGAGCTTAGTAAAAGACATGCCCAACCAACCAAGGAAACCTGCAATAGTGCTGGCCCAAGCACCTGCCGCATTGAAGCGTTTCCAGAATAGACCTAACCAAAATGCGACGCCGAGCATTGGTGCTATCTTTAGCCAGGTCTTTAAACCGGAGATAACATTCGGCATCTTGAATGCAACCCACAAGCCGGCGCTAACGATTATCAGCGCTGCTATCCGTCCTACCCAGAGATAGTGTTTTTCGGAACGGCCAACGCGCAGCGGGCGGTAGAGGTTCTCAGTGAATAGGCCGGAAGCTGAAATCATGAAGGAGTCGCAGGAACTCATTACTCCAGCCAACAAAGCCGCAACAAACAAGCCAAGCCAGCCGGGAGCGAGAAAGGTCTGGGCCATTTGACCAAAGACGCGGTCGGACGTAGAGTCGTCCACGGCGAGCCCTTCTTGCATGAAGTAAGCTAGGCCGGCGATACCAGTTACCGCCCAGGCGGCGCTGCAAACCCGTTTGATCAAGTTCCCAACTACAAAGCCAAAGCGTCCATCCATCTCAGTTCGGCCAGCAGCGCACACTCCCATAATGAAAGGCTGCGCAACGATACCGATTAGTGACAAAAGTGCAAAGGTGGCGATGAACAGCAAATCGATCTTATCTGGCGCAACAAGAGAAAGCATTTGTGGATCGTTCACCGTCTCGCGCAATCCTGGCAACCCTCCCACAGCTTGCAACACGGAGGGTAAGAGAATAAAAGAAAAAACGACCGTCAGGATACCTTGAATGTAGTCCGTGAGAATGGCAGCTGAGAGTCCTCCTGCAGTACCATAAATGACAAAGAGCACGGCAACCACCGGCATAGCAATCGATGAAGAAACGGCCCCGTTAGTGCCAGCATCGATTAGCGCTCCTGCGCCTTTAAGCATGAGTCCGATTTTTACTGCGAGTCCGATAATCCCAACGATGGCAAACAAGACCGATACGCTGAAGCCAAAGCGCAAACGATAAACATCAGCCGTGGTGTTTGCTCGCAGACGTCTAAAGATGGGCGCGATAAGCCAATAAAATGGGGTATTGAACATCCAGAGCCATTGAAACCAGATGCCAGAGAGGCCGTTTTTAAAAGTGCCAGCGGATACAACGACTGCTTGATCGGAAGCGGTGCCGGTTCCGAAAGCGTGCATCATCATCATGCTTTTTCCAAACTTGCGGGGCATGAAAAAATCCTTCGTGCCACGCACGCGACGTCCGGCCCAAATGCCTAAGGACGTAATGCCCAATAGGTAACCGGCGATGACGACAACATCTAAGAGTGCTAGTCCAAACATGGCTTATCTTCGCGGTAGGCTTCAATGATGGCGGCATTGTCGGCATTGCCAAAGCCACGTAATTCTGCCAGTGACAGTAGCTCTCTGTGTAATTGAGTGAGCGGCACTTTGGTCGAGGTTTCTTCTGCCGCCGCTAGAATGAGGCGCACATCTTTTAGGTGTTGTGCGAGTCTGGCCTGCGGTGGTTGGTATTCGGCTTCGATCATTCTCTGACCCTTTGCTGCCATGGCGGTCGATGACGCGGGAGACTGCAGCAAGATGTCTAGGGATTGATTGAGGTCGAACCCTAAGGCTTCTGCAAAACATAGAGTCTCCGCCGCGACAGCGCGATTCAAGCCAATGGCCATGTTATGTATCAATTTGAATTTCGCTCCGGCTCCGAAATCACCAAGGTGAAAGGAACGTGAACTCAAGATGTCGAGGATAGGTTGGGCACACGAAATCTGTGCTTTATAACCACCAAGAAAGAGCGGGGCAGCCCCATCTCGAAGCAAGGCGCTTGAGCCGCCGATGGTAGCTTCGATCATTTGAGCGTGTGGTCTATTTGCATCGCCCGTAGTGGTGTTGATGATCAAATGGCGTTCGTGAATGATCGACTGCACCTCATCAATTACTGCTTGAACGTAATTGCCATCTGGCAAGCAAAGTATGACAAATTCACTTCTAGAAAAGACCTCATTCGGACTACAAACGGAAGTAACACCTTGCATTTTTGGCACCGCAGGATCAAAGCCAACAATTTTGTAGTCAGCCGCATTTAGCCGTGCCGCTACTGCAGAGCCGATTAAGCCAAGGCCGAGAATGCCAATGGTGTCGCTCATGGTTTTGTTATATATCGCTCGTAGCTGGCTTTGGGATCATAGCTGGAACGGTCGGCCGTGTCATGCACTTGGATGCCAAAGCGGAGTCGGTAGGGTTCACCTGCTTCTATCACTGTAGTCTTGTTACGGTTCTCTTTCACATCGACTGGGAAAGGGTTTGCAACTAACAAACCATAATCCCGGCTGTGCGCCCACATAGGTGGATTTCCCTTACCAGACATGATTTGCAGGCCGACATTGCGTTCCTTGAGCGGACCGTAATAGTCCCACCATTTATCGATCTTGCCCCAGGTCCCTTTCTCATTCACACCACCACTGGCACTTGCAATGCTACCGTCACCTTTCTTGACGCGAATCGGTGAGGCTATGCGTAAGGCCATGCCCATCTCCTCTTTGACCCCAAAGACAAGCTCCTTGTCGGAGGTGAGACTAGTCTCCATGCAAATCAGGTAGCCATCAGAGTTCTTGGTGAGTTCGTAACTGGCGATTTCCAGACAGACCATCTTACCATCTTTCCCTAAATAGCGATTCTTCACGCTAAAACTGGCAGAGATATCCGTTACGAGAGGCTCGCTTTCAAAGCCTTCGCTGACTACCAAGCCTCCACGATTATTGTGCCAGAAATTCTCGCCGTTGATATTAGAGAAACCTAACGAAAGACCGGGATGCATGTAGCCATGGTCCACAGGATCCGTTCCCTTGATCGGCGGAAAATTCCGCGTTACTTGTATGCCTGTGGGTGTCTTCACGTGGGCAAAGAATGGACGTTTCGTTTCCTTATGCTTAAAGAAGTAGCTTAACACTTCCAGGCCATCGAGACGAATTGCTAGGCGGTCCTCATGGGCTTCGAGATGCCAGCCAGTTTTGGGATTACCCCAAGATTCATTTGGCGATTTGGTGGAAATGAGATATGTAGTGATATCGGCAATCTGTTGTGGAGCCAGCAGCGCGCCTAGGGGAGGCATAGCAGAAATCTCCGCAGTTTCACGGCTTGAGATATTTGATTTTAAAACAGTCTCTTGACTGCCGCCGATCTGCCCGAAGGTCAAAGCACGGCCGCTTTCTTCCAGCACGATACCACCGATCGACCTATCATCTTTGGTCTTCACAATCTGCATAGCGAAGCCCTCGGTAATCTCGGCGCTGGGTTCTAAGATAGAACGAATGATGAAGTTGGCATCTGCACGTGTGCCAATATCGGACAGGTCAGGAGCAAAGGCATTGCCTATGCCTTCCATCTGATGACAGGTGGCGCAGGTTGCTCCCTGTGCGCTGAGGAAGAGCTCCCGGCCACGTTCGATCTTGGCCGTTGAGAGTAAGGGGATTACTTCTTCCACGGTTGGTATTTTTCCGCTTGGAGAAAGTAGTGAAGATGCGGTTGTCGCTCGATCATTCTTAAGTGGTGCCCCCTTGATACGTGGCATTGCCTTACCGCCTAGCCATTGAGAAGCGAGGGAGGCAGTGATGGTATCTGTATCATTACTCACGACTTGGACCTCTGTATCGTCCAAAGCATCTTCTTCTAAAAGGCTTAGTAACGCAGCGCGACGTACTCCAACGCGCGCATCTTTTAATAAGCTCTTACGTGCCTCTCTGGTCATTAAGTCGCCCAAAGCTCCCCATGTCGCATAATAAGTGATGCGATCATTCTCTTTGGCGGCCAATTCTAATAATGCGGTATTCTGACTGCGGTCCTTTGCTTGACGAAAGGCCAACACTGCTTCTAGTCGAACGCGAGGTTCAGCATCATTCAGCAAATTTACGATCTCGTCTGGCAACTTGTGTTCGCCACGCAATCGAGCGCGATGTGCTAGGATCCTGATTGACTGTAAACGTAAATTCAGAACTTCTTGGCGCAGGGCAGAAGTAAACCAGTCATCGATCGTAGACTCATCTGGGGCAATGCGACCCAGCGTCCATGCTGCCCACGTTTGTAAGGCTTTGCTCGAAGCGGGATCAGTCGCAAGTTCCTTTAGCCGCTCTGCGGCAGGTAGACCTTTTTTGATTAAAACTTCCTGCGCGTTGCTTCGCCACGCCGGAAGATGGCTACTCAGATCCTTCCAGGGATCCCGTTTGATGTTCAGTGATTGCGGTGGCGCAGCTTTGGGCCAGAGCTTGTAAATGCGGCCTTCATTCTGCTGCTCACCATCCGTGACCACAGCACCATATTCACGGCCCCAACTTGAGATGTAGATTGCCCCATCTGGTCCAACTTCGATATCTACAGGGTCGAAGCTACGCCCTTTGCTGGCACCCATAGAACGTCCTCGCTCAGCATGGGCAAAAAGTTTAAATTTCTCGGAAGCCGGCTTCATCCAAGCGCCATCCCAAGTGGGTCGGTAGATATAAACCTGACGCTTCAACCAATCGTTGACCAAGAACACGCCACGATACTTGTCAGGATATTGTGAGAGCCCCAAGTAGACCACGCCAGTTCCAGAACCTTCAAACAATGGGCCAGCGGCAGGCGCAGATGGCCAATGCTGCTTGCCTTCCCAGGCGAAGCTCCATGGATGACCCCAACCAAAGTGGGCTCCATAGAATGGTGAAAAGAACTTGTCACCATGGTTCTGGTCGTTGTCCGTGCCTAACCAGTCGAAGCCATCGTCGTAGGCGATATCAAACGGGTTGCGGGAGCCTCGTGAGACGATCTCCAAATTACTGCCATCCGGATCGCAACGCAGCACACCTCCACAAAGCCCCCAGTCATCGGAAGGTTGGTGATAGTTTTTCTGATAGTCGTCTTTCTTGAAAGTAATTGGTTTTGGGAACTCTGGCGAACCAGTCGGTGCTTCCATGCCCCACAACTCCAAAAAGGGTTTTGGAGCCAAGCGATCCGGTGCGTTGTTAAGTCCCTTGGAGTTCCCTTTCGACATATACAACTTACCATCTGGCCCCCAGTTGAGGCCGTGCAGACCATGCTCAAGGTTTCCTAAGTCAGTGTAGAGTCTGACATATTCGTCCGCTTCATCGTCGCCATTCAAATCACGCACCACTGTGAGGTCTGGTGCGTTGGCAACCCACAAAGAATCACCCCGCCATGCCAAACTCTGAATGGCATTGAAGCCAGAAGCAAATTCCTTGCGTCCGTCGGCCACACCATCGCCGTCTTGATCCAGCAGTATCCAAACCGAATCGCCCGGCGTATCAGGCTTCGGCTTGCGATACTGTGGGCCCATACCTACGCAAAGACGCCCTTTTTTATCAAAGGCTATACCGCAAGGATTCCTGACGAGAGGCTCTTTTGCGAATAGCATCACCTCAACATCGTTAGGCACCAAGGGGAAATCATCGGCTTTGGTGGCATGACTTAGCACGAAGGTTAAAAAGTAGAAAAAGGGTCTCATTGTAAGGTAAATCATCGTTGGCTGTGAGGCCATTGCCTTTGAAGGTAAAGAATTGAAGTCGCGTTCCACCACGGGGGGACTTTAACATAAGCACCTACCTCCTAAAGTCGAAAAAAACAAACGCCCCAGTGGAGTGTTTCAGATGTTGGAAATGGATCTTGTAAGATACCAATAAGACACTGCACCTTAACCTGTAATGGGTGCCAGAGGTCGTTTTATTGTGACTGGAAGGGTTTTGGTCGTTCAAATACTTCGAGTGACCCTTTCTTCAGCGGTTTGTGAGCTATGATTATCGTAATGATAAGGGGAACGTTTGTTTTTGCTTGAGTCGCTTTAATTAATGAGCCGCCGGATGATAGCTGTTATAGAAAAAGCTGTTTTAGAACATTTTGAATAAGTCAAAAAATCAGACGCAGTTGTCTCTCTCGCTCATAGCTTTGGCTGGTCCCATAATCGGTAGGGATCGTCGTGCCGCTTCATTTCCTGAAGTAGCAAGGCCTCCATTTCCTTGCGTTTAGCGGCGAATTTCGGGTTGTTCACTAGATTAAAGGCCGCCGGATTTGGCTTGTTTAAAGGGCGTAGGACATGGTGTTCCTGAATGAGCTCATGCGGATTTTTCTTGAGATTAAAAAGCTGCGTCTTACGCACCGTGCCGTCCATTACGTCGTACTTAATCAGCTTCCAGTCGCCGCGCCGCACGCTGCGCATACCCGGCTTGGTGCCGCCGCTGTATACGCCGAAGAGTGTCTCGCGAATCGTCTGCGCGCGCCCCATCAGCACTGGCTCAAGGCTGATACCTTCGTTGGTAACGGGTGGCTTAATTCCCGCGAGGCTGCAAAGCGTGGCCAAGGTATCGAGTAGGTATATATTCCCCCGCGCGCGGCTACCCGGCTTAATACCCGGACCTTTCACGACCAACGGCACGCGCCACGTGTGCTCGTATAAATTCTGTTTCCCCTGCAATCCATGCCGGCCGATGGCCATGCCATGATCGGCAGTATAAACGATATATGTGTTGTCCAGTTCGCCCATTGCCTTGAGCTTGGCGAGCACACGTCCGATTTGTCGGTCGATGTATTCGCTACAGGCAAATTGCCGGCCGATCTCGTTACGAATTGTTTGTTCATCGCGCCGCTCCCAAACGCCCGATACTTTCACCTCATCGCGCAGATCAGGATGGCCGTCATGAAATGGATGTTTAGGTAGATAGTTAATGGGCAAGTTGGGTTGTTTCGGGTTAGCTGGCGGAGGGGTATTCCTGTCGCGGTGATTCACTGCACCGTATTTTTTTAAAAGGTCAGGCGTGCCATCACGCACATCATGCGGGTGGGAAAATCCGAAGTAGATGAGAAAAGGATCCTCGACCTTATCCATTTCCCGTTCTGAGAGATATTCCAATACCCGGTCACCGTGCCAGCTACTCCCTGTCTCGGCTGTCCCGCCGCGCTTTGTGGCATCATGTACGACCGTGAATTTTTTGTTCGCGGCGTCGTAACTGTTGCCTCGCTTGCACGTGCGCATAGTTTTGTAACCGGCCCGGTTAAAAACAGCTGCCAGGGTGTTCTCGGCCAAATCTGGTGGCACCAGTTTCGGGTTCAGCGCATTCGGATTAGCCGGTGGCTTACGAAACTTTCGATCCGGAATATGCCATACCGTGCGTCCGCTCATGATCATGTGCCGCGACGCTGTGCACACGCCACCAACCCACGCTCCCATTTGATATGCGCCATCAATTATCATGCCCTCAGCAGCCAGGTTTTCGATGACTGGTGCATCTAGCTGGCTTTTTTGGTTGTAGAACTTGAAATCGAAAGGCGACTGGTCGTCAACAATGATGAAGAGGATATTTGGCCGCTTCTGTTTTTGATCGGCTTCGGCCGCGACCGTCAGGCCCAATGCGGCAATGAGGAGGAATGTGAGTTTTTCCATGGGTAATGAATTTGCCTTGAGGTAGCAGTTGGAGTGGAGAGGAGGGGGTAAAAAGATCAGTTTTCAACTATTCAGTCGAGAGGCACGAGACAGTCAAAATCAAAAAAGGCCTTTCGCCATTTTGTGATTAACAATTCTCCAAATAAACCTTCACGTTGAAAGGGATCGTTGGCGACAAATTCTTCTACTTGTTCCCGGGAGTTCGCCTCGACCAGTAAGACTCCTCCGTGGGCTCCGGTTTCATTGTCGTTGAGCATCGCGCCAGCGGCGAGAAGGATGTCTTTGTGTTTGGCCAAATAACGTCGGTGTTCGTTTTGAAAGGCTTCGCGAACTGCGGTATGGTCATTCTTGTCGCGAGTGATGATGGCAAAAGTCATTTGTGGGAAAGGGGTTCTTTAGAGCGGAGGTAATTCCACTCCAATTTGTTCAAAGATGCCTCGTGGTGCCCCGCCGGGAATGGGATCGGGGTTGATCTCGCACAGGCCTTGTTTATCAAGTCGATAGAAAAAGTAATGCTCAGGAATGGTGACGGAGCGGCCGGTTGCTGGGTAGGCCTCAAATCCGGGGAACTCCAGAGTCGCGGTATGGGTACCGCCTTGTCTCCATTTAACGCCAAAGCGACCGTCTTCGCAGAGTAAGGGAGAGTCATTGTCGTAACTCCAATCTGGAAAGCCACGATAGAGCGCAGTTAGAAATTCCAGGATCTCAGTCCGCGTCATCGTTTTGGTTGGTGTGACAAATTTAATGTCATCGGAAAAAGTGTTTCCGATCTTTCCGAGATCGTGTGTTCGTAAGCCATTCATGTAGAGCTTTAATTGCAGTGGAAGATTGTTTTCATCTTCGATTATTTGGCCTCTTACTTTAGTCATTTTAAGTCTCTCTCTTTCCAGGGTTTTTTTCGATCGGCCACTTCGGCACGGGTTTTCCGGACCATGTCGACGGAGATATCCTTGGCTTTATTTCCCCAAGCTGAGCGAGTATAGCTCAAGACGTCGGCGATCTGCTGATCATTGAGGATGGTCTCATGTCCAGGCATGATTCCGTTATATTGTCTTTCGCCAGCCGAAAGTGGACCCGCAATACCTTTTAATACAATTTTGATTGCGGTTTTGGGATTAGCGGTCAATCGCTTCGATCCCGCCAAAGGAGGGAAGCTGGGATCGAGTCCCTGACCATTCGGTTGATGACAGGCAACGCAAGAGATGTATTCGAGCTGCCCCCGCTTGGCACTTTGTGATAAGGCCAAGTCGGGTTGCGTCGGAGTCTTTTTTGCCATCAGTTTTTGAAGGCGTTTTGCAAGCCTTTCCTCTGATTGACGAATTACGACTTTCAGCCCCTCTGAGAGGATGTCTCTCTCCGTATCGAAACGCGTCATTACATCGTTGATGATTCGTTTTAGGGCCTTGTTTTCCGCGGTTGCTTCGTCACCCAGTAGCGATCTTAGAAATCCTTCCGGGTGCCTGATGATCGCGAGGCGAATGGCATCGGCCAGGTGATGGTTCTTTTGTAAGCCCGGTTCGGAAAGAAAAAGTCGCCCAAGCTTAGCTCCCAGATCAGGGTCAGCTTTTGCAGTCACCAATAGAAGAGCAGCAGCTTTCCGGTCCAAGGGATGTCTAGTTTTATCTGCGAGCCGTTCAAAATGAACTTGTGTGGCCTCGGCCCATGGTTGGCTGACTTGCTTCTCATGTTGCAGGCGTCGAGCAAGTCCGGCGATTTGAACCCCGTCAAGTTCTCCGTCGCTGGCTGCAGCGAGCAAGTGTAATCGGATTTTCCAATTCGAAGCATCTTTCGCGAGTTGCATAAGTTCGTCTTTCTTCGCTAGTCTGTTCAATTGCCATTGCGCTTGCAGACGCCAGAAGAGATTGGGATTTGCGAGAGCCTTCACACACTCTGAAGTGTTCCTCAACGGGGGATATTCTTCGTCCTTTGATCCCGTTGGGAAAACCCGATAGATCCTTCCATGCTCCCGGTCACGATCATCAGAGAGGAAGGCGTTTCCTGCTCCCAGTTCAAGATGTTTCCGATACGGATTGTGATTGCAAATGGGGTTGTACCAATCCGCGATCCATACCGCTCCATCCGGGCCGACTTCGGCGACCACCGGAGCGGACCAGGCATCTGATGAGGCGTAGAGATTATGCTCAAAGTTGGTAGTCTTGAATCGATCTGCTTCGTTTCGAAACCTGGGTGCCGAGACTAGGTGTAAAGGTGGTTCGCAGACAAGAGCACGTTGATTCCACCATTCCTTTGGAAACCGCTCTGCCGTGTAAATGGCGTGACCTGCACCCGAGGAATGAACTCCCTTGGGGTTGTTCTGAAAGTAGTCGCTTGTGATCGGTGCGAGGAGTTCTCCCAAATCAGCTTTGGCAACTTGCTGTGGCTTTCGTCCGAGCATTTCAAAATTATGGTTTGGGATGGAAAGATACCAACTCGGATTTCCATTGGCGGTTGATCCTACGACATCTCCTTGCTCGGTGAATGCCACACCCCAGGTGTTGTTTGAGGTGTTTTGTAGGATTTCAAAACCTTCGCCATCTGGCTGGAATCTAAAGACCCCTTGCGTGGATTTAATAATTTCATTTCCTCGTGAGACCTTGAGTCCGCTGTAGCCGACCGTGGCATAAATCCAACCGTCGAACCCGAGTCTAAGATTGGAAACACAGGCGTGTGTGTCACGAAGTCCGATACCCGACCAGATGATTTGTTTTTCATCGGCCTTATCGTCGCCATTAAGATCACGCAGGTAAACGAGATTGGCTCCGTCCGTTGCAAGGGCCCCGTCGCCAAGCGGTAGAACGGACGTGCAAATGTTCAGCCCGGTCGCAAAGGTAGTGACCTGATCGGCTTTACCATCTCCATCTTTGTCTTCAAGAATTTTGATCCGGTCGTGCGGGCTTTCTGTTCCCGATTTGTGAGGGTAGTCAAAAGCCTCCACAACCCAAAGACGTCCATGCTTGTCCCAATTCATTGAGATGGGATTTACGATCTCCGGTTCGGAAGCGAAGAGCTTAAGCTCAAACCCCGGAGGTACTTGCGCGAGTTTCAGAGATTCTTCTGGGCTGAGTGAATTTTGGATTTCGTTGAGAGGTCCCACCGGCTTTTCGGGATCTTTGGGTGCTTTGGCTGCACGGTATTCCAGAATGGGTAGATCGGAAGTATCGAGGTATCTGTCGGGGTCTTCTTTAGCCGTCCACCGGATAGCACGGTGGACAAGGTCGTGGAATTCCGGCAAGTCCCAGCAACGGTGATCGTGGCCGCTCGCGGTGTAGAAAACTTTTCCTTTGCCGTAGGTCTTGACCCACGTCCAAGGTTCCTCGTTTCGCGTCTGAAGAATGATGCGATCCTTTCCGTGTCGTTTATGCTCATAAGTCTCGTCCCAGCATTCGAAACCATCCCATGCCTTCATGATGGGGTGCTCGGTATTAACGATTTTAGCACGAAAAACTCCCTTACCATGAGATTTGAATTGTGCACCTAACAGTTCGACGTATTCGTCAAAGTTTGAATCACGAAAGCAACCTGCTGCGCAATGAAGGAGAACACAGCCTCCACCGTCTCGCGCAAAATCTAGCAGCGCTTTACCCTGGGTTTTCTTGTCGATGGTATATTGGTTAGCGAAGATCAGCAGAACATCATACTTTGCGAGATTTTCCTCCGTTAGCGCATCAAGCGTGTGTGCGTAGGTAATATTCACGGCTTTGGGTCCAAGCGCCTCCCTAAGGACGCGAAACCGGGTAGGAGGGTCGTGATTGGAACGATTCTCGCTGCCGAGAAAAAGAACTTCAATCCTGCGACCGGATTCTTCTTGGCTAGTCTTTTGCTCTGTATGAGACGCCCAGGAAAAGAGAACTAGAAATAGAATAAGCGTCAGAGGGTAGATGATCAGATTCGAAAATCTCACTGTTCTATCCTAAAAATTCTTTGGAATATGAAAAGCGAAAAGGGTAGGGGTAACTATCGTTTGAAATAAGCGCTCTGAATGATCACGTGTTTCTAAAGTTGAGGTTGATGGCAGTCCGTATTTCCGCTTTTTGAAACCTCTATCTTTTTAAGAGGTAAAAGGGAATCTCCCGAAGATTGGTTATGGATGGATAGGGTGGGTGCCCTTGCTGCTAAAAAATCATGAACTTCTAGGAGATTTCTTTAGGCGGGGACGGGTTGAGCCGTCTTTGGAGCGGAATTGGTGGGGAGGAAGTGGGTTGAGCTAGGGCTTTTGACCCTTCGACTCTAACTTAAAGAATCACGACGACTTCCTCGCTTACCTTACGAGCTGTGGCCCTGGCAAATTCCACATCTGTTCCACGAGCGAGAGCCACAGCCATACGACGTTTTCCTGCAACCTTTGGTTTGCCAAAGAGGCGGAGTTGAGTGTCAGGCTGAGCGAGTGCAGTGGCGATGTTATCAAAGCGAACATTTTCTGAATGGCCCTCTACAACAAGGGCGCAAGAGGCGCTTGGGCCATGCTGCTGGATGTTAGGGATAGGCAGGCCGAGAATCGCACGGGCATGCAATGCAAACTGGCTCAAATCCTGAGAGATCATTGTCACCATGCCTGTGTCGTGAGGACGTGGCGATACTTCCGAGAAAATAACTTCGTCATTTTTGACAAACATTTCGACACCAAAGAGACCATAGCCTCCAAGGTTTTTAGTAACCGCTGCTGCCATTTCTTGGGCGCTTTCGAGCGCAGAAGCGGACATCGGAGCGGGTTGCCAAGATTCACGATAGTCACCATCAACCTGGATGTGTCCAATAGGAGCGCAAAAAGAGGTGCCTCCCACGTGACGAATCGTAAGGAGAGTGATCTCGTAATCAAAATCAACAAAGCCCTCGATAATTACTTTTCCGGCGCCCGCCCGCCCTCCTTCTTGAGCGTATTTCCACGCCGCCATCACGTCATCTTGAGTTTTCACGGTGCTTTGACCTTTACCTGATGAAGACATAATCGGTTTCACAACACAAGGGAGGCCGATTTTCTCGATAGCTGCTAGATAGTCTTCTTCTGTGGCTGCGAAGGCATAGGGAGATGTTTTACATCCGAGTTCCTCCACCGCCATGCGACGAATACCTTCGCGATTCATGGTGAGTTGAGTTGCTCGTGCCGTTGGAATTATCGTTGCTTTTCCTTCGGCCTCGATTGCAGCTAGCGTATCGGTCGCGATGGCTTCGACTTCTGGAACAACAAGATCTGGTTTTTCCAGCTCAATGACACGACGAAGCTCATTACTATCCAGCATCGAAAAGACGTATGAGCGGTCAGCAACCTGCATGGCGGGAGCATTTTCGTAAGCATCACAGGCGATGACTTCGATGCCATATCGCTGAAGCTCAATGACAACTTCTTTGCCAAGTTCTCCGCTGCCGCAAAGCATAATCTTTTTTGCTGAAGGGGTAAAAGGAGTTCCAATCATAGCTGGGAGGTTGACCGATAAATGAGATGTTTCAATCGTGAAGACTCATTAGTTATCATTCTTGATTTTCATGCTGCTAGAAAAAACATCTTAGGAAACAGAATAGAATATCTGCTAGGAGCCGGATTTGTGTCACTAGAAGTGTTACGACAACGAAGCCTTTTTTGGTGAGGAGCTGAAGGGAAAAAGCCCAACCTACTGAGTGATGAGAAGTAACAGCGGTAGGCCTATGAATAATCCAAGCATAAAAATAAATGGGAGTCCGCAACCAGAATTCATGCTTTTTAACTACCAAAGATTTTTTATTGAAGCAAAGAGAATCAACCTCCCAATTAAAAATGAGCTACTCATCCACTCTTACCTTTGTCCAGGACAGCTTAAAGCCCCTCATCGCTAAGAAGCTCATTGGTATTCCATTGTTTAGCTAAGTCGATTTTCCTTGTGCCGATCTTTGCGCTCTCCCTCTGATTTAGGGTAAACAGCCTTATCTCAAGGTTGTAGAGAGTGTTATCTAGATCGGGGCAAACAGAATGTGGAATTAAATAGTTACCACTTACGATCTTACCGGAGTATGGCCCCTCGTTATAGTGGGCGCGTTGCCTTTTCTGAGTTAAATCATGCTAACTTTAGCCATACATTCAAGGTGCTCTAGGATCACTCTATTACGAATAAGGAACTCAGGCTCCAAATTGGCCCTGTTAGGTTCATGTTGGACTGTAATGGGTTGCGCTTGGTGTATGGTCTCGCCGTTGTCATAACTGCTAATATAGGCCACTGGGTAGGGATGAGCCAAGGGGCGACTTGTATACGATTCGGTAGGTTGCAATTGGTGTTGGGAGTAATCTAGCTCGGCCTAAAATCCCTTCTCTCGATATATATTTTTCTTTTTTTGGCTCCTGTTTGAATATCTAAGAAACTGTTTATGAGTTCCTTAGATCTCCATGAATTTAAGTCATGGAGAGGATGGTCTTAGAAGGCTTGTCTTTTATTCTCGGACCTTTTATTTCCCGCGTCCCCCCTCATGAAAAGTCCTGAACTGGCTCGCACATTCTTCGTCATTTTTCACCCGAACTCCCTGACTTCTTGTCGTCGATTGAGAAAAAATTTTCACTCGATAGTGAGTCAGGTCTTCGCAGCACTAGTCTTTTCCTCGTTGCTTTCATGTGGCGATGAGCAACAACCCGAGATCACGCCAAATCCTTCCTCACCCTCGGGAAAATCGTTGTCTGTCATAAAAGAAAACCCAAAAGAAGAAACATTCAAAAGTCTATTTGAGGAAAAGCTGAAAGCAGCCTACGAACGTTACCCTCAAGAAGTTTATAGTCATAGTAATTCGGCTCGGGCTGATTTCTTAGAGGGAAAATTAGAAGCTTCGAATAATTCAGCCACCGTAAAACAACTTCTTATCTACGGTGATGAGTTGCTATCCGCAGGAAGGACTAAAGAAGCCATCCAAATCTTGGAGCAAACAGGCAGAGCGCTAAGAGAAAGGGGGATTGGGGTTGGTCGTGACACAAAACGTTTTTTTGATTCCTTAGCAATGGCCTACTTACGACTGGGGGAGGATGAGAATTGTTGTGCGCATTTTAACGAGGAGTCTTGTCTTTTTCCAATTAAAGGGAAGGCAGTACATACTAACCGTCGAGGATCAGAATCTGCGATCGCTATTCTCAAGGAAATCCTAGATTCGTTTCCCCAAGACTATCAGTCCCGCTATCTTCTAAATTTAGCTTATATGACACTCGGGGACTACCCTGATAAGGTGCCCGTGAAATTATTGATTCCCAAGATGGGCGAACCTTCGGGATTTGATTTCCCAAAATTTCCGAACATAGCGACTTCCGTTGGGGCTGATACTTCTGGAATGTCAGGGGGCTTGTGTCTGGAGGATTTTAATAACGATGGTTTGCTTGACGTCTTTAGCTCATCGTGGGGACTTAAAGATAATGTTACCCTTCTCACAAATACGGGTAAGACATTCAAAGATGAAACCAAGTTAGCTGGGCTTGATGGAGTTGTTTCCGGCTTAAATATGATTCATGCTGATTATGATAACGATGGTGATAATGACGTGTTTTTACTTAGAGGTGCTTGGTTTGAGGAGCAAGGCCGCCATCCCAATTCTTTACTTAGAAATTGTGGAGACGGGAGTTTTGAAGATGTCACGATACAAGCAGGGGTATATTCCGAATACCCAACTCAAACTGCTTGTTGGGCAGATTTCAACAATGATGGTTACCTAGATTTGTTCATTGGTAATGAGAATAAGCGGGACTCAAAGTATGAATATCCTTGTGAGTTGTACCTTAACCAAAAAGATGGAACATTTAAAAATATAGCTAAGATTGCAGGTGTTTCGGTTGAGGTTTTTGCAAAGGGTTGCGCAGCAGCCGATTTTAATAACGATGGATGGCAAGATCTTTATGTTTCGTGTCTTGGCGAAGTCAATTTGTTGTTTGAAAATCAGGGTGTTACTAACGAGGGTATACCGCGTTTCCGAAATGTAGCGCAAAGCGCGGGAGTTGAAGAGCCCCTTTCGAGCTTCCCTTGTTGGTTTTTCGACTATAATAATGATGGTCACCAGGATATCTTTGTCGCTGATTTCGATTCGTTAGGATTTTCGAATATGGGTGGTCTTGTGGCTCTTGAGATGATGGGTAAAGAGACCGAAGCCGAAAAACCCCGACTCTATCGAAATCGGGGAAATGGGACATTTGAGGATGTTACCCGGGAAAAGGGGTTGTGGCGGTCAATGTTTGCGATGGGTGTTAACTTTGGAGATCTCAATAACGACGGATATCTTGATTTTTATATAGGAACAGGGGCTCCAGATTTGCGAATGATTGTTCCAAATTTAATGTTTCTCAATGATAAGGGTGAGAAGTTTTTGGATGTTACCGTCGAAGGGAGGTTTGGCAGTATTCAAAAAGGCCACGCGATAGGATTTGGTGATATCGATAATGATGGTGATCAAGATGTTTATGCTGTGATGGGTGGAGCGATTGAAGGGGATGCTTTTCACAATTTACTTTTTAAAAATCCAGGATGGGAAAATCATTGGGTTACACTAGAGCTTGAAGGAAAGGTAAGTAATCGGAGCGCGGTGGGAGCTATTGTTCGAGTCGGGGTGATTGATAACGCGGGTAACAAAAGGTATTTTCATCGTCGAGTTGGAACTGGTGGAAGCTTCGGATCGTCAAGTCTTCGACAGGAAATCGGTTTGGGTGCTTGTCGAAATATCACAGGTGTTGAAATTAATTGGCCAAATGGGACTGACATCTGGGAGAGGATTAGAGGCGTGAAGTTAGATAGTGCGTATAGGATCTTGGAAGGTGAGGGGGCTGCAAAGGAATGGGCTCTGGCTAAAAG
>DCQM01000140.1 GCA_002323895.1 Akkermansiaceae bacterium UBA1518
ACCATGAAACACTTGGGACGTCTTGGCGGGATTTTTTGTGCCTGCAGTTCCATGGCCTTTGCCGAAGTCGATTCTGAGATTCCACTCGGAATCGAGGCAGTAACAGGCCTGCGGACCGATTACGTTCACCGCGGTTTCCAACTTGCCGAGTCGGCACTCGACTTTCAATTGGAAGCGGGAATCACACTCTCGGATAATAATTCGCTGTCCCTCGGGTTTGCCCACCTTTCCGAGAGTGATGGAGACTTCAATGAAACATGGAGTTATCTTGAATTAGCACACTCGTTTAACAAAAATTTTACCGGCGGAGCATCATTCACTTATCGCGACCGAGACGAGAGCATCCTCCAAGGCGGCTTCGATTTGGGCCTTTTTACGTCTTATTCGATAAGCGACGTCTGGCGTTGGCGAAACGAATTAAACTTCGATAGAGGAGTAGATGGGATTTACCTCAACAGCGAACTGGAATGGAGCCAAATCATTTCCGAAAAATCATTCATTACTATAAAGGCGGGGCTTAGCTGGGTCTCCGGATACCTCGAACGGGACGGTCTCAATGATTTTCACACGAGGCTAACCTATACCTACGCAATCTCTGACCAAGTTTCCTTCACCCCTTTTATCGGATCGAGCATCCAAATCGAAGACAAGGATTACGGCGATCTTTTATACGGAGGGCTTTGGTTCGAAGTTATTTTTTAGGGGTCGGACGTCGCGGTTTTCTTTCCGACCACTTCTCGAAATGTTTTCTCACCTCATTAGCCGAAAGCTTTCCATTCCCATCCCCATCCATCCTTTCAAAACGCTGACGACGCTCTTGCTCAGGAAGAAGCTGGTGTCCAGGGTGCTTTTGAAACTCTTCGCTTGTCACGGCACCATCCTGATTCAGATCTAATTTTGAAAATTCCATTCGTGGAGACCGCTTGTCACTCGGGGCCCGCTTCCGCCCTCCACTTGGGCCCTGATCTTTCCGGTCCAAAAAACCATCTGAGTTCCGATCCATTCGATCAAACATCTTCTTCAACCTTTCCGGATCAGCCTGTGAAGAAGGAGGAGTTGCCAAGAACTCATCATAACTGACCCTACCACTCTTGTCTTTATCTGATCTCGTTAAGTATCGTTTAGGCCAGTCACCTGAAGCACCCTTAAATTCCCGAGCGGTAATAACACCATCATTATTTTTATCTAGACGGTCAAAAATCTTAATGCGCGCTTCTGCGGGAAGCTGGGAGGCACGCTTTCCTTTGGCAAACTCCTCACGAGAGACCTTTGCATCGGAATCCAAATCAAGTAGTTTGAAGAAATCAGCAGCACGACCCTGCTCTGGTCGCTTTTTCTTCTGCTTGGGCCCACCTTCGATCTTCTCTTCCGCAATCGCGACGGAAAATAGGGAAATGAGCAAGATAATGGTCGTTTGAATCATCAGAGGTTGTCTTCAATTAACATAAACCACAAAAACGAAATAAAGTTGCAGAAAAATTGTCGGTTTTACGTCGACCTGATTCATTAAAAATCTAGCATTCGAGTGATGGCAATTCTCTCGTCTCTGCGTGCGTCCCGCCCTACCCTTTCCTTTGAATTTTTCCCACCGAAAAATGACAGCGGATCCGAAGACTTGTTGAAGACCGTCACCGAGTTGAGTATATTAGATCCAGCTTTTGTTAGCGTGACATACGGAGCGGGTGGAACCACTCGCGAAAGGACTCGGGAGGTGGTCCAGCGAATTATCCAAGATACAAATGTCCCAACGATCCCTCACCTTACCTGTATTGGGCACACCAAGAGTGAAATGTCAGAAATTCTTTCCCAATATAGCGCAGATCAAGTCGGAACAATCCTGGCACTTCGAGGTGACCCCCCCCGCGATCAACCAGATTATGACCGGCAGACAGACGATTTTAAATTTGCCGGTGATTTGGTCGCTTTTATCAAAGAATATTCTAGTGAATTTGAAATAGGGGTCGCCGGCTTCCCAGAGGGGCATCCCGGAACGCAAAACCGGCTCACCGAAATGGATTATTTTAAATCCAAGATAGACCAAGGTGCCGACTACATTTGCACGCAACTGTTTTTTGATAATCACGATTTCTTTGACTACCGTGAGAGATGTAAATTGGCAGGGATTAATCTCCCGATCGTAGCGGGAATCATGCCCATCACGACCATTTCTAGCATGAAGCGGATGGCTGACTTAGCAGCAGGCAGTCGTTTCCCTGCAAGACTCTTAAAACGGATTTTCGATGCAGAAGGTGATCCAGTAGCGATCCGGCAGGCTGGTATTGATCATGCAATTGAGCAATGTCAGGAACTTATCGAACAAAACGTTTCGGGATTGCACCTTTACACATTGAACCAAAGCAGCGCGACCCGTGAAATCGCAAATGCTCTGACCATCTAATTTCCTTCCACTGGCCCACTCACCCGCTGTCGGGCCTGTTTCAGTAAGAGTTCATTGGTCTTATCGCCTATGTTCATAAAGTTGGCATCACGAATCTCAATAGGGATCCATCGCCAGCCCAGTTCGTCTTTGGGATAGATTTTAAGCAAGGCTTCATTACTACTGAAACCGGAGGCCGGGACCGCCAGTTTGAGATCTCCCGTGATCCGATGGAGTTCCATTTCCTGCCTCATTCTAAGTGCCTCGAGTTCCTTAAAACTCAACTGACCTTCAGGCACATCAAGCTCTCCTTCTCCTATTGATCGCTCAATATCAACACCGAAGGCAAGTTCGTCATCACGCGAGTCAATCCTCATTCGGTCATTCTCGAGTTCTTGAGCAGCCGAAGAATCAGTGTAATCACGTGAAAAATTATTTGTTAACTTCATGTCAAGAGCATCCGCTGCTTCCGCCTGTGTGGGTAGACGGGTCTTAAATCCGCCTAATAGACGAGCCTTATTCCCAGCATTGAGATCAATTTCACTGACCTCCATCCCTCCACCCCCGGTGGAAAAAGCAAAGCCACCTTGATTAAAATCAATCCGCAAGTAAGTGCGTTCATTGTCCAAAATCGATAGAGCCCGGAGAAGTGACCAACTCTCCCGAATCGTCACAATGTCATTTTCATCCAACTTAACTCGGCCTGACAGCTCGACTCTTCGATTACTTGACCCGCCAATCACCAAACCACCAGAGATCCGACCCTCCATATACTCTCGTGTGCTAACTCCGTTAATTTTAATTAGCTTCTCAATCGGAAGGGAGCTGAAGCTACCCGCTAAATCAAAAGTTGGCATGTTGACAGGCCCAGAAATTGAACCTTTTAGATCCGCAGCTCCACCGTCCGCCTCCAAGCGTAAAGACTCAACCATAATCCCACCCACACCAATCTTCAGGTCGGCCGACTTAATCGCCAAGGGACCTAACCAATTTTGCTGGAAAGACCCACCGGACAACTCCACTTCCCAGACGCCCTCGTGTAAAACGGCCCGAAAATTCGAATTCCGAACCATCCCAAAAGTCAGCTTGGAGTAGCCCCAACTAAAAGAGCAATCGTCAATCTTAATTTGGGAGATTCCCTGACCTTTAAGACTCTCTATAATTGAACTGAAACCAAGCTTCATATCGTCTTCGCTTCCCCCTGCCTTTAGCTTCAAATCAGCTTTTTTGATGCTAATCGCAGAAGGGCGCCAAGAGTCAGTTACTCCTGTCAGAAAAGAAAACTCGCCCCTAAGCTTCTCGAATTTAGCCTCATAGAAAAAACTCTCCTCACCTCCTTTTAGCTCTAAAAACTGGAAATCACCTTTTCCAAAATTCCGAGAAAAGCCAGCAACCTCAACCTCTCCAGCTCCCAACGAATTCGCAACTTGGCCCGCTACCTTCTCACCATATTCAGGACTATTAAAATGCCGCTTTAGAACGAAAAACCCGAAAACTCCGACAAAAATTAAGAAAAGAACTAATTTGAGAGTAAGGCTACTTAAATGCCTCCCAAGAGTCATAGTTCCAACCGTTCGGGCATAGCGAAACTGAAACAAAACACCTTGGCGGCCAATCCAATCGGTTACCTTGCTTTGATATTCATTGAGTCGCTGTTGGTCGACAGGATCTTCCACTGACGGAAGCTACATCCAGTAGCTGTAATTTGCCACTGTAAATAATCACCAATTGGCGTGGTATTTCCCTCGCAGAACTCATCTTTAAACGATATTCACCATCCCCGTGGAATCGACAGATTACAAGGTCAGTCTAGAGATCTTTGAGGGCCCTCTTGATCTCCTTCTTTATCTCATCAAAAAAGATGAGGTAGACATTTACGATATTTCACTCGAGCGAGTCACCACGCAATACCTCGATTACATCGAGACCTTTAAGCTTCTCAATATTGACCTCGCTTCTGAATTCATTTCAATGGCGGCGAATCTGATGTATATAAAAAGTCGGACTCTTCTTCCAAAAAGAGAGCAACCTCCGGAAGAAGATGCTGAAGAGGACGATCCGCGCTGGGAATTAATCCGTCAGTTGATCGAATATAAAAAATTCAAAGATGCCGCAGGTTTTCTTCATCGACGCGAAATTGAACAAGAACAGATTTTTGCACATACTCCGCTAAAGGACCCCAGACCGGATGATGAGGAACCAGTTCCCCTCGCCGAAGCCTCGATTTTCGACCTAATACGCGCTTTCCAAAACGTCCTTAAGCGCTTTGACGAAGCGAGGGCTTTTGGAGACATCGTAGACGATCGTTTCACAGTCAGCGACAAGATTGAATTCCTCATCAACAAGATCGAGCCGGGCGAATCTCTCTCCCTACAGAGCCTCTTTGAAAAAGCGACATCGAAAGTCGAAGTCATTGTAACTTTTCTCGCCCTCCTTGAACTCATGAAAATGAATCAGTTTTGTGCAAGGCAGTCCGGGCTTCTCGGACAGATTAACATTGAGCGGACTACCCCTGAATGATGTTTCAATTCATAAAATGACCCTAGGCCCGAAAATCGCTTTCTTCGGAGGGACTTTTGATCCTATTCACCAAGGCCATCTAGAAATCGCTCAAAAGGCAGTCGAGCAACTTGGCCTCGAACGCGTCATCTTTTTTCCATGCCGGCGCTCACCCCATAAGCAAGATGCTCCTCAAGCGAAAGATATCGATCGCTTTGAAATGCTTAAGCTGGCCATCGAGAATTCCCCGTGGGCGGAAGTGAGTGACTGCGAACTACAGAGGGACCCACCGTCCTTCACTTGGGATACAATTGAGTATTTTAAGCGGAAAATCGACAAATCTGCAGCGCTGTTCCTCATCATTGGCTTTGATCAATGGGAAAGACTCTCAAGTTGGAAAAATATCGAAATGCTAGCACGCGATCTTCAATTTATTGTAGTTGGACGATCCCATCAACCAAATCCTCGTAAAGGTTTCAAGGCGCACTTTATTGAAGGAAACCATCCTGCATCTGCCAGCGAGATCCGGAAAAGAATACGGGAAGGCCTCACAAATCTATGGCTCCCGGACAAGGTTGCCGCATATATCGGCGAAAAAGATCTCTATTCCCCGGTTAGCTGACTTGCCCTAACCGATTTCATTTCCTATCCTGGCTCCCAGCTACCTTATCTCATGAGAATATTTATCACTTCACTCCTCGCAACTGCCCTACTGGTCTCTGCCCAAGATGAGCCTGCTGCTGAAACCAAAAATCCAAAAAAGGGGGAAAAACCACAATATGTGATCGATCTCGAGGCCTTGTCCAAAGATGACACAGTTGCCTACTCAAATGCTTTTCGACGGGCCAACTCACTTTTTCAGCAAAAACGAATCTTCGAATCCCTCGAAGCGCTCGAAGAAGTGGATGCAATTTATGCGAAAAATCCAGCTTCACTAACTCTCCGTGGAGCGTGCTACGTCGAATTTCGTGCCTTCGATAAAGCCCGCATGGTCTTCGCCAAATCCCTAAAGCTTAGCCCAGGGAACTTTAACGTCCGTTTTAACGTAGCAGAAATTGAATTCGTGACGAAAAACTACGCAAAGGCCCTTGCAATTTTAGAGCCGCTAGTTCTTGAAGCCAATAAAAACAAAGCAACAGAGACAATGACTCCTTTGATTAAGTTCAAAATTGCCCTCTGCAAAATCAAAACAGGCGATCTAGCTGGAGCCGAAGCGATCGTAGCCGGGACCGATTTTCTCGATGACTCGCCTCTCTTCTACTTTGGCAAGGCCGCCCTCCATTATGCAAAAGATGACGGAGTAGCGGCAGAGCAGTGGCTGGCGCGGGCCACTCGGATTTTCCGATCCGTCAATGGAGGCCTTCTCGCACCTTGGCAAGACACCATGATTGAATTTGGTTACATCAAAAGCTTTTACGGGGGAGATCTTGAGGTCGAGAGTGGGATCTCAACTGGCAGTGAAGGAAACTAAGCTTTACCCCCCTAAGGCGCTGGAATCTGCTCAAGTTTGATTCCGTAGAGCTTGGCTATCGCGGGGGCATCCGACTCCTTGTAGATTTCTCGGAAGTATATTTCCTTGATACCATAGGCGCAGAGCGTCTGCATGCAGGAGGTGCAAGGCATCGTAGTGGTCGCAACTAGTTTCGCTTCTCCCCGCTTAAAAAGACTGCATAAATTCACCTCAGCATGCAGCATGAACTTTTGGCGACCTTCTCGATCATCCCAGAAACCCGATGGAGCATCAAAACCAGGAGCTAGACCATTATAGGCAGTAGCAATCACCCGGTTATCGGCATCCAGAGCCGCCGCCCCCACTTTACGAAAAGGATCCTCCGACCGCAAACTCGCAACCTCTGCCAAAGCCATGGCATACTCAGGGATAGACAATCTAGAATCACTCACTCGCTCTACCTTACAAAATCCCCTATTCAATGTCGAGTAACAGTCCCAAATTCAACCTTCAAAAAATGACACGACGTTCGTTGATTGGCCTCGCTGGCATCGGGGTTCCCAGCGTAATCTGGGCGTCAAAAATCGAGCCCAATTTGCTGTCGATTACCCGAAAAAACCTCTTCCTTCCTCGGTGGCCAAAATCACTCGATGGATTTCGAATCGCCCAGATTACGGATGTTCACTATCGGCCCGACACTGACGAAGAATTGGTCGCTAAACTTCGAAAAGCTGTGGAGGCAGAAAAACCTGACTGCATAGCCATAACTGGAGATTTCGTGATCAATGATCCGGCTTCCCTTCCTGAGTTCACAAGGGCATTTAAAGGAATATCAGCTCCACACGGTATCTTTGCCAGCCCTGGAAATCACGATCGCTGGCACTGCACTGTCAGTAACCTTAAAAAAGAGCTCGAAAGCATCGGCATTTCCTATCTCCAAAACACCGGAACTAATATCAATATCAAGGGAGAAAAAATTTTCATTAACGGGCTCGACTCCGTTTGGGGTGGACTCCCTGCACCGAACCGGGCTTGGAATGGCCACCAAAAAGACACGCCGGTTATCTCAATGGTACATGAACCCGACTTTTTCGATGAACTCCGTTCTGCCAAACCACTCGACCTCCAACTCTCCGGCCACACCCACGGCGGCCAATGCCGTCTCCCTCTAGTCCAATATACACCAGCCAAGGTTAAATTCGGACGGAATTACGTCTATGGTCATTTTAAAAACAACGACTCACAGCTTTTTGTGGGTCGCGGGATTGGCACTGTTGGGATTCGGGTCCGTTTTGCATGCCAGCCCGAGCTAGTCATCTTGACTCTTCGCTCAACCTAATCAACATCGCAGAAAGTTCCTCCGCCTCAACCACCGGCAGCTGGCAGGTCTGACCCACACAGTAAAATGCTGTTGCCAAGCCTTCGGTTGATTTTAAGCCCGACGTAAATTCACTTACCGGCCCTTCGTTACCCAAAGTAATTCGGTTAGGATCAAAAGTTTTAGTGGCAGCTTTTAGCAATTCCTCACGCCCTTTTTCCCCGGCAATCACCAACCGCCCGGGCTTCTCAAGCGAGAAGCACAGACTCATCAACATCTCGCCCATCCCCGCAGGGGATTCTTTGATCAGCCCTAAATAGGACCGAATTGTAGCTTCCGAAACTCTTGAAAAATCATTACGGCTAGTGATCTGAGACAATATCCCAAATTCTCTTGCCGCGATTGAACTCTCGACTGGAATGGCCCCATCAAACTGCCCCTTTAGACGAAGAACCAAATCGTCCCGTTTTTCGCCCTGATAAAACCCTCCATTTTTTTCATCATAGAAGAGCTCCACTGCGCTTTCAGCGAGCACAATCGCCAACTCTAAATCTTCCTTCCGCAGGCTAGCCTCATAAAGCTTTCTCGTGCCTGCCAAAAACAAAAGATAGCTCTGAGCCTGAGCCGAATCATCTCGATCTCCTTCGCGCCAGCGATGCGCCAAACGCTTCGACTTTGCATCCCAAAATTTACCCTTGATAAAATCGTGCGCCTTTCGGGCGGCTTTTAAATATTTAGGCTCATGTAAAACCCTTCCCGTCCGAGCCATCGCCCCGATCATAAGGCCATTCCAAGACGCAAGAATTTTATCATCGATTGCTGGTGGCACTCTTTTCCCACGAACTACGGCAAGCTTCTCAAAGATCCCAGCAACTAAATTTTTATCGCTTGCGCTCAGATCTTTCCGGGATTTTTTGAACGAGAGAATATTCTGATTGGGTAAAGGTTCAGGATCACTCTGGTCGATAAAATTCCCCTTTTCGCTGACCCCTAGGATCTCACGCGCCACCTTCATCTCTTCGGAAGTCAGGAGTGCTATCAACTCCTTTTCCGTCCAACAAAAACATTTACCCTCTTTTCCTTCACTCTGCGCATCCTGTGCGCAGTAAAAACCACCTTCGGGGTGCGTCAATTCGCGTAGCACGTAATCGGCAATACCCACTACAACCTCACGGAATTTCTCCTCCCCAGTCACCTGCCAAGCATCAAGATACAGCTCCATGAGCTGGGCCTGATCATAAAGCATCTTTTCAAAGTGAGGCACTAACCATTCTCGATCCACCGCATAACGGTGAAAACCACCCATCACCTGATCATAAATTCCCCCATCCATCATATGACGGCAGGTCTTAAGAACAGCTGCAATCGCTTTCGGGTCACCCGATTGAAGAAGAAAGCGAAACACACTCACCTGAGGAAACTTCATTCCTGTTCCCAGCCCGCCCCAAACCGGGTCAAGCTGTGCCAAGATCTTCGGAATCGACTGATCAACAACTGAGCGACTCGGCTTCAACTTGCCTCCACCCTGGGATTGCAACTTCTCAAAATACGCCTTCATTTGTCCGTGCATTTCGACTGATTGTTTTAAAACCTGTTCCTGATTCTTGTCCCAAACATTGTGAATCTGTTTCAGAACTGTTGGGAAACCGGGCTGACCATCCCTATCTTTCGGGGGAAAATAAGTTCCTCCCGTTAAGGGTTTTAGATCGGGAGTCAAAAACATGTTAAGCGGCCATCCTCCAGATTGCTCTGTCATTGCTTGGTATGCGGTCATATAAACTTGGTCCACATCCGGACGTTCTTCTCGGTCCAGCTTGATCGAGACAAAATTTTCGTTCAGAAACGCCGCGACATCCTTATTTTCAAAGGATTCACGCTCCATTACATGACACCAATGGCAGGTTGAGTAGCCGACACTGAGGAGGATTAACTTCTTCTCTTTCCGAGCCTTTTCAAAGGCCTCTTCACCCCATGGATACCAGTCGACAGGGTTATAGGCATGCTGAAGTAAATAGGGAGATTTTTCCTTGGCCAAACGATTAGGTTTCCCGCTCTTTTCTGCACCTAAAGCTGCTGCTCCCAACAAGGCTAGAAATAAGCACAACCAACGTAATCCCAAAGTCATGGTGGAAATAGTAGCTTCTCCTTATAAAAACGAAACCCGAAACTCTATCTCCCCGACTCTTTCATCTCGGTCTTCCCCGTGGCAATCAGGGTTTTCGTCCTAAAAAACTTGTGCGGAATTCCATCCATCAGGCTTGCCCCAAGGCAGGATTCCACCTTAACTTTCCAGCCCTGCGGGAGGGATTTCTTTTCCGCTTTCTGAAACCTCTCAGCCATGATTGAAAATATCCGCAAATACACCGGCCTTATGGTCGTCGTTCTAGTTCTTCTCTTCGTAGGGCTTGTCTTCCTCGACGGAGGAATCTCCAAAGCCTTTAACGGCAAGCCCGTGATGGAGGTTGGCGATCAATCCATTTCAGAAAAAGAATTTAGACGCCAGCTCGCCTTAATGCAGCTCCCGGATATCCTCCCCGCGGCAATTGAAATCCCAGATAATTCGCGATTGCTCGCAACCCATTATCTCGGAGAAACTTTCATGGAGAGTCAAATACCCAAAACCCCCTCTCTTATTATTAGGATCATGGCGGGTTACCTCCAGCCTTCCATCGGAGAACCAGAGCGCTTCATCGCAAACCGTATCAATATCCAAAAGGGTGGCATCGAATTTGGAGTGACTCCCAGCAATGACGAAGTAGAGAACTTCGTCGAAACCGTTATCTTTACTGATACGGATGGGAACTTTGACCTCGAAGCCTACGATAAATTCACAAAATCTCGACTTGGTAATATCGGGGGCATTCCTGGTTTTAACAATTACATTCGTGACCTCCTAACTGCACAGAACCTTTCCAAAGTCCTTGGTGGAGGCATTTCGACCGAAAAGAATACCGAGCGTGAACTCTTCGATGTTCAAAAGCAGGAAATTTCCGGCTCAAAAATCACCCTCGAATCAGGAGTCTACGAGGGACTCGTTAAGCCGACAGAAGAAGAAATTAGGGAGTATTACGAGGAAAACAGTCAGAACTATAATTCTGATGAGCTTCGTAAAATCACCTACGTTTCAATCGAGCCAGATTGGGATGA
>DCQM01000038.1 GCA_002323895.1 Akkermansiaceae bacterium UBA1518
TATTTTGATGCTATGGCCAAATATTTCGTATGGTCATGGGACGGTGATTAGTCCGGCTAGCCGGGTGTATCGCATCTTTCAGGAGGGACCAGATTCGGCGAGGAGTCCGTCAACAGTGGCGGCCCTTGCGGTAGCGGGAAGTAATCAATATTACACTTGGAATCAAATCTCTCAGAATGTGCCCAACTACGCTGCTGCGGTATTTAATGATTCTTATGCCGCGGTGATTCCGGACGGCCAACTTGCAAGTGGGGGGAATACAGGGCAATCGAGCTTCGATTTTTCAGGTCTCGATTTGGTCAGTGATAAGTGGCATTGGCCTGCAACAACAGTGGCGGCGGGAACGCTCGAAATTAACTGGTTGGCAACTGCGACCCATGACCCCTCCTATTTTAAGGTATGGATTACCAAAAATGACTACGATCACCGTGCGTCATTGAGCTGGGATAAAATGGAATTTCTTGGACAGGTGGCCCACACCAAGAGCGGGAAAGAGTATACCATTCCTGTGACATTACCTGAGCGATCGGGAAGGCATGTCCTTTACGTGGCCTGGCAACGGATCGACCCGGTTGGTGAGGTGTTCTTTTCTACCTCTGATATTATTTTTTCAAACGACCCGGTCGACCCTGATGCAGATCCGGTAGTGTCTATCGAAAGTGTCATAGTGAATGAGGGTGATGGCACCGCGACGGTCAATCTTAGTCTCTCCAAGGAGATTCCTGTTGGAAGGACCGCTAGGGTTAGCTACGCTACTTCCGATGTTACGGCGGAAGCGGGCAGTGATTATACCTCTGCCGTGGGCATAGTGGAATTTGGGGCGGGAGAGGACCGTGAAATTTTGACGATCCCGATCACCGATGATGCGGTGATAGAAGAGCGGGAAGTGTTCTCGATATCATTAACTAACCCAGTGGATCTTTCGATTGGAGTTCCGCTTGCGAGGGTGACGGTCGAAGATGATGACAACACAGGGTCCGGGAGCACAGATTGGGAACTACGAGACGATTGGGATAGCGGCTTCAATGGTTGGGTGACTCTTAAAAACAACAGAAACCAACCCCTCGAAGCTCCGGTTCTTACCTTTAGTTTTCCCGACGATGAGAGGACCGTAGTGGTTTGGGGTGGGCCCAATCTTGCTGAACTTGGTGGAGGAAGTTATCGGGTGACGGGGCTACGGAGCATTCCGGCGGGAGGAAGTATTCGGATCGACCTTGGAGTTCAAAATACCTATCTAGGAGCGAAGCGAGAACCGGAGAATATTAGTCTCAATGGATTGTTGGTCGGGGCGCTTCAGCCCAAGATGTTTCTTTCGCGTGGTGAATTGCGATTTGAGTCCTTTGTAGGTTTTAGTTATCAGGCGCAGATATCGGTAGACTTGCAAAATTGGGAGGACTCCGGCGAGCCCATTGAGGGAACCGGTGGAGAGATGACCATCAGTGATTTTCCAAATGCTGAAAAACAGCGCCAATTTTACCGGGTGAAGATTTTACAATAATTCTTCTTCGTTTGCTAGAATGCCCATTTTCGGAGAATTCGCTTGCTACGCTTTGGAGCGAAACAGCCATTGTTTACTGCAGGGTGACGCGGAGGCGAAGAAATTGTTTGGTGGTGAGAGAATTGACAGCCTGAAATGAAAGAGTGGATGTTCCATCACCATTATCGATAGCCTGATTAATTTGTTTGGTGTGGCTGGGACCACTTTGCCAGTTTTCGAGGTCGGAGGATACCTCGACAAGGTATCGAAGAGGGTTATTGCCATTGCGAACACGAAAGGTGAGGGTGGCGCGTTGATCAATCGTCAAAAGGGCTGGCCGAGGATTGTCGGCGGTAAGGTCGGCACCAAAAGCATACGCTAAGAAGTTGGTGAGATCAGAGTTCTCAAAAGAATCTAGAGCATTGGTTTCGCCTTGATTACCAAGCCAGTCTTCAAAGGGGGTGTCTGATTCGTCAAGCCCCGGAGTTCCAGTGCGGGCGAAGCTGCTACGCCAATTGGAGGCAAGAGTGTGGTCGGAACCGATCGTGGGAGCAAGAAGGGTAAGTGATGAGCCCGAACCATCGGAGCTGGTTGGCCATGGGCTAGAATCGGAGTAGACAAAATCGCGAATTGCGTCGCCGGCGCCAAAAGAAAGCTTTAACCGCTCCCCGCTATTGCTGAGCTTATTATTGGAGTCCCATTCTCCGATTATTGGAAGCCCTTTGCCGTAGCGGAATTCGAAAGCAGGAATGCTGCGCACAACGAGGATGATTTCGTCAGGAGCAAGCTTGGTTTGGCTCGCGTTGCGGAAGTCAAAATCAACTCCTTTGGTGAAACGGAGGTCGTTTAGATCAAGAGTAGTCGAGCCGACGTTCTTGAGCTCGAGATATTCAAAGAGATTGTCGTCATCGAATCCGGCAGCAACTTCGACTGGGCTTGGATCAGCGGGATGATACATGACCTCGGTGATGATAAGGCCATCAATGTAAGGAGTGATGTCGGGAAGCGTAGTTGTAAATGTCACTGGAGCAGACCAATGGCTCCAGCGTCCGGTGTCGTCTTGGTGTCGGACACGGGCTCTGTATGTGGAACCCGACTTAATAGCTGTGGTGGGTAGGTTGATGACGTTGGAGAATTTATTGAGTTCACCGGATTCCCAGGAAGCGTCGATTTCAAGATCGCCGGGTTGATCGATGCGGGCGAGGCGCCATTCGAGAGCGCCGAATGTTCCATTACCTTGGGGGTCGGAGAATGAGGTGGTATGGAAAGAGATGGCGTTGGTGGGGAATCCGGCAGCGCCGTTGTAGGTTAGGACTGGAGTCGCAGGGATTCGAGAGGCTTCGCCATTTTCGCCCTGATGAATGTCGAGCCAAGCGTCGCGACCCTGTCGACCACTTGCCCCGTTGTCGTTGGCCTGGGACATGGCAGAGCCATTCCCGCCGGGCCACGAACCGCCGGAGAAGGCAAAGTTTTTCATATCTTGAACATAGCTGTTGAGGGAATTGATACCGGGGCCTGAGAGGTGGTTATAGTTCCCGGCATCTGAGGGTGCTCCTTTCCATCGGTTGAAGTCGGCGGGGACAAGAGGAGCGATGATGGAGGCGAAGTCATCGATCACTTGGTTAATTTGATCTTCCTGCCAGAGGAGATCACGCATTTCACGGACAGTGTTGTAGTAGGCGGGCCAGAGGGTAGGATTAGAGGCGTTGTCGCTTCCTCCGCCGCTGGCATTAAAAAGCGCATTATAAACGACATCATGCCCGCTGTTGTAGGTAGGTCCCCAGGTGGAATCCGTGTCCCAGGGGAGGATCCAAAGTTTACCCCTATTATTATTGGCGGGAAGATAGTTGGGCTCGAAGTAGTAGACCATGTTTTTGTTGGCGGAGGGCCAGTAATCGTAGTGGCGGAGAGCTTCGACCATGGCATGATAGGCGTAGTACTTCTCTAGGTTAACGTGGGCTCCGATGTATGCGGGAGAATCATTGCCATCGAGGTTTCTTTCGATGGTGTTGTGGTCGCTACCATTAAAGGGTGCAAACTTGCCTTGGTATCGCTGCTGTTGTTGCCAGTCACTCGTTTGGTTGATGAGCTTGTAAAGATTTCCTTTTTTGAGGTCATGTTGTTCTAGGAAGCGGACATCGTAAGTTTCCGAGACAAAGTAAGTTCCGTTGTAGTCACCGCGCCATTGGTCGGGGGATTCGGCATCATCATCAATGACACGCCACTGCACGAAGAGTGGTGTTACGGCGGGGACACCCATTTTTGAGAAGAGGTGGTAGTTGACCGCTTCGTTGAGGCCGAAGGTCATGGTTTGCCGGTTACTGTTTGCTTTTCCCAGAGTGAGAGTCCGCCAGGGATTTTTAAATTTTTTTCCGTTTTGATCGCGGGCCTCAAGGAATTTCCCATCGTTGAAGCGAACGCGCATGGAGCGTTTTCCACGGCCTTGGTAGCGGCCGTTGGCACCACGAAGGCGGAAGCGGATATTATCGTAAACCTTCCCATCGTAGACCATGGTAGCATTCCAATTGTAGAGGAAACGGGCCGAGGTTCCTTGATTGATTTGGTCGCTACTGTTGTAGGCGACGGCTTCCGTATAGTCTTCTTTTCGAATGATGAGGTGGTAGACGGGAATGGTATTGGCCATGGTGTTGGCATCGATGCTCTGGTAGGCGGGGACTCCATTGTAAACAAAGTAAGCGAAGTTACGCGAGGGATCGTCTTGATAGGGAACACGGGCGGCATTGTTAGCTGCGTCTGTCACGGTGATCCGATAGCGGACGAGGTGACGATGGCCGAATGCGGGAATGATGGCGGAGAAGAAATCGTCGCCTGCGATGGTATCGCCGTTAGAACCGTCATCGAGCATCGGCACTGTAGTCCAGTTGTTTTCGTAAGCAGGGTTTTCTAACCTGGGTTGGGAAATGTTGATATTATTGCCAATAATCGGAATGGGGAGCTGGGATGGAACGTAGCCTCCAGGAGCAACAAGCTGATATTCGAGAGAGACAGAGGCAACGCCATCAGGGTCGGTTATTTGAGCTGAGATAACGACGGGATCGGATGAAGTAGGTTCTACTGGAGTATGATTGACCTTACGGATATTAGGGGCAGCGTTGGAAGCGGAGCTGACATTAGGAGCGCCGGGGGTGGGCTGGGCGAGGGCATCCTCTGCGGAGGGGCGAATGATTTGTAGATCGAAGCCGAGATCGCTGCTGCTGGCAGTGGCATTGAATAAATGGATGGCGATTGTGTTATTGCCTTCGACGAGAAAGGAGCCGGCATTGGGGATCAGTTTTTTGTCGAACGCTCCTTCGCTACCGGTGCCGGTTGCGGTGTCATCGATGGTAGGATTTTCGTTTTCGTCAAAGCGGAAGCGGTCGACTTCGGTGCCATTGATCCAGATGATAAAGCCATCGTCAGCCGTGTAATTAAGAAGGAGTTGGGAGGGGATTTCACCTGGGGCGATTGTGAAAGTATTGCGTAAGAAAATGGAGTTGAAGTTGGAACGCATATTTGGAACGACGGTGTTTAAGGTGACGCCGTTGACTACCCCATAACCGATGGGAAGTTGAGTGTTGGTGTTCCAAGAGGTATTTTCAGTAAATGTGGGAGTGCGCCAGGCGGAGGTGGGGATCGAGGCCTCGGTTTCCCCGGGTCGCCAGCTCCAGCCGGTGGAGGAGAAGTCGAGGAGGCTCGCTTCGGGCAGAGCGCTTTTGGGGATCGAGGCTCGCCAGGAGCTGCCGAGAGAATTGTTGAGGGAAGGATTGATTAGTTCGATGGAGGCTCCGCTGCCATCTGACGCGACTGGCCAAGGGAAGCCGACTTTGTAATCAACTTCATCGATTATGGTGTCCGAAATATCGCGAAGGCGGATGGTCTCGCCGGAAGAATCGAGATTGCCAGAGAAGGGGCCGAGGGCGGTGACGCCAAGGGTGGATTGGAGGACGGCGGGGTCTTCTGCAATCACAAGGTAGCCACCGGCGTCGATCGTGGTATTGGCGGGGAAAGTGAAATTGACAGCGCTACTGAGTCGCCAACTAGAAAGATTGACAGAAGAAGAAGAGGGATTGTGGAGTTCAATGAATTCTTGGGCAATATGGTTATCTGGTGGATTGGCGTAGATTTCGTTAATAACGATTGTCTGTGCGATCTTATTAGCACGAAGAGTGAAATCTTTTTCAAAAGAGAGACCCACTTGGTCGCTAGCGCGGAGGCGAATGCTAAATATCTTATCGGCTTCTCCTGAGAAATCGGCGGCGGTGCGGAGTTGATTTCCTACAATCGTAAAGAGATTATTGTGGGTGTCTCCTTTGCCAGGTGTAAGCGAATAGGTGTGAGAGTCGTTGAGGTTAGGATCGGTCGCCGAGAGAGCAGCGAGATAATTGCCTACTGGAAGATCCACGGAGAAGTCGAGTGAGCTTAATGAAATCGCATTTGGTGGGCTGGGGGCTTGATCGACCGTGATCGTAACTTTAGCGGGTGGAGATTCGTATTTGCCATCGCTTGATTTATAGGTGAAAGCGTCGAGCCCTGTAAAATTGGGGGAAGGAGTGTAAGTGAGATTTGGCGGGGTGCCGCTAAGAGTCCCGTTAGTGGTCTGACTGATTACGATGAAGCTGAGCTCGGGTTTTGGGTGGAGGTTAGAATCAACGCCGCTAAGAGTAATCGAGAGTGAGGTGCTTGCAATTGTTTGAAGGGATTGCTCGTTGGCGGTGGGAATACCCGGACGCACTTTAATTTCTAAAGTTCGCGACTGGATCACTTCTGGAGAATTAGTATCCCACGCTTTTAGAGTGTAGGATTGAGTGGAAACAATTCCTCCACTATCTCCAACGGTGATTGGAATATCTCCGGCGGGGTTGGAGGAAGTATGGACAATCGCGTTAGCAGAATTTCGAATCTCTAGTGCAAGTGATCCCGTAAGATTTGAGGTTGCAATATCCCAAGAAAGGAAGGCTGATTCTCCCTCTTGTCTTTGTTCGTGGGAGGTAGCGAAAGAATT
>DCQM01000078.1 GCA_002323895.1 Akkermansiaceae bacterium UBA1518
AGGGTCGCGGTTCGCAGTCATGACATCGAGCATTTTGAGCTCATGCTGAAGCACTTGCGCATTAGTCTGGCCATCAACAAATTTCAATCCGGAACGCCCACCCCAAACATCATTCCCGTCGGTCGCGCGGTAACGGTTGTGCCAATGCCAGTTTTTATCAAGGACTGCTTCACGAAGCGGTTGCTGACTGGGAGAGGCCACGATTTCTTTCTTTAAGAGTGCCTTCGCCAACACCTCACCAATGAGACGGTTTCCATTTTCGTTCAAATGAATCCCATTGAGCGTCAGTGGTGATTTGGCCGTTCCATAGAGCTGAATAGATGGGTGATAGAGATCGACGAAGGTAACGCCATTTTTATCAGCAGCCACGCGAGTTGCTTCGGTCATTGCAAGGAGTCGCTTATTGTTGGCACGTCCTGTTGGGAGATTACGATCTCCGAGATTTTCATGACCTATCGGACTACAGAGAACGATGCGTGGAAAGCTCTCACCATTCGGCATAGCCTTACGAAATTCCGCGATCATTTTAGTAAGATTCTCCTCATGATCCTCAGGCTTGGTATCGAAGGATTCGTTATAGCCAAACATCGCGATGATAACGTCAGCACCAACTTGCTGGAGATACTGGGGCATGGGAGTAAATCCACGCGAACGCGGATATTTGTTCGGGCGATCTCCAGTGAGGCCCATATGTCGAAATTTAAGTTCCATCCCCGAGGTGACAGACTGGATTAAAGTCTCGGTCCAACCATCATGCTGCATTCGGTCGGCCAGACCATTACCAACGATGGCCACGGTGTCGCCTTTCTGAAACTTGAAGGGAGCAGGATCTCGATGGCCGACTGGCACACTCACTGTTTTCGCAATTTTCCCATCGGCGCCGACGTAAGCCACATCGCCACCCTTTTTGAGATTAAAGACGACTGCTGTCTCGGGAGCTGTGACACTCGTGGTGTTGAAAACCTCCTTTTTTTTGGCATCCAGCAAGCTAAGTGTGAACCCATCGAGACGCTTCCCAAGATCTCCTTCGTTTCGATTCCAAACCGAGATCGAATCAACCTTGGCGATTTTGCCAAGATCAAGCTCCCACCATGCATCCTTCTTCCCTTCAATCGTGTGAGTTTGACCACCAGAGCTGAAACCGGGATTCTTATTACCATCGATGGCACGCTCGGCACCAGCATTGTTCGAAGTTGAGGATTGGCTGGCTTTTCCGGAGCGGGCGATGTTCTTACCACCAGCCATTACCTCAACTTCAGCGAGGGTCAGCGTGCGGCCTTTACCGGGAAGCTCAATCCGGACAAAGCGAGCTTCCTTCTGAGCAGGAGCCAAGGAACATAGGGCGAGTATTGGAAGAAGAAACTTCATAGATCGGACTGCCACCTACGGCAGAAAGTCCGAGCTTATTTCAGGAAAGAACTGAGAGCAATCTACAAAAGCGCCGACTCGTTAACCCACCACGTTCTCCAGAACCCCAAGACCTTCGATCTCAATCGCCACCACATCTCCCTGAGTCAGTGTGAAATCCGATCCCGGCACAAGTCCTGTCCCCGTCATCAACATCGCCCCATTTGGAAAATCGAGCTCCCGATAAAGGAACTCCACTAACTCCTCAAAACTCCGCTTCAGCTGCGTTAGATCCGTGGAATCATCGAAAACCACCTCACCCGCCCGCGTAATCGTAAGCTGAATCGAAGCATCATACTTCAAAGCGTCAGGCCCCAGCAACAAACTCGGCCCAATCGCACAACTTCCTCGGTAAACCTTGGCTTGAGGTAAATACAGCGGGTTTTCCCCCTCAATTGAGCGGGAACTCACATCATTCCCTACCGTAAATCCAAAGATTTCTCCCCCCGAATTGATTGCCAACGTCAATTCCGGCTCCGGCACATCCCAAGAAGAATCATCTCTAACCCGGATTTCCCCACCCGCACCAATAGCCCGATAACCCATCGCCTTGAAAAACAACTCAGGTCGCTCTGCATCATAGACCATATCGTAAAAAACATCACCACCAGCCTTCTCTGATTCCTCCATTCTAGCCGATTTCGATCGCAAATAGGTGACCCCGGCCGCCCAGATCTCCGTGAGATCGGGGACCGGCGGCAAAATCCTCCCATTTACTTCCACCGGATTAGCGGTCTTCACACCTTCTAGGATGCCCTGGACTTCCCCCGCCTTTGACTGAAAGAGTCGCCCAAGAAGTTCGCTTTCAACCGCGTGGCACTTGCCATCCTTTTCCAGTAAGGTCCCACTTTCAAGACAGTGTAATCTCATACCAGAAGCCTGACTGCCATTCCTCGTCATCGAAAGCCGAAAGTCACCTGACAAGATCTCTTTTCATGTCCGCAGCTTTTCATGTAGTAATACGAGCTCGACGAAAAGGAGCTTTTCTTGATTCCCCCCGCCGGCTTGGCTCTCTTAAATAGGCTAAGCGATGGCAGGAGAGAAAAAGCTTACCCCGATGATGGCTCAGTATATGGCCATGCGCCGGTCCCTGCCCGATGATATCCTTCTCCTCTATCGCCTCGGCGACTTCTACGAAATGTTTTTTGAGGATGCCAAAGCAGCGGCGGGAATTCTCAATGTCGCACTCACCAAGCGAAATGATATCCCCATGTGTGGAGTCCCGCACCACGCGGCGCAAGGTTACATTGCAAAGCTCATCAAAGCCAACAAGCGAGTCGCTATTGCCGAGCAAACCACCGAGCCTCAACCGGGAAAAATTGTGGAACGCGAGATCGCGCAAATCATCTCGGCCTCTACCGTTGATGACCTTTCTCTTCTCGATGATACCCGCCACAACTACCTCGCTGCTGTTTTCCTTGGTGGCACCGCCAAGAAACCTTGCTTTGGGCTTGCCTGCGCCGATCACACCACCGGAGAATTTACAGTCTCTGAATTCGCTGACCAACAACAACTCGAAGACGAACTGACACGCCTGTCACCTTCCGAACTTCTCATTCCGGAAGACCAAGCCAAAGAGCTTGGCGGGCTCCCGAATTCCCTTCCTTATGATTCTTATGCCTTCTTGTCAGATCAAGCTCTGAACACTCTCAAGGATCAGTTCAAAGTCCAATCGCTCGATGGCTTTGGCTGCTCAGGAATGACCGCCGCTCTATCCGCCGCCGGGGGAGCTTTACATTACCTCACATACCAGCTGCGGCGAAATTGCAATCACCTGAAAGCACTCTCAGTGCGGAATGTCGCCGACTTCGTCCTCATCGACTCAGCTTCACAACTCAACCTCGACCTTGTCGACTCCCGCTCTGGAAAGCAGCATACCTTACTCGGGGTTCTCGACCGAACCTCAACCCCCATGGGAGCTCGTAAGCTTCGCGACTGGATCCTTCACCCGCTTCGCAACCTCTCCGAACTTACGGCCCGTCTTGACCTAGTCGATTCCCTCCTCGCCGAACCATACCTCCTCACCAAGCTTCGGGATTCTCTTAAGCAAATCCGTGACATCGAGCGCACCACTGGGCGACTCTCCCAAGGATCAGGTAATGCTCGCGATCTCAAATCCCTCCAGGTCTCGCTCGAGCGAATCCCCGACCTCAAGGCCGACCTTGCCTCTCTTCCCTCTGCAGATTCAGATCTCAAATCTCAAATCTCAGATCTCATCCAAGAATTTCCAGACCTCGTGAAGACTCTGCAGGATGCCCTTGTCGATGAGCCGCCGGCCCAACTCCGAGACGGGGGAATCATTCGTGACGGCTATTCCGAAGCCCTCGACGAGCTCCGAGATGCCTCCCGCTCCGGCAAACAATGGATTGCTGAAATGCAGGCTTCTGAACGTTCACGCACTGGCATCGACACTCTTAAAATTAAATTCAACAACGTCTTCGGCTACTTTATTGAAATCACCAAAGCGAAAGCCGATCAGGCTCCCAACGACTACCAACGGAAGCAAACGATGGCTAACGCCGAGCGCTTCATCACCCCCGAACTTAAAGAAGTAGAAGGTAAAGTTCTTGGTGCTGACGACCGGGCAAAATCGTTGGAGTATGATGAGTTTATCAAACTCCGTGCCGGAGTCACTGATCATCTCGTCCCCCTTCAAAACACTGCCGACGCTCTAGCGACACTCGATGTCCTTATTTCTTTTGCCGAGACCGCTCAACTCTACCAACACACCCGCCCAGTTCTTGACGAATCACGTCATCTACAGATCGTCGATGGTCGCCATCCAGTTCTCGAGCAAACCCTCGTCGAAGAAAAGTTTGTTCCCAATGACACCCTCATTGATCCCAAGGAAAGCCTTCTCCAAATTCTCACCGGCCCCAACATGGCCGGAAAATCGACTTATATTCGCCAAATCGCCCTCATCACCCTTATGGCTCAAATCGGTGCGTATGTTCCCGCCGAACACGCCCACATCGGTCTAACCGATCGCATCTTCTGCCGGGTCGGCGCTTCTGATGATCTCGCTAAAGGTCAGTCAACTTTTATGGTCGAGATGAATGAAACCTCACTCATCGTCAACAACGCTACCAAACACTCTCTTGTCATCCTGGATGAAATCGGGCGGGGAACCGCTACCTTCGATGGCCTCTCAATCGCTTGGTCGGTTGCCGAGCACCTTCATGACGAGGTGTGCTGTCGCACTTTATTCGCCACTCACTACCATGAGCTCTGCGCTCTTTCTGACTCTAAGTGCGCCGTAGCCAACTTCAATGTCGCGGTTCGCGAATGGAATGATGACATCATTTTTCTTCGCAAGATCCTCCCGGGGCAAGCCGATAAAAGCTACGGAATCCAGGTCGCCCGTCTAGCCGGTCTACCAAAAAATATTCTCGATCGAGCCAAAGAAATTCTCAGCCACCTTGAGATGAGTTCTGCCAAACCCACCGAAGAGAAAAAGAATGCACCCAAAGCCAAGAAAGCTCTTCCTGAGGCCAACTCACCTCAAATGAATCTCTTCGATTGATCGCTTAATTCTCGAAAACTGAGAGAACCTAGCAAACAAGCTCCTTTGATCCGGATGCCCAAGCGAACTAGGAATCACAACGATCTTCTTTAAGATTCGGGCGAATTAAGCGGCCTCAAAATCATCAGTTACAATACCAGTGCTTTTTCTATTGAGACACTGGCGAATCGACCGTAACGTCTTTTACCCATTGCTCACCAAGTAAGCTTAGTCTGCCCACTATTTCAGGATGCTTTGTGGAAAGATTGTTCACCTCATTTCGGTCCTTCGCTAAATTGAAAAGGAGAGCTTGTTTCTTTTTTTTCCCAACTGTCACCACCAACTTCCAATCGCCATCTCTAACTGCCAAGCTGCCACCGTGCTTCCAAAAAAGCGGCTTCCGGGTGATGGTCGCTCCTTTCAGAGCTTTTATCACATCAATCCCGTCCAACTTTCGCTTAGGCTCGATCTCCCCCCCTCCCATCGAAACAAAAGTAGGGAGTAAATCCATCGTCAAAATCGGGGTCTGGCAGACCTCTCCTTTTGGCAATCGACCAGGCCAGTTGAAGATCCCTGGAACCCGGTGCCCACCCTCAAAGACCTGCCCTTTTCTTCCACGTAATCCGCCGGAGGAACCATCCGGCGCTGGCCCATTATCAGAGCAGAATACGATCAAAGTGTTCTTTCTTAAATCAAGCTTTTCAAGCTTCGATACAATACGGCCCACTCCTTCATCCATAATTTCCACCATTTTAGAATAAACAGCTTTCCGGTCCACCTTCTGTTTAGGCTGATCACGATTACCTTTCCCAATCACCCGGAAGCCAGGACTTTCCCGATCCTGCAACGGGTAGTGGGGCGCGCCGTGATGCAAAACGAGGAAAAAAGGCTTCTCCTTTTTTCGATCGATAAAAGAGAGAGCATCTTCCGTAATCAGATCGGTAATATAACCAGGTTCATCTGCCTTTTTGTCTTGCTTCCACCAATCAAAATACCCTTCTTGATCGATGTGGCGATGGTAGTCAACATTACCCGACACGAAGCCTTCAAATTCATCAAAGCCTTGATGAATGGGATTAAACTTCGCCGGATATCCTAGATGCCATTTCCCAAACAAAGCTGTTGCATAACCGAACTCCTTCATGGCCTCCCCCAGCGTCCATTCCTTGAGGGGCAACCCCGTATTTCGATGAGACTTTGCCGTAATAACCCCGCCTACGCCACTCCGCTGCTGATAACGTCCTGTCATCAAAGCCGCCCGAGTTGGAGAACAGACTGCTCCGTTTGAGTGAAAATCAAGACACTTCACTCCTGTCGAAGCAAGCTTATCAAGATGTGGAGTCTTGGTCGTTTTGCTCCCATAACACGACAAGCCGCCGTAGCCGAGATCATCGGCCATAATGAAAATGATATTCGGTTTCTCTGTCTCAGCAAAAGCGACCCAAGGTAAAAGGGTCCAAGATCCAATGCGTGTTCTAAGTCTCATCATCCTATTTCTTTTTTGAATTTTTTCTGAGAGCTCCAGGTCCCCATCGCGGCTCCTCCAGTTGCTTCTCCCAAGAATTGAGCTTTCTCAACATCGTTTCAAGCACCTCACCATTTTCATTCGACAGATCTTTAGACTCGCCGATATCCTTGCTCAAATCAAAGAGCGCGGGTTTATCTCCAGACTTGCGATCATGAATAACTTTCCATTTTCCTTCCCTCATAGCCCGAGGACCACCAATCCCACCCTGCCTCCAAAATAATGGCCTAGGCACTTCCCCCACCGCCGTCGTCTTTAGGTTCCTACCAAGTAATGCCAAAAAACTTCTCCCATCAAGATTCCAATCCAAAGACACCTCTCCACCCGCTGCCTCAATCAAGGTCGGCAGAAGATCAAGCGCGATCACCGGCTGATCAATGACACTTCCAGCTGATATTTCACCCTTCCATCTCATCACCCAAGGAACCCTCACACCACCTTCCCACAAAGTCCCTTTCTTCCCCTGAAGTGGGGAATTATTAGCACCATTTGCAGTCTGCCCACCGTTATCATTGGTAAATAAGACAATCGTATTCTCATCCAAACCTTCTGTCTTTAAGCAATCCAACACCTTCCCTACATTGTCATCAAGACTCACCACCAACCCGGCATAGCTAGCTCTCCTCTTCTGGTCAATATGAGCCACTCTCTTCACATCTTCTGGCTTGGGCTGAAGAGGCCCGTGAGGTGAAGTGAAAGAGACGAAAAGAAAAAACGGCGCTTCTTTATTCTCACGGATGAAGCGACAAGCGGCATCACCAAAACGATCAGTCACGTAGCCATCTTCTTTAGTAATCCTGCCATTCTCTTGAATCACTCGGTGGGCACTAGGTTTCGGTATTTCATAATAAGGTCGTGAACCTTGCAGAAGACCATAAAACCAATCAAACCCGCGTTTATTGGGGTGATACTCTTCGGGATATCCAAGATGCCACTTACCAACTAACCCCGTAGTATAGCCCAAGGATTTGAGGTAGTTGACTCCAAATTTCTCCTCCAAATCCAAGCCGCTTTGAAAGCCAGGAGGAAGATTATTATCATAACCAAACCTCTGTTGATAACGCCCGGTCATTAAACCTGCGCGGGAGGGCGAGCACACCGAACCCGCCATGTAAGCATTTGTAAACCTCGCACCTTCCTTTGCAATACGATCGATATTAGGCGTTAGTTTCTTCATATCCGCCGCGCAATTTGGCTGAAAACCAAAGTCAGCATATCCCGCATCATCAGAGTAGAGGATAATAACGTTTGGCTGCGCCGATCCCACGGATGAGACCACAAGAAAAGCACTCAGAATTCTAAAAACCATTTCCACGATCATGACAACGAATCTGTTTGCGAAAATCCCCTAAAAAACAACCTCATCCTCACCAAGAATCTGTATTTCAGTCTCGAGAACCACGCCCCTATCTCCCTTTGCCTTCGCTTTGATCTTCTCGATTAACGAAAGGATATCAGAAGCACTGGCCTTCCCTCGATTAACGATAAAATTACCATGCTCCGGCGACACCTCGGCCTTGCCTACCCCCGTCTCTTTCAAGCCCATCTCATCAATCAATTGACCCGCCCCACAGATTACGGGGTTTTTGAATGTGCACCCAGCACTCGCAGCCTTCGGCTGGGTCGTATTGCGATGATGGCGAGATTCATTAAGCTTATCCTGTATCGCTTCTTGATTTGAGGAAACTCCAGCGAAGGTCGCCTCCAGAGCATAATTCCGGCGAAGCTCGGGGACGTTGCGGTAATAGAATTTTATCTCATCACGCTTACGCGTTCTAATCTCTCCATCCTCATCCAAAAAAGTCACTGCGACAACTTGGTCGAAGGTTTCCACACCCATTGCTCCGGCATTCATACGTAGTCCGCCTCCGACATTCCCCGGAATTCCTTCCATCCATTCAAATCCTCCAATGCCGTGCTCGCGTGCTATACTGGCAACCTTTTTAAAGCGAACTCCAACACCTGCCGTGATCGTATTCCCCTCAACAGTCACCGCAGCAAAATTACCACCTGCCGGATGAATAACAGCCCCACGAATTCCTCCATCTCGAATCAACAGATTAGATCCACGCCCCACAATTCGAACTGGAATCCCCCGAGCTTTGCAGAAAGAAACAGAATCGGCTAATTGCCCAAATTCCGATGGCTCGATCCAAAACTGAGCCGGGCCTCCAACGCGCATCGTACTATGACGCGACATCGGTTCGTAAAGTTTGATTGCCGAGACTTTCGTTTCATTCCGGATTTCTTCTAAAATCTTAAGATCGCGGATTATCTTATTACCAGCCTCATGAACATTTCCAGCCCCCAAAGTCAGAAAAAGATCACCCTCCGCTAGAATATTCCCCACCGCGTGATGCGCGATTGAAAGATCCGGGACGAAGAACGCCCTCGTAGAGCCGGTGGCTAAAATTGCATCAACAATTGTCTGCCCACTCACACCAGGAATAGGATCTTCGCTGGCCGCATAAATATCAGTCACGAAAACTAGATCGGCAGCTTGTAAGGTCTTACCAAAATCCTCAGCCAGCTTATGAGTCCGGCTATAGCGATGAGGCTGAAAGAGCACAATCACGCGGCCCGGCTCGTAACTACGAGCAGTCTGTAAGGTAGCTGCAACCTCTGTCGGATGATGTCCATAATCATCCACAATACGATATCGCTTGCTCAAATGCTTGGTTTCGAATCGTCTCTTAGCACCCGCAAAAGAACTAAGGGCCTGATTCATTTTTGAAAAATCAACCCCGCAACTTGAAGCCACCGCAATTGCTCCTAAAGCATTCAACACATTGTGTAGACCGGGAATTCCAAGTTGAACCCTGCCTAGCTCCTTACCCTTATAGTTGACCGTAAAACTTACTGTTCCGATCTGCCCAGAAAGATCAGTCGCAGTCCAATCAGCATCCTTCCAACCATACGAAATAGAATTTCCGCGTGTTCCACAAAGCTGAGTCGCTTCTTTACACTCACAGCAATAAAAAAGGGAACCCGAAGTCTGGTTCAACAAGTTACTAAAAACCTCACGGATTTGCGTAATCCCCCCCTTGTAGTAGTCGAGATGCTCTTCCTCGACATTTAACACAATTGCGTGTTTCGGATGATACAGGGCCAACGTGCCATCCGATTCGTCACCCTCTGCGACCAAATACTCACCATCTTGGTTCCATTCGGCATTGGAACCTAAAACTGGGATCTCCGCCCCCACATAATGACAAGGCATGAGATCTCCTTGGCGAAGAATATGCGCGATCATTGCCGAGGTCGTTGTCTTCCCATGGGTGCCCGAAACCATTACTCCTGCCTTTGTGTGAAGAATAGCCGCTAGGCATTCTGCTCGCCGAAAGGTCGCAATCTTCTGCGCTAAAGCCTCGGAAAGGGCGGGGTTTGTGGAACGAATCGCCGAGGAATAGATCACCGCATCCGCACCCTTAATAGCTTCCGCTGAATGCGGAGTAGAAAAATCGAGCCCTAACTTGCGGAGACGCTCCGTCTCCCCAGAAGTCACTCGATCGGACCCGCTAACCCGATGGCCCATCTGAATCAAGAGCCGAGCTAACCCACTCATACCCGAACCTGCCACGCCGATCAAATGAACCCGGAGTGGTTGCTCCGGATTTAAAATTTTCTCGCTAAATTGCTCAATAGTCATCCTTCAATAACATTAACGATTTGGGCCGCGGCGGCGGGATCCGCGAGATTCAGCATCGATTCTGACATACTTTCAAGAATTCCATCATTGAGTTCAGACAACATGTCAGTGATAGTTTTAGCCTCGAGATCTTTCTCATGAGCTAAGATCGCAGCCCCTGCTTTTTCGAAGACGCGCGCATTAGCTGTTTGATGGTCATCAGCAGAAAAGGGGAAGGGCACCAAAAGCGCGGGCAACCCTACATGGCTCAACTCTGTCAGAGACGAAGCCCCAGATCTCGCCACACAAAAATCACTTGCCGCATAGGCTGCCGCCATACCTTCACAAAATGCGAGTATCTTATAGCCATCACGCTTGCCCACTTGTTCAGAAAGACGTTCAAAGTCTGCCTGGCCAGTCAAGTGAAGAACCTGCCATGCAGTGCCCTCCGTTCCCTCAGCAACTAGTTCATTAAGGCGTCGCGCACCCTGCGACCCCCCCATCACAAGGAGCGTTTTCTTTAGTGGATCAAAACCGAATTTTTCGCATGCTGCTTGGCGTGATGGAAGCTTCTCAAGCTCGTCACGAACCGGAGTTCCGGTATGAATCACCTTGATATCAGGAAAGTGAGTTGAAGCTCCCTCCAATCCCACCAAAACCGCAGTGCAACGCTTGGCCGTCATACGATTAGAACGCCCAGGAATGGCATTGGAATCATGCACATAGGTTCGAAGTCCTTTTTTTGCCCCAGCGACTACTGGAGGAAAAGAAGTAAACCCTCCCATTCCGAGAATCACACTTGCTTCCTCCCGATCAATGATACCGCCGCACTGCTTGATTGTCTTATGCAGACGCCACAGAAAAGAAACCATTTTAAGCGAAAACGTAGGCGGCTTTGCAATAGCCCTTACAGTCTCAAAACGAAGATCCGAGTATTTTTGGGAAGCCTGAGCATCGACTTTCTTTTCGGAAATCAGAAGTAACACCTTGTGCCCCCGTGCCTTAAGCTCTTGGGCAACAGCGATTCCAGGAAATAAATGTCCTCCTGTTCCGCCGCAGGCGATTATGATTTTTTGAGATTTAGACACTAGCTTCGCCGAAACCTAATGTCTGGGATCAGTTTTTTGAACTGCGAAATGCAGGAAATATCGCCTTTCTATCGCAAGGACATTATTAACGTTTAACTTCACCTAAAAATTAGCCCATCAACGATCCAAAACATTCAGCCAAACTCCTTTCGACAAACAGCGCTCTGATTTGACTCGGAGCAGATGGGGTATTTCACTTTTTAAGACCATCCCAGAGGCGATACACTCGTATTATTTCCTTGAGAATTCTCATTCCGCAAGGTCGCACCTAGCTCTTCTTGAGCCATCCACCCTGATGCTTGATCGTCGCGCTTCCAAATTCACCGTAAAAACAGTATCGTTCCCCTCTAGAAGCCCATGACCACCACTGAGAAAACAAAACAGTATGTCCTAGAAACCTATGGGAGATTTCCCCTTACCGTAACCCGCGGTGAAGGCACTAGAGTGTGGGATGAGCTCGGTCGTGAATATCTCGACTTCTGCTCAGGTATCGCGGTTTGCTCGCTAGGCCATTGCCACCCCGCCTTGACACAAGCCATCGCGGAACAATCGGCAACTCTGATGCATTGTTCCAATCTCTACTACATCAAGCAACAGGCTGACCTCGCTGAACTCATTGTCGAAAAGGTCGTCGGACATCCGGGTAAGATCTTCTTCTCCAACTCCGGAGCGGAAGCGGTTGACGGGCTCATCAAATTCGCGCGGAGATTCGGCCAAGCCACCGGGCGCTACGATATCATTACCTTTAACAAGTCCTTCCATGGTCGGACTATTGGAGCCATGACTGCGACGGCCCAAGCCAAAATCCACGAAGGCTTCGATCCTCTTCCGACCGGCTTCACTTACGTTGAGCCCAACGACCTTGATGCTGTCCAAGCCGCGCTCACCGACAAGACCATCGCTTTCCTCCTCGAGCCCATCCAGGGCGAAGGGGGGGTGAACCCGATGACCAAGGAATTCCTCGAAGGCCTCGCTGCTCTCGCCCAGGAAAAAGACCTCCTCCTTCTCCTCGATGAAGTGCAGTGTGGATTCGGTCGGACTGGCGATCTTAACGGTTACGACACGATCGCTCCCGGCCTCGTCCCCGATGGCATCTCGTGGGCCAAAGGTATGGGCGGTGGATTCCCAATTGGCTCATTCTATATCGCCGAAAAACACGCCCACCTCCTCGGCCCCGGCAGTCATGGCTCAACCTATGGAGGCAACGCCCTCGCGTGCGCCGCCTCCAAAGCGGTCATCGAGACCATTATCGTAGAGAATCTTACCGAGAACGTCAAAACACGAGAAGCCCAAATCCGAAAGACCATTGAGAGCTGGAATCATCCCGCCATCACCGAAGTTCGCGGATACGGTCTCCTTCTCGGAATCGCATTAAACTTCGATACTCTCGATGTACCAAAAGACAGCATACCATCTATTCACCTTTGTACGGCCCTCATTGAGAAAGGTCTTCTAGTTCCGCCAGCTGGACCCGAAATCGTCAGACTTCTACCTCCTCTCAATGTCAGCGCCGATGAAATAAACCAAGCACTCCAGTTGATCAAAGAAGCCCTCGACGCTCACCTCAAATCCTAACACTCCACTTTTCCGTGCACTCTACGCGACGCCAATTCCTCACCTCAAGTCTTATTATGGGAACCAGTATTCAATCAGTTCGAGCTGAAACCGCACCCGGCGAACCGCTCATTGTCTCAACCTGGCCCTTTGGGAAAGTAGGGAACGAAAAAGCTCTCGAAACACTAAAAAACAAGGGCTCTCTTTTGGATGCAGTTGAACAAGGGATTCGCGTGGTAGAATCGGATGAGAAAAATCGCTCGGTTGGAATCACCGGTCTCCCCAATGCTGCCGGAGTAGTCCAACAAGATGCCTGCATCATGAACGGATTAGATCACAACGCCGGGAGCGTAGCCGCCGTCGAAGGGATTCTTCATCCCATCACTGCGGCCCGACGGGTCATGGAGAACACTCCTCACGTCATGCTCGTTGGCGACGGAGCTCGAGAATTTGCAATCAGGGAAGGACTAGAATCGATCAAGGTCGATTCTCAAAAACTCCATAAAGAATGGCATCAAAAACAAAGCGAACCCATTCCCAACAAGCGTCCCAAAGACAACCATGACACCGTCGCCCTACTCGTCCTCGACCGTAAAGGTCACATCGCCGGTGGTTGCTCTACCAGTGGGTGGGGCGGCAAACTCCCAGGCCGCGTTGGCGACTCCCCCATTATAGGAAGTGGCCTCTACGTCGACAATGAAGTTGGAGCTGCCGGTGCCACTGGATTGGGAGAAAACGTTATGCGTTACTGCGCGTCCTTCATGGTTGTGGAATACATGCGACAGGGGCTCCATCCCGAAGAAGCTTGTGTTAAAACGATTCAACGTATCGCCGCCATTGATCCAAAATCAGCCGAAGATCTCCACCTAAACTTTATTGCCCTTGATAAAAAAGGTCGCTTTGGAGCGGCCGGTTCCGGCTCCGGCTTTCAATATTCGGTTACCACTCCCAATTTCAGCAAGGTCCTCGAAGGCTCCTCCTTGAGTAAAAAAGACATTGGACCAGAAGGAGGGAACACCAAATAATTCGAAAAGCTAAAATTGAAACCTACCGGAAAAATTTCTCGGCCTAATGGAATGAATGAAAAGAAATTCCAGAAAATTAACTTTTGTTATTGCGAAACAGTCTCAATAAGTTTGGTTGTTGGTAGCAAATGGTTAAATCATCGCCAGATCTTAAACTCGATTCAGCTCTGACCCTCAGTCAGGCCGCAATCGGTTGTGATTTCCAGATTCGCCAAGTCGAGGGTCCGGCTTGCAGCCAGCTTCGTGATATTGGTTTCTGTGAGCAAATGCTCGTAAAAAAGCTGACCAACGGTCGTAACATGCTCTGCACAGTTTGCGGAACCCGCCTCGCCCTAAGTAAGGATCTGGCAGACCAAATCCAAGTTGTTCCTGCTTAGATCACCCATCTGATGAGCAACTCATCCATCGAGGCGAGAATTGTGTTGGTTGGAAATCCCAACGCAGGAAAGACCACCCTTTTCAACACCCTCACCGGGCAAAACCAAAAAGTCGGTAACTACACCGGTGCCACCGTCTCTCGGAAATCCGGAACTTTCTTCACGCCTCACGGTCATAGGTTCGAACTCATTGACCTTCCCGGTGCCTACTCCCTAGATCCAAACTCACCAGACGAAGAAATTACCCGGAATGTGCTCATTGGTAATCAAGAAGATGAGGAAACCCCCAACCTCGTCCTCTGTGTTCTCGATGCCACCCACCTCGAACGTCACCTCTACCTGCTCATCCAAGTTATCGATCTTGGCTACCCCGTCGTCGTCGCTCTAAACAAAACAGACAGCGCCGAGTCCCAAGGACTCCGACTTGATCCCACCGCGCTTAGTGAAAAATTTGGCGTCCCATTCATCGCGATTTCCGCGATGACCGAGCGTGGCATCACACAGCTCAAACAAGCGCTACGCCATCCTTTCCCCTCTCCTCCAGTTAGACTTTGGAAAGGTCCCGCCGAACTGGAAGAAGCCATCAAACAATCAACCAAACTCGCGGAAGCCAACAGAGAAAACAATCCTGCTGCCTCCGGCTTGATGGCAGTGTTGAAAGATAACCCGGAAGCTAAGGAGTTCATTCAGAAGACCCGCTTTGAATATATCCACCGCGCAGTTGAAGTCGGGCTCCAACGCCCCAATGAAGAATTACTCGCGCTCACAGACCGTATTGACGCCCAGACACTCCACCCAGTAAAAGGTTGGTGTATCTTTACGATCCTGATGATCACCGTCTTTTGGTCGATCTTCAAGTTTGCCGAAATGCCCATGGGGTTGATCGAACAAGGGCAGGAAACCCTTCAAGGGTGGGTGGGAGGTTTGATTGGCGAGGGAGATTTTCAGAGTCTAATCGTCGATGGCATCATAGCCGGAGTCGGGGGGGTCCTTGTCTTTCTTCCACAGATCATTCTCCTCTTCTTCTTTATCAGCCTCCTTGAAAGCACCGGCTACATGGCACGTGCAGCTTACTTGATGGATGGGGTTATGAACAAAGTCGGCCTCAGCGGAAAATCGTTTCTCCCCCTTCTTTCTGGATACGCCTGCGCTATTCCAGGCATCATGGCCACCCGCACTATCCCGAATAACAAAGAACGCCTCGCTACTATTCTCATTCTCCCGTGGACCTCATGCACAGCGCGACTTCCAGTTTACACCCTGATTATTCCTTTGATGTTTGCAGGAGCCCTTCAGCAAGGTCTCGCGCTCTTCGGCATCTATGCATTAGGCACAATCACGGCTCTTCTCGCGGCAAAGATTCTAAAACCCCGACTTGGTAAAACCGAACCGTCCCAATTCCTCCTCGAGCTCCCTACCTACCAAAGACCACAATGGAGACACATCCTACAACAGGTCAGTGAGCGAGCCTTCGCCTTCATCAAAAAAGCGGGTACTGTTATCCTCGGACTTAGTATTATTCTTTGGTTTCTCGAAACCTATCCCAAGAGCGACTCAGATGACCCCATCGTTCAGCAGGCCGAATCTTTTAATGGTCAAATCGGCGAGATCATAGAACCCGTAGTCGCTCCACTAGGTTGGGACACCCGCATGGGAACCGCCATGATTGCATCCTTTGCCGCACGCGAAGTTTTTCGTTCCTCCATCGCCATTTCATACGCTACCGATGAGGAAGACGGGAAAGAAATGCGTGACAAGCTATCTGCCTCAACCCGCTCCGATGGAACCGCCCTCTATACTCCTCTTGTCGGACTCTCTGTCATAGTTTTTTTTATCTACGCCCTGCAATGCCTCCCCACCACCGTGATTGTCCGTCGTGAAACTGACTCCTGGAATTGGGCTCTTGGCCAACTCGCTGGCATGACAATCTTCGCCTACCTCGCTGCCTTGCTAGTTTATCAAATAGGCAAGCTTTTAGGTTATTCCTGACACCATGGATTGGCAAACTCCTGCAGCTTTGGGCGTCGTTACCCTCACCCTCATCCTCTTTTTCGTAAAGCGGAAGAAAAAATCCTGTAGCAACGGAAGTTGTGCCTGCCCCAAAGGTCTCAGAAAATAGACCCTATTCTTTTTGGCAAATCCGGGATTCACTCCACATCGTTTTCCTCTCAATGAAGGTTATTGTTCTCCTCTTCTCAACTCTTTGCCTCCTCAACGCAAAAGTCTCTTGGAGAAGTGCGCTCAACCAAAAATTAAATTGGTATGGCTCAGCTGAAGCACGAGAGCTTGCCAAGAAGGTCATGCTCTATCAGCGCAACAATGGTGGCTGGCCCAAGAATCAGGACTTCTCAAGAAAAATTAATACAACCGATCTTAGAGAACTCACCCAGCAACGCAGTAACCTTAAGGATACCACCATCGACAATGGGGCAACTTACACCCCTCTTAAATTTCTAACTCGTGTCTGGCAAGCCCAGGCAAGCCCCGGGCTTGAAGCCTCCCTCCACCGCGGCATAGCCTTTCTCCTTACGAGCCAATACAACAACGGCGGTTGGCCCCAGCGACCCCATAGTTCCGGCTACGGCCTTCACATCACTTACAACGATGGCGCAATGATTGGCGTCATGTCCTTCCTTCGGGATCTTGAAAAAGATCCCATCACTTTCCTAAGAAAAAACGAAAAGTCCTCAATCATTACCGCGCTTAATCTTGGCCTTAATTGCATCCTCAAAACCCAGATCCTTATCAAGGGAAAACCTACAGTTTGGTGTGCTCAGCATGATGCTAAGACCCTCTTGCCTGCTCAAGCCCGCTCATACGAACATCCTTCCTTCAGCGGTGCAGAAAGTGCAGGTATCGTGAAGTATCTCATGGAGATTCAAGAACCCTCTAAAGAGGTTCTTGAATCAATCAGCGGAGCAATTACTTGGTTTCGGGAGAAGCAGATCAATGGCATCAGGATCATCAAAAAAAATGGAGATAAAACCATCGTTGAAGATGATAATGCGCCGCCTCTTTGGCCACGCTTCTCCGATCTTAAGACCGGAAAACCTATCTTTTCTGGTCGCGACGGAATCATCAAATCTTCAATTACCGAAATCAAAGCCGAACGTCGTAACGGCTACGCTTGGTATGTTGGAAATCCACGATCTATTCTCAAAGAATACGATCGGGATCGTTAAAATGCTCCCAACTCTCTCAAGCAGAGCACAACTCGGTTTTCCAGGTCCGATTGCGCCCGGTCCAAATCAAAAACAACACTCCAATCGTTGAGCCCCTCTTCATCGACCAGGACCTGCTCCAAACGATCACCTTCAATACGGAGATACTCCGAGCTTCGCGCCTCGGGGTCCATGCGGATAATTCCATGCTCCTCAGAATATCCCTTCATCATCTCACGAAGCTCGAAAGCCTTGCTCCCTACCAAGTCGGCGGCAGCTTCGTAATTTTCACGTGCAATCTCCTTCACAAAATTAAAAACGGCTCTCCGAGTCGCGCGCACAAATTCAGTTTTTCGCCTCGTGTAAGGAACCTCCTTTACCGGCGCCTTCTCAAAGACTTCCTCGTGATCTCGCAATCTCTCCCACTCATCAATCAAACTGGAGTCAACCCCACGGACTATTTCTTCTAGGAATGACTTAGCCTCCTCAACTTCTTCGGTTTTCAAAGAAGGGGGCACCGTTTGCACAAGAACCTTATAAACCTCAGAAAGGTGGCGAAGTAAAACCGCTTCACTTCTTTCGAGTCCATAGTTTTTGATATAATCTTCGAATGAGGACCACTCCTCAAACATTTCCCGCACGATGGATTTGGGTCTAACTCCCGCCTCTTTAGCCCAAGGATTAATAAGGACGAAATCATTATAAGTTTGGTAAATAAAATCCTTACCTGGCTTCGGATGCTCCACTTCCTCAAGAGCCTCCAAACGATCATCGTAATCCACGCCGTCTTCCTTCATCTGCGCAACCAACGCCGTCTTAATTTTATCAACTTGCTTTCGGATTACCACTGTAGGGTCTTCCAAAATAGCCTCGATAAGCGACAGCATATTGGCGACGTAATCAGGAGCCTCGCTATCCAATTTTGGGATAGTTTCGATTAGGTAAAGACCAAGGGCCTGATTCATTGTGAAATCATCCTGTAATTCTACGTTTAACTCCACCTTGGCCAAGGTCGTACGTTTTTCCTTCGGAATGATCGTAAGGACCTTCCCTTCCACCAAACCACGAAAAAGAGCAAAGGCCTGCCTCCGCAGAGTCCTCTTCCGTCCCGGCGGTTCGTGACACACATTGATGATTCTGCGTAACTCCGCGCAGCCATCTTCGCCTTCTCTTGAGAGAACATTAAGCAAAGTACCATGACGGATACTAAAACTAGAAACCAACTTCTCTGGTGGAGAACTCTGCAGTTTTGCATAGGTCCCCACATCCCAATTTACAAAACCCTTCTCCGGTGGCCTCTTTTTCTGCGCCTTACTCTTTTTCCCCTTTGCCGCAGCTTTGGCGTCAGCTTTTAAATTCTCAATGAAATATTCAGGAGCCTGAGCCACGACGTAGCCAACATTATCAAAGCCCCGCCGCCCCGCTCTACCGCAGATCTGACGGAAGTCGCGAACCGCTAGGATCTTCGTACTTTGTCCTCCGAATTTATAAAGCTGGGTGAAGAGCACAGTACGGATAGGCACATTCACTCCTACCCCTAGCGTATCAGTCCCACAAATCACTTTCATGAGTCCCCGCTGCGCCAGCTTTTCAACAAGAACCCGATACTTAGGTAATAACCCCGCATGGTGAATCCCAAGACCGTGCCGAAGAAGCTTCTTCACCTCTTTCCCATAAGGGCTCTTGAAATCAGCATTCTCAAGAACTTTAGAAATAGCGGCTTTCTCTTCTTTTGAACAAAAGTTCCGACTCATCAAATTTTGCGCCGTCCGAGCACAGGACAACTGGGTGAAATGAACGAGATAAATTGGAGCTTTACCCGAACTAACCAGCTCGTCGACCTGATCCTCAAGAGAGATTGTGCTGTAAGAAAACTCCAAAGGAACCGGACGCTCTTCCGATTTTACTAAAACTGTCTCTACTCCCGTGAGTTCACTTAATTCTTTTTGAAATACTTCTGTTTCTCCCAAAGTTGCCGACATCAAAAGAAAGCGAGCCTGAGGAAGGGTCAAGAGTGGAATCTGCCACGCCACCCCTCGTTCATGGTCCGAATAATAATGAAATTCGTCCATAATCACCTCATCGACATTCGCCAGTGATCCCTCCCTCAAGGCCATATTAGAAAGTATCTCCGCCGTGCAGCAAATTACCGGCGCCTCTGAATTCACCGTGGCATCTCCAGTAATCATACCCACTTGCTCCGGACCAAATGTTTGGCACAACGCAAGAAACTTTTCGTTAGCAAGGGCCTTGATTGGAACCGTATAAAATGACCTCCGTCCTTGGCAAATTGCTCGAAAATGAAGAGCTAGGGCTACCAACGACTTCCCCGATCCTGTTGGAGTATTAAGAATGACATTCTTTCCGTCGTATAGCTCAAGAATAGCCTCTTCTTGATGATCATAGGGCTCGGTTCCACTTTCGATGAGATACTCGAGAAAAGCATCGAGCACTTCGGAACTCGATGATGCATCATTTACGATTGAAGGATCCAGCTGCGGCACAGCAAAAAAGTGGCCATCTCACCCCATAAGTAAAGTCCCTCCTAATCACTCCCTGATCGACACCACTTAAATTTCATCTAAACCTTTCCCATGAAGGCAAAAAAATTGCTCATTATGTTGATTGCCACCACCGGACTCGCAATCGCACAAACTGACGCCCAAAACAAAATCGCGGGCCCAATTAGCGAACTCATCGAAACCCAAGATGCTGCCATACAAAAATTCATGGACGAAGTCCGGGCCCTTCCTCGTGAAAAGCAGCAAGAGGCCTATCAAAAAGGCTATCCCCAATTCGATGACACCATTGAGGCACTCTACACTCTTATCGAAAAAAGCCCCGCTGAGGCAGCGAGCCTCAAGGCCATTTCTTGGATCTCAAGTCACAGTCGGGGCAAAGAATTAAAGCCCGAAGTTTTTGCTGCCCTTGAAAAGCATCATCTCGATCACAGCGGATTATCAGAAGTCATTCTCTCATTGCACGGAGCCAATGGAGAAAATACCAAAGCCTTTCTCGCGACCGTCGTTGAAAAAAGCAAAGCTCAAGACGCTCAAGGATCCGCGCTCTACATGCAAGCCATCCAGATCGAACGCGACACAACAAAAACTGCCCAATATAAAGCCCTCGTGGAAAAGCTGAACGCCGAACATTCCAACTTTGAGGTCAGAGGTCGTAAGGTTGGCGCGATGATGAAAGCGACACTTGAAGCGAAAGAAAAATTGGCGATTGGAAAATCAGCCCCCGAAATCATCGGGAAGGATGTCGACGGAAAGGAAATGAAGCTCTCTGATTACAAGGGTAAGATCGTTGTCCTCGATTTTTGGGGTGACTGGTGAGGTCCTTGCCGCGCTATGTATCCTCACGAGCGGTCGCTCGTTGAAAGATTAAAAGACAAGCCCTTCACTATTCTTGGAGTCAACAGCGACTCTTCCAAAAGATACAAGAAGGCGATTGAAGAAAACAATATTACTTGGCCCTCATTCTGGGACGGAGGAAGAACCGGCGGCCCAATCGCCACCGCTTGGGCAGTCCGAGGTTGGCCTACAATTTACATCATTGATGCCAAAGGCGTAATTCGATTCAAAAATACTCGAGGAAAAGCCATGGACGAGGCTGTAGATGAGCTCCTTGAGGAAATGGAAAGTGAGTAAATCACTACGAGTTACCGACTTAATCAAAAGTCACCTCTGAAATTTGAGCCCCACGCATTGGGTGGGGCTTTTTAGGTAGGGTTCCCTATTTCACCGAAGGGAATCAAAATCAAAGCTATCGTCATATCACCTCGATCTTGAACGAGCGGAATCCCCGCTTTTCATAATTCCCAAGTGCATGAGGATGATCCTCACTACAGGTATGCAACCATACCCTCTTAGTCCCCTTGATTTTCCAAGCCTCTTGAACCGCCAGAGAAAGCATCCCTCCTCCAATTCCCTTTCCAATCATCAGAGGCAGAAGTCCAAAATAAACGATTTCTATGCTCCCTCCTTCCTGAATTTCCATCTCTACATAGCCTACTTCTTCAGCTCCAAGGTGAGCTACCCAGGTCCTTAGGTTCTCACGGCTTACCCATTCCTCCCATTCCTTGTCTGTCCAATTCAGCCGGTCAACCCATCGCCAGTCCCCACCAACCTCACGATAAAATTGAGTATTGATGGCCGCATCGTCGGTCGGTTTTAGGCTCAAATTTGTGACAACCTCGGAAGGAATAAATTGCTCCTCTTCCGTAATCTCCAGATACCAAACCTTGATTTCCCTCACTCCTTGATTTGACACAGTAAGACGTGACTCGTCACGTCTTACTTAAAGTAGAAAAAGTTCAACCTCAGTTAATCGACGCTAGGCTACGCCGGAATAAAAAAAGATGAGAGTATGAGTCTGTAGCAAGAATCCACACACGAGTTACTAAAGCTGTGTGAGAATCTCCATGATAAGATCGCCATTCCGGTGATCAAAGATAGACTGTTGACGCAACCACCGAGCTACTTTTAAAAGGTCTGATTCGGAAAGCTTAAGATCACCGAACGATGAGCGATCAAAATTCTGCCCGGTCTTTACGGCACGGAAAATCTCAAGATATTTCCTTCCCGGCTGACCCAGCCGAGACACTTTGAGATACTTCCCGTAAGTAATCTCGTCGAATTCCTCCCAAAAATCATCGGGCATACCCTCAATTTGTAGCCTAGCCGCTGTTGTCGTATCAAGAAATACTCCAATCTCGGCAGCCGCTGCTTGCACTTCCATTGGCAATGGAAAGGCATCCTGAAAGTCTTCAGCTAAAATCGCCACCACCTCGAAATCATCCTTTTTTTCCCAAATTACCAAATGAAAAAAACGATCAAGCTTCTCCGCTAATCGTGACAACTCTAAAATTTTCATTGAGAACACTCAAACAAGTCACGCACTGAATCCCGCTTCAAAGCAAGCTCCCGCCATTCATTTACCAAACGGCTTTCCTGAATCACTCCACACCCACTTGGAAGCGCAAAATCATTCCCCTTCCAAGCCACCATTCGGATTGCCACCAAGGCTTCAAAATCACCATCCCTCAACAATCCAAAAGGTGCTCCAAATTCTACCGGACAATCCAATCGCTCACGCCAATCTTTGAGTTGAGCAATAGTTTCCGGAGTCCGAGGCAAAGGACCGAGAGCTGGCGTTGGATGCAAGCGGTCGATCAAGGTCTGCGTCTCCTGATACTGGTAGAGCTCAACATTGATAAGCGTTTGGAAATGTATCAAACGACCCAAATCGAGGATGTCTCGCACGCGCCTCACCACCATCCCTAGATCTGAGAGCTTTGCAATTAAGGTTTGCGCGACGAACTCATGTTCACGAATTTCTTTATCATCGACCGCGAAGAGCCTCTGCTCCTCGCTTCGCGCCGTCCCAGCTAAAGCCATCGTGTATATCCGGCCATCAAAATAGCGAAATAGAACCTCTGGAGTTGCTCCCAAAAAACCCTCATCTTCTCCAATCCAGCCATATGGCCGGAGAGATTTAGGCATTTGGAACAAAGAAGCCAGAAGCGTGTCTGGCGAGCAATTACCCTTCCCCTTTTCGGTCACAACAGGGACCGACTTTTCGATCGTTCCTTGCCCGATCGCACCAGAAACTTCGCGGAAAACCTCCGCGAATCTTACGGGGTCTGGCTCCTCCCATTGAATTCGGCACTCTCCTGAAGCGGGTGCCTTGTTTAGGACTTCAACCCGATCCGGAACGAGCCATGGCTTTTTCTCACTAAGCGAAAAATCATTCTTGTAGAAAGCCACCCCTCCGGCGGGTGGCTCTGCCAAGGCGGTAAATGGCCCATAGCCGACGAGAATATCGCCAGTCCGGGTCCCAAAAACCGCTCTCTCCATAATCAAATTAGTCTACCACACCATTCTTAACCAGCTCCGCAAAACTTGCTGCCTCAAGACTAGCTCCCCCGACGAGGGCCCCATCAATGTCTTTCTGTCCAAGAAGTTCAGCCGCATTATCAGGTTTCACCGAACCACCATACTGGATACGAATTTTTTCCGAGACTGAAATCCCATAAAGGTCCGTCAGCACAGACCGAACAAATTCATGAGCATCTTGGGCTTGCTGCGGCGAAGCTGTGACTCCGGTTCCAATGGCCCAAACGGGCTCATAAGCAATCACAGTATCAAGTGCCTGCTTCTCAGTCACATTTTTCATGCCTTCGGTAAGCTGATTGCGAAGGATCTCTTCCAACTTTCCATCCTCACGTTCTTGGAGAGTCTCGCCGATACAGAAGATCGGCTTCAACTCAACTTCGTGAGCTTTTAAAATCTTGGAGTTAATCAACTCGTCCGATTCGCCATAAATAGCCCGTCGCTCCGAATGTCCAAGAATGACGTAGTTTACAAAAATCTCCTTCAACATGATGGCACTCACTTCTCCGGTGAAAGCGCCATTATCCTTTTCGCTCATATTCTGCGCAGAGACCCGCACCTTGGAGTGAGCCAGTAACTCCGTAGCCTTCGGGAGCGATACAAAAGGTGGAGCTATCACGATGTCCACCCCTTTAGGGAGATCAGAAAGTCTGCTCTCAAAACTTTTAATAAAGTCTTCGGTGTCGGACGGTCCCTTGTTGAGTTTCCAGTTTGCGGCAATAATCGGCTTCCTCATATCAGTGTCCGGCGTAACTCACTCGGAAGCTTTACGCAAGACTGTTCACACCGCATAAAATTGTACTGTCTCGCTGTAATTTGGAATCAGCTCCACCAACAAGGCTTTTTCACCCACCTCCAAAGCATCGAAGCCCTCTCGATTCTCAATCTTTAAATAATCCATATCCCACATGAGCGCCCAACCTTTAAGATCAAAATCTTGTGGCTGAACAATTACCTCTTTTTGATTCTTCGTGAGTTGTGAGAACCTTGGTAAATGCTCAAAAATCTGCCCCCCTCCATTGTTAATTACAACAATGACACGCCCCTGACATTCGACTTGGGAAAACATGGCCGGGGCGGCCAAATCATAGAGTGTCGTCAAATCCCCAAACACCCCCCACGAATCCGGAGTCTCAGCAGTAGCACCGAGCCAGCTCGAAAGTTGACCGTCGATTCCGTTGGCACCCCGGTTCGCAAAAACCCGCGCGTAAGGAGTATCCCTCTGGCCATACTCATTCCATTCCCGAATTGGCAAACTATTACCGATAAACAAGCTCTCTCCAGTCGTCGCATAAACCGAAAGCAAATTAACCAATCCCGGCTCGCTATCTGGAAACGACTCCAACCTCTCATCGATCTTAGAAAAAATTGGCCGCCCACCTGGGAAATCATCACGCACATCTCCGATGAAATCCACTTCACCCAACCCACGAATTACTCTGCCAACATTCCCATGAATCACTTTCGATTCTCTCGCTAGTCCCGGCAAACCATTCCGGCAAATCGAAAGGATTTCGGTCGAAGAATCTAATTCAAGATCCCGCCATAATCTCCCAGCCGGAACTTCGCCTAATCGTAAAATCCTTCCGGGCAAATTCCCTACAAAACTCTTCTCGGAAACTAAAAGGCCCTGAAGTAATTCACGGATTCCGCTATTTACGTCAGCCACCACCGGAATTCCTAGATCCCTTAAAAAGTAAAAAACATCTTCTCGGTCCTCCGGCTCCAACCCTCCCACCATTGCGATAATCCCTTTGAAGACTCCATCACCGAGAAAATCGCGTAGACTCTTAACTTCAAAAGAAATCTTCTCGGGAAGAAATCCCTTCACCCCAGCTTCCCACCCAGAACAATTGATTACCTCCTCCTCAAGGGGAACATTCAAATGAAGAGGCTTGCGACCATTCCATTGTTCAAGATTACCTGCTGCATAGTTTCCAAAAATCCCCTCTTGCTCAATCACTTGTGGAGCCCCGCTTCCCTGGAACCTTTCCGGTCGGTCCGCCGACACCACCACTAGTGGCAGGCCGCTATAATAGGCCTCAACTACCGCAGGCAAACACTCAGCTACCGCGGTTCCGCTGGTGGTTACCACCACACAAGGCCGCCCGGTATCCTTGACCCGTCCCAATGCAAAAAAGGCCGCTCCTCGTTCCTCAAAATGCCGCCAGATCTGCAAACCGTCCGCAGACTCAAGCAAGGCGACAAACCCAGCGTTCCGGGCCCCCCCACAAACCACAAAATCACCACAACCCGCCTCTAGGAGCCGGTCAACGACCATCTTCTCCACATTCACCACTTAAAACTTCTCTACCAGCAAGGAAGCATTATGCCCACCAAAGCCGAAGGAGTTGCTCAAAGCAGCTCTAATTTCAATCTCACGCGCGGTGTTGGCACAGTAGTCGAGATCACACTCGGGATCCTGATCTTCAAGGTTGATTGTAGGAGGAATCACACCATCACGAATGGCATTGATACAGGCAAGGATTTCGACGCCCCCCGCAGCACCTAAGAGGTGCCCGGTCATCGACTTGGTCGAACTAACAATAAGGCCTTCCTTAGACCACTTGCCGAATGACTTCTTGATCGCCTTACTCTCGCAGATATCACCCTGCGGAGTCGAAGTGCCGTGCGCATTCACATATTGCACATCCTCAGGGTTTAAGCTTGCATGCTTGAGAGCCATATCCATGCAACGAGCCGCCCCCAAACCTTCAGGATGAGGAGAGGTCAAATGATAGGCATCGGCGCTGAGGCCATACCCGGTGAGTTCGGCGAGAATAGTTGCCCCACGCTTTTTCGCATGCTCCAGTTCTTCAACCACCACAACTCCTGCACCTTCCCCCATGACAAAACCATCACGACCAGTATCGAAGGGACGGGAAGCGGCGGACGGGTCATCATTGCGGGTACTGAGAGCCTTCATATTCCCAAACCCAGCAAGGCCCATAGGTAAGATCGCTGCTTCAGAACCTCCGGCAATGAAGGCCTCGGCATCTCCAAACTTAATCATACGCCATGCTTCACCAATGCTATGATTAGCAGTCGCACAGGCGGTGACAATAGCCATGTTCGGGCCACCAAACCCATGCTCCATCGAGAAAACCCCACTCGCAATATTGGAAATCATCATCGGAATGGTAAAAGGCGAAACCCGGCTTGGACTGCGGTTGAGAAGAACAGTATGGTTGTTTTCAAGAGTGCCTAGTCCACCGATGCCACTTCCAAGCATCACACCCACGCGGTCACGATCGATTTCACTCTCAGCAAGCCCTGATTCGTTCAGAGCCATTTGGGCTGCCGCAATAGAAAGGTGCGCATAACGATCCATACGGCGGGCATCCTTAGGGTTCGAAAAATATTGGGTGTGATCAAAATCACGAACCTCGCCGCCAATCTTTACCGGATACTCGCTTGTATCCATGGACTCGATCAAATTGATCCCACTCCGCCCGGCTTTCATGCTTTCCCAAGTTGAGTTGGCATCATTTCCCAAGGGGCTCACGGCCCCGATCCCTGTCACTACGACGCGTCGGTTTTCCATTGCTACAAGAAGGTTGGTTGGTGATTAGCTTGTGTTTCCTTGAAAAGCAAGGACTGTACGTCTTCAGATTTAGCCCAGCTTCCGATGTCCACCCCGAATATTTTGGGCCGAACACTCAGGACAGGTGGAAAGTTTAACCCGGCTTTTCTCGGGGTAACGCTTACCACATAAGTGACATTCTCTTGTGGATAATCGTAACCTACGTTCATTCCGCCGGTCCGCAAAAAAGGAAAAAGCCCAGTCTACTAAAACCCAAACGAACGCCAGAAGGACGATCACCACAAGAAGGTCGGTAAACGAAGAAATCATTATTCTGAAGGTCGATTCACAACTTCTGCTTCAAGCCTCCAAGTTCGCAACGATCCTTTTTTAGTGACGGGTTCTATCGTTGCGCTTTGCAGCCTCTCCAAAACCGGTTGAGTCCGGACGTCATTCGCTTTTTCCCACCAACTCTCAACCGCGACAACGCTCCCCCGCCAGTCTGCGGTTAAAACAATCGACCAAATTTCACCCTCACTCATCAACTTAGGATCCTCTGGCCAATCGAAAGGAAAATCGAAGGGCTTCAATCCATCGGGGCCTTCGATGACCTTGACCTCGATCCACCAATTTTCTTTTTTGGTCGCATATCTTACTGAGGCCACAGCATCTGGCCTAGGAAGAGAATCCGGTCCCATCCCAGGAAGGTTTGCCAACCTCGCCTCGGGCTGAGGAAGCGTAATCTGACGCAAAGTTGGTTCATAGCCTCGAGGAAAGGTAGCAGCCATAGCCTTCTCGACAACATGCTCAATGACAGTAGAATCATTGACATTCCACCTTTGCTGAAAAAGCGTTTTACGATCAATCAACTCGGCCAACCAACGATTTTGCCCCGCATCTAAATCTACCACCGCGACATCAATCTCATTTTGCTCAAGCTCCACCGACCCTGCGTCATCTAATTGAAGAAATCCATAGATCCCACCCCAAAACGCCACTGAAACCACGAAAGCGATAAACAAGCGATAAGAGGAACCGTGTCCCCGCCGCCAGTCAAAAACCATCCCGGCAGCCCGGTCACGTAAAACTTTTCGATAATGCCAAAACATTACTCAAGGAGCCTTCTCTACCCCATCCTCACGGCGATAGCCTTCAAAGATTCGTATCCCGTTTAGCTTAGCAATCGTGTTAATCAAAATCTGACGTTCCGCCATTGTCGCTTCGGAATCCACTTTAATCGCCACCGCGTTGGTTCCCCGCTTTTCGGCGGTCTCCAAAACAAGCCCCCCAAGGGAAGCCTGAGGCACTTTAACCCCTTCCACATAATAAACCGGACCCGATGCTGTGCCTTTTAGCATGACTACCACCGGATTTTCATCACCCAGACGGACGCCACGAAACTCGGACGGCGGCAGTTTGATCTCAACGTAGCTCTCCTTTGCTACTACCCCGGTGAACATCACCAGTGCGAGGAGCAAGGCGATAAAATCGAAACCCGGAATCACGAAAATCCACCCGGGACGCTCAGGCAATGACATCTTGAGCTGCATAATTCAGAAATCTTTCTTCTCGGTAACCTTTGGCCCCATGGATGGATTCTTAGACTTTGAGTCCAAGTTTTTAGCCTGCTGCTCCAAACTATCGCGAAAAGAAACGATCCGATCATGTTCACGGCTGTCGCACACAATATTCACGGTCTCAATTCCAGCTCTTTCAAGACGGTGCAGCATTCGTTGAGCCTTCCCATAAAGATAGAGGTAGACGAGATAGGAGGGAATCGCGAGTGCCAGCCCGACCGCTGTGGAGACCAAGCTTTGAAACATGCCACCCGCTAAAGCCGCCTGAGCCACCGCCGAATCAGCTGCACCCACCTTCATGAAAACTTCAATCAAACCGAGAACCGTCCCAAACATTCCCAGCATTGGAGCTAGCATCGCAACCCCGAGCAAAACCCTCATGTAGCGCTCAATCCGTGGCACTTCCAACTGACCAGCTTCTTGTGCGATCTCACGCAGGTTTGTCCGGTCCAAATGATGGCGCATTAAAATCGAGTGAATCACGCGCGCCTCCGGGCCCCGCGCCCGCGATGCCTCGTGCAAAGCTTCGGCATAGGATTTTTTACGGACATGATTGGTGATTCCCAGTAGCAAATCGGCAACCTTGGAACGGGCATGCTGAAAAAAGACCATGCGTTCCACCATGACCAAGAAACCCACAAAACCGAGAACAACCTGTAACCACAGGATCACTCCGCCAGCTTCGTTTGGAAAGTTCACAAAAGCGAAATACCAGAAAATACGCCAAAGGACCAGCGATTACGCGCCAAGGCTCACATTCTTCCGGTCTGGCGAGATGAATTCTTGCCAAACCTGCTCGCTCGCCTGCTTCCGAAAGCCGAAAAGCGGTCTCCATTTCGGCGCGCGCGGCTCGTTAAGAAGTTGCATTCCAATCTCACGGGGTAGGCGATTAGCTTTCCGCGTGTTACAGGGGATGCATGACGTCACGATGTTATCCCAAGTCGTTTTTCCGCCTTTGTCTCTCGGCATGACGTGATCGAGATTTAAGTCAATCTCCGGGAAAATCTCGGCACAATATTGGCAGGTGTATTTGTCACGAAGAAAAACGTTCTGCCGTGTGAACTTTACCTCCTTGCGGGGGACACGATCATAAAGCGCTAAAACAATAATTTTAGGAACCCGTAAAGCGACCTTAACGGAGTGGACCAATTCAGCAGCAGCAGACTCTCTTTGCTCACCTGAATACTCCACCCAGGATCCGATATCGTGAGTTTGGTAGCGACATTCCCCCTCGGTTTGCACCACTTGGGCATGGCCCAAGCAAAGGAGCTTTAACGCTCGTTTTACCGAGCAAGTGTGCACCGGTTGCCAAAGCCGATTCAGGACTAGGACAGGACGCTCAAGCACAAATTCCATAGACAAATAGCAACTACCAAGGCAAATACAGATTCCTTGAAGATGAGGCAATCTTAAATTGACCTTCAAATCCATTCTTCCACGTCTTTTGACTCGCCCGATTAATAGGTCATGGTTATCCCCGCCCATGCCCTTTCCCAAATGTCTGGTTTCATTCGCCTTTGTTGTCTGCCAAATGGCCCCTGCTGATGAATTGAGTGAGACCCTAAATGCCCTCACGACCAACCACCAAAAGCTTGAAGGATACCAAGCGACCTACGAGCTGAGCTCAAACACAGACCAAACGGGCACCATCGAAATTGGTGTCGATTTCAAATCTGGATGGGCATATCTCATATCAGAATTCAAGGATGAGAAAGGCAAGCTAGTACAACAAGGCAAGCAGTGGACCACCACGGACGGCATCTATCTTCTTCAGTCAGCTGATCAGAAAATTGCTTTCGAAGGATTAGGAAAACTAGCAAAACGATGCCGCAAGCTTGTCGAGATCATCAACCCAGATAGGGAGCTCAGCATTCCATTGCGGATCGAACCATATTTGTATTTAGACGAGACTGACGTTCGCTTGGGAATCGGCTACAGCACCCATGAGACTGAGCTTCTGAATAAAACCGAAAAACTCATCAGCAAAACCGATGACGAAATCATCGCCGATCTTGGCAAACTTGGCAGGGTCACCTTCGAAACCAAGACTGGTATTATCACTTCACAAGTCATCAAATCCGCAGAGAAAACTCGCTCGTTGAAGCGAACAATCTGGGTCAATGACCCTGGCAAAAAAGCGATATCTTCCCGATTCAACATCGACCTTGAAAAGGTCCAACGCCAAGACCTTAGAAGTTCCGGAATGAGCCAAGATTTCACACGGCGGGTTTTCCAAGAACTCATCGGCAACGCTTCACGTGACCAACAACTCGCAAATTCAATACGCACCCGCCTGTTGTCCATTGCCAATCAATTTGTCGACTTTTTAGATCAGGAACCGTTGAACAAAGCTGGATTTATAAACAACGATTTCTTTTTTAAATTTCTCGATCAAGCTATGGCTAAAACCGCTGAGCGGCTGGAACAAGACGGTAAAAAAATCGGTGTAATTGATATTCTTACTACTCCTGATTCCCGCAATGCTTTTATCGCGAACCTCGTCAGATCTTTTCGCCAGCAAGCTCCGCCGAACAAGAAGCAGGAATATCTTGCTGAAGTTCTGAATGGAAAATTGGAGGGCTCTAAAGGCTCAGCTCTCGTCACTCGAGTTCTAATTGAAGACTTTATTGAAAATGCCTACTACCGCGTTCGGATTGGTCGCGGCATCGACGCCTATGTTCAACAACTTAAAGGGAAATAGACTCACTCTCTTCTGCATCGATACAAAAAAAGAGCCACCTTCGATTGAGGCAGCTCTTATGAAATAGAGTCGAAGATGACCTAACGGCGTCGACGTAACACTCCAAGCCCCGCAAGGCCGAGAAGCAGGACTGAAGACGGCTCGGGAACAGCGGTAAATCCAGCTCCTGCGAAAACCGCAACGTGCTCCTGCTCGGTCATACCATCGAAAGCTCCATTGTTGACCGAGTAATTTGCCAAGTCGAAGGCCTGTGGCCCACCTCCAAGCCGCTGAGCAAAGCCATCTTTGTATTCCCAATCTTCCCCGGATCCGTCGGTGTTAATATCACCAAAAATATCAACAACGTTTCCATCGCTGAAGAGCTCAATGGCGTCATCACCATTGATGTTTGCCGCACCATTGGATAAGATAGTGAAATTCTGAACAAAATTATTAGCAAAGAAATCTTGGGATGCCGTGTTAGGAACAATTACGAAAACGTCTCCAGTTGCCGCAGATCCGGCAGGCAGAGTGAACTCCTGACCATCAGAACCCCCTCCATTGTTAGCAGAACCAACTCCCCAAGCGGTGAGGTCCGGAACTGGCGCGACCGCTTGAAGAATGATTGACTTCGGATTTCCTCCACTAAGATCGCCATCGGTGATGGCCGAGATTACAAATGCAGCTTGGCTTGAAGAAGCGAGTAACAGTGGCGCGATAGCCACTGCAGCTAAGTGCTTAGTTCGAGTATTTATTTTCATTCTACTACTTTCTGAAGGGGTTATATCTCTTTCAGAGGCGCGAAATGGGAAAGTTAAAAAACATCCATCCGTTCATCTTTTATCGAGGTTGACTAGCTAAGCATCAAAGTCAACTGGAAATCGCTCCGGTTCAATCAGCCGATTCCTTAAATCAAGATTTCTGGCTTTTGATCACGGCGCCGAGACGGCAGCATCCTCCCAACCCATGGAATTCTCGTTAAAAGACCTCTTTTTCAAAGGCGGTGACTTTATGTGGCCCCTCCTCATTCTCGCCTTCATCACGGTTCTCATCATTCTTGAACGCCTCATTTATTATGCCTTTCATCAATATCGATTCTCGAAAGCGATTCGGGCCCTGCACCAAGGGAAGGCCTCCCGGTCTAATCCTATTTCCCGAGTAGGCTCCGCCTTCATTAACGCCACCTCCGATGGTGAAAAGCACACCCTCAATGTCAGCGAGCGGGAAGCTTCCCGCGTCATCCGCCAACATGAGCGCGGTTTGCGTATTCTCGCTCTCATCGCCGCTATTTCTCCTCTCATCGGACTTCTTGGAACTGTCTGGGGTATGGTCATTGCCTTCTCAAAAATAGCCAAACTGGGAGAAAGCGTCACACCGGCCGATTTTGCTGATGGTATTTGGACCGGGCTCCTCACGACTGTCGCCGGCCTCCTCGTAGCCATCCCAGCCATGGCTATGGCCAGAATCTTTGAAGCTCGCGTCGACAAACTCGTCCACGATCTCAACGAACTCACATCCCACCTTCGGGAACACTTCTTCGCCAAATAGCGCTGTAACTTAATCAGCCCCAACTGCAACCAATCACCTGCCATCGACAATATAATGATTGCCAGAAAACGCCGTATAGATGCCGGGATCGACATGACCCCGCTCATCGACGTCGTTTTCCAACTTCTCATCTTCCTCATGGTGAGCAGCCAATTCATTAAACCAGATCGCCGGGTTGAGCTTCCTGTAGGTCCAATGGAGTCCGCCACTGCGAGTCCCGACGATCTCCACCTCTCACTTGTCATCACTTCCGAAAACGTCATTTTACTCGAAGGCGAGGAAACCGCTAAGGAAGAGCTTGAAAGCAAACTCCGAGACGCGATCAAGCACAGCGATATTGACGCCCTCGTCCTTCGGATCGATAAAGCTGCGCGCGCCGAAATTATTTTCCCAGTGATGGAAATCGCCCGGAAAAGCGGTATTATCAACCTCGCGTACGATAAGAAAAATGAGCTCACGGAATAGCCAGCACCTAATCTGGACTTTCGTCGCCCTCCTCACGGCGGCTCTCTTTGCGGGTGCTCTAAAGTGGGGGAAGGTCACCATCGACCTTCCTAAACCACCAATCCAGCAGGCTCAATTCATCGACCTGAACTTCATCCAAATCCAGAAACCAAAATCGACCTCCACTCCCCAACCCAGCCCCCAGCCGACAGCGCCCGTCATCCCTCCTAAGGAATCTCCCGTCCCCGAACCCGTCGTAAAGCCGGAACCCGAGCCCAGCCCCACACCGAAAGTCGATCCTGCCATTGTAAAGAAACAACGCCAAGCCAAAGCAGCTCAGGAACGAGAACTCGCCCGCAAACGCATCGAGGAAAAGCGCCGCCAAAAGCTTACCGCACAAAAAGCCGAGAATGCCCGAAAGAAGGCTGCAACCACCGCCGCGGGACAACGCACCGTGAGCAAGCCCTCCGGTATCAGCCAGCCAAAACCAAAATACCCTCCCGCCGCCCGTCGCGCAGGCCAACAAGGAACCGTCACCCTTTCCTTCACCATAGGCTCCTCAGGAAAAGTTATTTCCGCTCGAATTGCCAAATCCAGCGGCTACATTCTCCTCGACAACGCCGCCCTTTCCGCAATACGAGGCTGGCGGTTCAAACCGGCCCGGAACGCCCTAGGTGAACCCGTTAGCTACAGTTACACTCTCCCCGTGCCATTTCGGCTGCGATAAATCCACCCGATCAATTCGGTGGGATGATTCTACCTTTGCCAGACTCGCGGAAATCGGGTAAGCGCCTTGCGGATTCAAAAAGTCCCCTTTCCCACCATGCTCGACATCAAAGTCATCCGCGAAAATCCCGACCTCGTCAAAGAACGCCTTGCCAATCGTAACGATGGCTCGGCTGACCTCATCGACGAAGTCCTCGTTTGCGACGAAACCCGTCGTAAAAACGAAACACTAAAACAAGCTCTCCAGTCCGAGCGAAAAACCACTTCCAAGGAAATCGGAAAACTCCGTGCAAATGGCGAAGACTCTTCAAGTATCGAGGCAGAAGTCAAAAAGATCGGTGAGCAAATCAAGATTTTAGACGATGAAGGAAGCGAGGCCGCAAAACGCCAAACCGAGCTTCTTCTTAACATCCCAAATCTTCCCTACGAAGACTGCCCCATTGGTGCTGACGAAGAGGCCAACCCCGTTATACGTAGCTGGGGCGAAAAACCTGCCTTAGCCGGAGCTCGGGATCACCTCGACCTCGCCGAAGAAAAAGGCATCATTAGCTTTGACGACGGGGCCCGACTCTCCGGATCAGGTTTCGCAGTCTACCGAGCTAAGGGAGCCAGACTTCAGCGCTCTCTCATTCAATTTCTCCTAGACATCCAGAGCCGCGAAAACGGATACGAGGAAGTCAATGTCCCCCACATCATCAAACGCGAGTGTATGGAAGGAACCGGCCAACTTCCAAAATTTGAAGACGATATGTATGGAACGGAGAACAACGAATTCTTCCTCGCTCCAACCGCCGAAGTTCCGGTTACCAACCTTTACCGCGACACTCTCCTCTCCGAAAATGATCTTCCGGTCAAAATGACGGCCCACACGCCATGTTTTCGACGAGAAGCAGGAAGTGCCGGTCGAGACAACCGCGGTATTATTCGTATGCACCAATTCGACAAGGTTGAGCTCGTGCAAATCGTTGATCCGGCAACTTCGATGGACATGCTAGAAGAACTTACCGGACATGCCGAAGCTGCTCTCCAAAAGCTTGGCCTCCACTATCAGGTTATCGAACTCTGCACCGGCGACGTCGGCTTTAGCTCCTGTAAGACCTATGACATCGAAGTCTGGGCTCCCGGGCAGGGAAAGTATCTCGAGGTCTCAAGCTGCTCCTGTTTTGGTGACTATCAGGCGCGCCGTATGAAACTTCGCTACAAGGATGCCAAGGGAAGAAACAACTTCTGTCACACCTTAAATGGCTCCGGCACCGCCCTTCCCCGTCTTCTCGTAGCCCTTCTCGAGCAATGCCAAGATGCAGACGGCACAATCCAAATTCCGGAAGCGCTACAGCCCTACTACGGCGAAGCCACTCTCTGATGGAATGTCTCAATTCAACCGAGGTAAAAGCACCGCTCGCTTAAGAACCACTGAAAGGAAGGGAGGAATCGCGCAAAATACTTGCTTCCCTGAGATTCGCGGCTAAAACCGCCGCCCCGCGTGATCAACTCACTCAAAATAGCGCTTCCGAAGGGAAGCTTGCAGAAACCGACCCTCGATCTACTCGAGAAGGCCGGCTATAATATCTACTCTTCGGATCGTGGCCTCCGCCCGTCTTCTGACGACGATTCTCTGGATATTTACATGATTCGGGCTCAGGAAATTGCCCGTTATATTGATCAGGGATTCATTGATTGCGGAATCACTGGGCTTGATTGGGCTTACGGTCACGACGTCGATCTGATCGATCTCGCCGAACTGCCCTACTCACGCGCCTCAACTCGCCCGACTCGCTGGGTTTTGGTCGTCCCTGAAGACTCTCCCATAAAAACGGTACAAGACCTTGAAGGAAAGCACATTGCAACCGAGGGGATTGAAATCACCAAGCGCTATCTTGCCGAAAAGGGCGTAAAGGCCAGCGTCGAATTCTCTTGGGGAGCGACAGAGGTCAAAGTCCCTGACCTTGTTGATGCGATTGTGGATGTTACCGAAACGGGATCTTCCCTTCGCGCTAATAAACTCCGCATTGTGGACGAGCTGCTCTCCTCCTTCCCTCATTTTTATTCCAGTAAAACAGCTTTCGATGACGAATGGAAACGCGGTAAGATGGAGCGTATGGTCATGATGCTCAAAGGCGCTTTGGAAGCCCGCGACAAAGTCGGATTAAAGCTCAACTTGCCCGAGGCTTCGTTAGATGCGGTCCTAGAGCGCCTACCTTCCCTGCGACGCCCGACGGTGTCCAAATTAACCGAAAATGGCTGGCTTGCACTCGAGACAATCATCTGCGAGAAAGTGGCACGTCACATCATTCCAGATTTGAAAGAACTAGGTGCTGAAGGCATAATCGAATACCCTCTCAACAAAATTGTTTCCTAGCACATTAACTAATTTAACGGAATTGCGGTTTAAAAAACCCGCAGAACTCAACCCCAACTACAAAAACCATGGGCAACCTTAAGAAGCGTCGGAAGACCAAGATCAGCAAGCACAAGCGCCGCAAGCGCATGAAGGCCAATCGCCACAAGAAGCGCCTCCGCTACAAGTCCTAGGGAGTCTTCCCCGTGCGACTTGCATGATCCGGTTCGGCAGACCGCAAACTTCTGCCGTAGACACCGTCGAGTTGATGACTCGGCGGTTTTATTTTGTTCAGACGTAATATAAAAAAAACTGCAAAAAATTTATCTAACTTCTAGTCAATTCTGGATTGTGTGCCAACTTGCGGTGCAATGAATAAGGATTCTGACAGCATTTTGCGCCTCTATATGAATGAGATTGCAAAAACCCCCCTCCTCACAATCGAAGAAGAACTCGAGCTCGCGGAAAAAATCAAGGATGGAGATGGAGCCGCCCGTGATCACATGATTCGCGCCAATCTGCGACTCGTCGTGAAAATCGCGAAGGATTATTCAAATTATGGGCTCCCAATAGCAGATCTTATTTCTGAAGGAAACATCGGTCTAATGAAGGCGGTTGAGAAGTATGACCCCGAGAAGGGCGGCAAGCTCTCGACCTATGCCGCCTGGTGGATCAAACAATCAATTAAGCGGGCGCTCTCAAACCAGAGTAAAACGGTCCGGCTTCCAGTTCATATGGTAGACAAGATTGCCCGGCTTCGAAAAATTTCAATATCGCTCACTGAAGAACTTGGACGTGAGCCAAGCGATGAGGAATTGACTGAGATCCTTGGGATTCCTCGCAAGAAGCTTGCTCTTCTCAAACAGGCAGCGCAGCGGCCAACTTCAATCGACGCTCCTGTCGGTGAGGACGGCGCCACGACCTTCGGGGAGACCCTCGGTGATTCTAAGGCGGTTGATCCGTCGGACGCGCTCACGGCCAAAGAGATGCACAGCGAGCTCGGCCCCCTTTTGCACCTCCTTGATCAAAGAGAGACTAAGATTATCGGTGCCCGCTTCGGATTGAACGGTAAGAAACCTTTGACCCTTGAAGAAATCAGTCGTGACTTCGGTGTCACCCGCGAGAGG
>DCQM01000199.1:0-1269 GCA_002323895.1 Akkermansiaceae bacterium UBA1518
GGTTCCCGGAGCGATGGTGGATCCGGCTGCTGTACCATCTCCCCAGTGCGCGATGAAGGGCACCCGATGGCCACCCTCGTAGCTGCGCCCCTTAGAGGCGCGGAGGCTCCCGGTACTGTCGTAGCCGGCAGGAACGAGATTTCCTCCCAATCCACCGTTGTCTGAGGTGAACATGATCAAGGTGTCCGTAAGGACACTGTCATTGGTCAGTGGGTTGCCGTCCGGGTCGTCCAACTTGGCGAGGATACGCCCCACTTGGAGGTCGACCTCATGGACCATGTCGGAATGGGCGTTGCCACCCCAGGATGCATTGACTCCCTGGACTGGCACGTTGGGTGGACTGCCTGGGTTGCCGTTGGCGTCTGGTTCGAAGTCAACTGGCGGCGTGTGTGGAATATGCACTTGCGGAGAGTTGTAGTAGAGCAGGAACGGCTGGCTGCCATGATTTGCAAGGTGGCGGTCAATGAACTCGACAGCTTTGCGCGTGTTGATGATACCGTTCTGACTACCGTTCCAGTTGACATCTCGCCAACCGTCCTTGTGGCTCCCCGTGCCGTTGGGGCCAATCGGATTTCCGGACGAACCGTTGACCAGGTCCGAGGCCGTTCCCCAAGTGTCAATCGCGGAATGGTTCGTCGGATCGACGCGGGCAAAACGGTCGTTTTCAAAGTAAACATACGGCGGGGCCTGGATGCCGTCGTGCACCAGGAAGGTGTAGTCGAAGCCGTAGGAGGTCGGAAAAGTTGGGATGGGCAAATGCGGATCGCTAAAACTGAAGGTGTTCCCTCCGCCGACATGCATCTTCCCCATCATTGAAGTACGGTATCCTGCCGCCTGCATGATCTCTCCCACCGTAGTGTGCTTGCGGTTTCGCAACACCGCTGCGGTTTCGCTGAAATTCCAAGTGCCGTAGCGCTTTCCGATGCGGAACGGAAGGGAACCGGTCAACATCGCGAAGCGGGTCGGAGCGCACAGCGAGCATGGACTGTGTGCATCAGTGAACATCAGGCCACCCGCCACAAGACGGTCAAGATTAGGGGTGGGGATCGGGGTGGCGCCCTCGGCCTCGAGTCCCTGCTGCACCCGGTAAGCAGCCACGTCTGACCACCCTAGGTCATCGGCCATGATTAGGACTACATTCGGAAGTTTGCCTGCAGTTGTTGGGATAAAGGAAATCAATGTCAGCAGGGCGGCGCGGGCGATGCTCATGCTCAGCTTGTTCGCTTTCCCGTTCAAGACGTCGGTGCGGTTGAGGTTCTTCATGACGTT
>DCQM01000199.1:1701-2438 GCA_002323895.1 Akkermansiaceae bacterium UBA1518
TTTTGCTAGAATCAGAGATTGTGTTCTTTCAAAAAGGGAACGAGCTCTTCGACGCCAAAGTCGGCAAGTTTGAGATCTCCTACGGTCATGGAGGGGGCAGACGTTGTCCCGAATATCTCGCCCATACGTTTAAAGGCTGCTCGGTCAGCGATGACATTAACGCGTTCGTATTCGTAGCCATTTTTTTTGAGGTAGGCTTCAACGTCGATGCACCAAGGGCATCCGGGTTTGATGTAAATGGTCATGATAGTAGGTGGAAGAAAAAGAACTTTGGAGTGATGAGTTCCCGGTCTCTCAATTTGAGATTCCCGGAGTTGTTGATATCATTAATTGAGCCTGCTGCTAGAAAATTACTTTTTGCGTAAACGGGTTGGGGTGACGATTAGGATTGGATCTAATCGGGAGAAGAGGTCGTAGCTTTTGGTCGAGATGATCAAGTTTTATCTGACTTGGCACGATGGCTGATCAACACAAGCTGTTACTACAACGGCGTGGTGCATCTGCTCAAAACCTATATGCAGATTTTGCGTGTTTATCTCCTTTGTTAGGCCACACCCGGCTTTGTGGTGGGAGCTAGCCCGTTTAAATCTCACTTATGGACTTGTATAACTCTAAGTGGTTAATTAATCCCCCTTAGTTGCGGTCGATGTGAAGGTTATGCAAATGTTAAAGCTAAGGTTAGTTCTTGCCGCCCTGCTCGCAGCCACGGTCTTGGGCGGTTGCAACAGATCTGAGAG
>DCQM01000199.1:2823-9283 GCA_002323895.1 Akkermansiaceae bacterium UBA1518
AGACTAGAGATAATGTGAAATTGGGGCTTCTTGGCGTCTACATCGCAGATCAACAAGCTGTCTCTAAATTACTCAATGATTTAAGAGGCCAAATTAGCCTGGAACTTAAGAGGGAACGGCAAATGGCATTTGATCGCTTTAAATTTGAGGGTGAGTTTGACTCATTTAAATCGGCTCTCGATGACTGGGGAAAGGGGCCAAAATTTGTTGCTGACCCTATTGAAAAATTGGCAGAAAAGTGGGATGATAGATATGCCTCAGAATGTAACTCTATCATTAAGAGTTATGAGGAAAAATTTCCTGAGGAAAGTTCAGACGAAGAATTTCTTCGATCAATTTCGAAAAGAATTAGTGACGGGCTCGATCAGTTACGACGGAAAGGTGATGGCGTGACTCTACTTACGACAGACGCGGATGGGAGGTTTTCAACCACCTTGGAGGGAGAACGTAATTTTATTTTTGCACAATCAGAACTAACGATTGGGGATAGTGAACAATTTCACCTTTGGTTTCATATAATTAGCACTGACTCTAAACAGTTTTTGGCGAACACCGATTTAATCAAGTCTACGGGGGAGCTCTACGAAAGACTGGCAACGATAGGTGATTGGGATCTTTTAGACAGCGACGGAGATGCGACAGAAATTTCCCCTGCTGCGAGAAGCTTGATTAGTAAGTGCAACGGCGAACTACTTCAGGAAAGGGTCTTACTCACTTCTAGATCTTTGGAAAAAAAAGAAGCGGAGGAAAATCGCCTTCGAATTCTTGAACAGGAGCGGATTCTTGAAGAAGAAAAAAATGAAAAGATGAGGATTGCTGAGGCTGAGGAGAAGAGGGCAAAAAGTGAAAGCGATGCAGCCAACAAAATTGAATTGTTCTCAGAGCGTCTGGAACGGCTGAAAAAACTTAAACTTACAGATCCGGATAAGTTATTAGGCTTTGTAGAACTCATGCCTGCGCATCAATTAAGTGGTAGAGGCCGCCGGTCCGAACCGCTTTCTGAAGATGACGATTATATTGAACCTACAATCAATTCATTAGGTTTCCGATTGAGTAGAACCGAAAAGGGAAAGCCGCACGAAAAAAGAGACGTTCTTCAAAAAATTCTAGATAGGTTGAATCGTAATTTAGGGAGGTTCGGAGAGGAGCCTCTGAACAATGATCAATTTTTAAGCGTGATTAAGGCTGGAATCCCCGTTCATGTTTTGGTCGAAAGTAAACTGAAGTGTGGAACTTGTTTTGGGGATGGTAAGTTGGGTAGAATAGAGAACTTTAAAAAGTGCCCAAACTGCCGTGGCTCAGGAAGCTCTGAAACTACCACTCTTTACAAAGTTACATGGAAGTGAATACGAATTCCATTTTGACGCTCATTTAACAGTCTTTTTCCTCTCAACTTTTCGCTATCTTTCTAACTGAGCCCAATGGGATTTGTGCCCATGCTCGTTCGTGGGCGAAATAGAGTAGGTATTTAATCACAAATTCAATCGCACCAATTTCTAGCGCGGATTGGATTTCACCGGTTTTCACGTAGACGATTACGATGATGGTCAAGGTCGCTATGATTCTCCAGGAAAGGCCTTTTAAGGCGCTTCTGACCTTGGATTCTTTGATGTGTCCTTCATTTTTCATTGGCGGAAGAGGGACATCTTCACCAAGAATAATGACTATGTCTACTACTAGAGCGACATAAGCTTACAAGCTCTTGATGAAAGCTAAGAGGTCCACAGATTATAAATCCACCTCGCTATCTTTCCATTTGCCGGGAAAGAAGGAATTCCTAATGAAAAACAGACGACTGTTTAATTCACTTCAATTTGCCAATCAGCATTTTAGCACGCCCGACTGCACGAGCCGCGTCTGATAATTTGGTGGCGTTCGATGCTAAGGAAAATAAGTTCACTTTTGCTTGGGCATTAGTTTCTAAAATAGTTTTTAGCGAGGAGAAATACTCGTTTGCTGATGCAACACCTTCAACTAGTGATTTTTGACGAGCCAGTAAAATCTTTGCCTGCAAAGCTTGCCCGTCCAAAGATTGAATAGACCCATCGACATATTTAGATTCAGCAACTTTTTGACTCCAACCATCCAGAGCAGTTTTATCTAAGCTCTTTAAGTTTTCATTCTGTTTAATTAGGGATGAAATTTCATTGAGAACTCCGATTAATTTTCGATCTGTAGTTAATTCCTCCCAATTTTTTGAACCATCAAATGAGTAAACTGTAGAGGCCTCGTTGATTACCTTTTGGGTGATCCTTTTTATTGTGCTGTTTCCCCATTTCCCGATCTTCAATTTGGAATCACCCCAAACTGATTTGACAGGTGAAAGGAAGACTGCTCGGCCTTTTTCACTGATTTCGTCTGATTCAACAATGAAGCCTTCTTTTCTGACTGCTCCGTAGTCCACTCCAAAAATATTCGCCGAGAATCCTGCCTCACCCTTTGGCTTGAAATAGTTGCCGTAGGCAATCAAAGCAACTAGATCGGCTTGGCGCTGAGTAACGGGATCATCCTTATCGCCCTCCTCAAATTTTATCCCCAGCTCAGAAGCGACCGAAGATCTCAGCCGGTCCATTTTGTACTCATGGTCTTTTAAATAACCGGAAAGACTCAATAACAGCTCTTCGACGTCTTTGCTGATGTCTTTTGCTTTTGGAGCGGGCTTTTCAGAAATCGCAGTGGTGATGACGGTATTCTGATTAGTTTTGTTTTGAGCAACTTGATTCTCAGCAGAAAGTCTGGCTACATTTAAGGTGGAAAAAATAGACTCAAGTGTTTCGCCATTTTTTACCGTTGCACTGGCTTTGTCGGCTTTGACCAAATGGGAATTCGCAAGAGTCAAATATTTCAAACGAGGTCGAATCGCTTTTAATTTAAACTCTGTTTCAGTTTGGATCGAAACAAATTGAGCGTCGACAGCCTTTGGATTCGACTCGGCTAACGCCGCTAAACCCTTAAGTTTGGATTCGAGAAGTTCCACTTCCGGTTTCAACTTCTTGTATTCAGCTTGATAGGTATCAGCAATACTCCCAGCAATAGTCACTTCCGCAAAGCTCACGGAATTAAAAGCCAAAATCCCTACAGCAGCGACACTTGCGTTTCTCAATCTCTCTCTAATCGTTTTCATACTGGCTGGCTGCTAGGAATTTGGTCTTTGCCTGGATTGCTGGAACCTGTTGTTAAGGGGGGCGGAGAGGTGGAGAAGGGGGTCGCGAGGGTGGCTGGGGAATTTCCAGAGAACCGCGCCAGACTCAGGGTCGACCCACTCTAGAGGTAGATTTTCTTCTGAATTTAATCCCATTCCAGTCGGACCTTGGAAAATAGGCCGATCTTCTGCAAGCAGAGTAGACCTCATAGCCGTCATGAAGACACAGGTCAGAAGTAAGGTGCCATACTTCGTGAAATCGATTGATCGCATCATCTGAATACTCGTTGATGAATGAATATGTTGCAGCGATTATCTTGAATGTTTGACGATCTATTTAAATCTCTTTCAGCATGGAGCAAACACTCGGAATTCTGCCCTATCCCTAGCTTTTGATGACACAATCCTACCCTTTCACACGCATGGATAGGAAAGTAGGGGGATGTATTGGCAATTATAGGCGGCTAATTGGACTTACTTTTAGATTCAAAATTCAAATTCATCTAATTCCAGACCAAAGCTATGTTCAAAAAAATTAAACTCGGTTCGACACTCGCTGCTCTAATAATTTTCGCTTTCCCGTGGGTTGAGATGCAATGCTCAGGAAGAGTCATGGTTACGCAATCAGGATTTCAGGTCATACATGGGGACGGATCAGTATCGGAGGAAATGGAAGCCATGGAGGGGGATCCTAGCTCCACAGAGTCTGTAAGTGGAGAAAAGTCGTTGGGGTCCGCTCCGTTGGTGGCGTTAGCACTCATCGCAGTGATTGGAGCCGTTGTCTTTGCCTTCATCGCTCTATTTCGCGGAAGTGAAAGAGCCGACATGCTTTCTTCGGTGCTGCCAGCAGCTGCCCTATTGCTTTTGGTGATACAACTGATGGTTGGTTTCCCCGCTAAAAAGAACTTAATGAAAAATATGTCAGAAGGCACCTCAGAGGAGCAGGGTGGTGGCAATGAGTTCGGAACTGCGATGGATGAGTCTATGGCCGCTACTACCGCTGCGATGATGATGAACATCCGCGTGAAGGCCACTCCCGCGTTCTACCTTGAGCTTCTTGCATTAGGGATACCCACTCTACTCTTAGTGAACGGCTTCATCGACAAACACAAAAAGGGCGAACAAGGTGTGGCCCAGCTTTAACTTTTTGTGATTCTCCTAACTCATTCTGTTGGGATTTTTGGGCATGCTCGTTCGTGAGCGAAATAGAGTAGATATAAAATCACAAATTCAATCGCGCCAATTTCTGGCGCGGATTGAATTTTTTCTAGGAATCTTCCTTATCCCCATTTTTGCTGACACAAAGCCGATCTCTAGCACACATGAAGACCAGAGCGTTGATATACGCTATCCGGTATAAAATTATAATCAGACTATGAAAAGCTAGCGTAGTTTGCTTTGGACTATTTAATAGGATTTAAAAGATCATCCAAGTCCCCCGTCAACTCGGCCAAAGTTGCCTGAGTAATGATTACGGTCATCATGTTGGTCGTGGAGTTTGGGGAATTAATAGCTAAAATACAAAGATTTCACGGAATTAGATTGATTGATTTTATAAAATTTTATAGGTTGGAGATCTATGGAAAAAAGTGAAAAATCATTCGTGACAGCAATATTATTGTGTTTCTTCTTAGGGGCATTAGGTGTGCACCGTTTCTATGTTGGTAAAGTGGGAACGGGAATATTGCAGTTATTAACCTTTGGCGGCTTGGGAATATGGGCACTTATTGATTTTGTTATGATTGTATGTGGGTCGTTCAAGGACGGCCAAGGACTGGCTATAAAATCTTAGGCGTCGAAAATACCGCCGTTCAAAGCTTACGGCCGAAGGCGTAAGCGCACACCAGCCCTTTTGTCCGATTGGAGGTAAAGGGCCTTCCCCTTTGGTAGAGAGCAGTGTTTGGATTTCATATCCGTCTGGTTTATTCCCTAGTTGTTTTCCTAAGTGACCGTGATGGGACTTGGGCCCTTGGTCTGGGCGCCTTAAATCCAGTAAGTTTTTGATGGCGAACTCGAGTGCCTCAATCTCTAGCGCGGATTCGATCGCTCCACTCTTCATATAGACGATCCACCTTGATCATCAAGGTTGCTATGAAGCCAAAGGGCGGGGCACGCTGGCAATAGACCATTTGGCAAAAGAAGGAGCATTAGCGTGTTTGTTTAAAGGTTATTATGATTTGAGCTTTCCTCATACTGCTTGCAGATTAAGCCGCAACGATGCAAATAAGAGCGTGAGTTTTTCGGTTATCTTGCAGGCGATCCTTCCGGTTTACCTCCTAGTAGGAGTAGGATTGTTTCTCAGGGGTGCCAAGGTGGTGACTCCGGAAATGGAAAAGGGAATGTTGAAGATGGTAATTCACTGTCTCTATCCTTGTTTAATTTTGGATAAAACTTTGGGTAACGAGTTGGTGAGACACTTTGATGTTTTGGCATGGGGCGTGGGGTTGGGATTTGGACTAGTGATTCTAGGTATGGCGGTTGCTTATTTGATGGGGCTCGGGCTCGGATTGAAGCCTGGGAATGGGCGAAGGACTTTTTGTGTGGCTGTGGGAACCCAAAATTATGGCTATATTGCAATCCCGCTACTGGGAGCACTGTTTGTGGCAATGAATGGGAACGAGCAGGTTTATGGGGTCCTCTTTATACACAGTCTCGGTGTTGAAATCGCATTATGGATGGTCGGAATCATGATCATGACAGGGTCGGTTTTTGGTAATCCTAAGCTACTGATAAATGGACCGACGGTTTCGGTTGTATTGGGAGTAGTTCTCTCTTCTACGGGTGGTTGGCAGTTTCTTGAGGAATCAGGAGGAGGGATCGTGGGCGCTGGCGTCCGTCAGATGATTTCATGGCTCGGGGTCTGTGCTTTCCCGATGGGACTCGTTCTGATTGGAGCGATGATGTATGACCTGATTGGAAAAGAGCGAATTTCCAAAAAGGTGGCGACTGGGTCGCTTTTAGTAAGAATCGTGATAATGCCTGTTGTTTTCCTAGCGGCGGCAAAATGGTTGCCTGTGATTCCAGAGCTAAAGCAGGTGCTTTTGGTGCAGGCGTCAATGCCGGCTGCGGTGGGCCCGATTATTGTGGCGCGTCACTACGGTGGGAGTCCCGGGGTTGCCGTGCAGGGTGTCATCGTGACTTCAATCGTGGCCCTTGTGACAATGCCGTTATGGATTTCTTGGGGGATTCGTTTTGTTTTTGAGTGAGATAATTCGTTATTCTTTCTCAATATCCCATAAACGATAAAGAGACTTTTGAATCATTACCATTTTGGTCTGTTGCAATTTTGTGAAAATCATAAATGTTACCCGTATGAAG
>DCQM01000185.1 GCA_002323895.1 Akkermansiaceae bacterium UBA1518
CGGGAAGAATTAGAGCTCCAAGAGCAGCAATCAGTGTTGTTTTTTTATTCAGTGCCATAGTTTTGGTTTTGTTAGATACAACCTTTGTTAGTTGCGTAATGGGTATTTAAGTGATGTTTTTTCTAAAGATCAATTAAAAAGTTAAAAAAAATTAACTATCAATAGTTCTCAATTAGACAACCAAGGACTTTTTTTATTATAGTGACCTCTTAGCTGGAAATGAATGCAAGGGAGTATCAGCTGAGAAAATTAGATGGACATAAGCCCAAGAGGCTTTTCTCGCAGCTAGGCAGCGAAAACCTTTGCTAAACAGGCTTCAGGGCCGATTCGCATTTACTTTGAAATAAAAGGCAAGGGTGACTCTAGCGCCGGCGTCCCATCAAGCTTATCCCAGCTAGGCAAATCAGAAGGGCTGAACTTGGCTCCGGGATTGCCTGAGTTACCTCTAAAGTGAGGTTGTCAAACCGAGCAAAGCCATTTGTGTCGCTCCCTTCGCCAGGTTGGCCTTGGAATGACAGAAAGAGTTTCTTCCCAGCATCATTTGTAGTGGAAGTATAGATCCCATCATGGTTAACGGTCTCATAGGTGTTGTTAGCTGTGCTCAGACCTGAAAGATCGACGACCAGTGGAGTCGCAGCTCCCGTGATAGTATCGTCATCGGTGGTAAAAAGGGTGATGGCAACGTTATCGAGACTATCATTCCAGTTGAAAGCATCTCGCCATTCATATTGAACGTCGAAGGTATCTCCAGCTGAGATAATGTAACCATTTAAACCCAGTTCGGAACCAAAGACACGGTCACCAGAAAGAGACAAGACTGCGTTGCGGCTGCTGTCCGGAGAAGGAAGGTTGGTTCGAGTTGCTTGCATTGTTGCGGCTCCACCAACATTCACCCAATCTGGAGTGGATTGGAAATTGTCATCCGTGGTGTCACCATCGGCGCTTCCTGCGTTCAAGTTTCCGTTGAGAATATCACCGCCAATAATAACTGTCGCTTGCCCTGTGAAAGTCGAAAGCGTGAACGCAAGTGTAGGAATGACCTTGCGGATGATTGGGTTTTTGGACGCCGTTTGGAAGAAATACTAAACAAATCAGTGTTATTCAACCTCTAAAATAGACAATGAAAGTTCTTTGGGAGATGGAATTGACCCCTAGTTTTTTAAAACCCTGTGGGGTTACCTAGTGCCTCGTTGGATGGTATGTTTTTGAGTGCTGTTAATGAGATTATCGATTGGAATTAGTTTTTGTATTCCACGTCTGTTTTTTTCGCCCATTTCTCCCATTGGCTTTTTAGTTGTTGAACCTGGGTAGGATTTTTTTCAGCGAGGTCGTGCATTTCAGTACGGTCATCGGCCAGATTGTAGAGCTCCCATTTCTTGACGTTCTTATCCCAGACGAGTTTCCAGTCACCCTCTCTTATGGCACGACTACCTGAAAAGAACCAATAAAGTGGTTCTTTTCGGGTGATGGTTTTGGATGGCGATTTTAGGACGCTTAGCAGACTGATGCCTTCGGCGGGAAGGATCGAATTACCGTTGTATTTTGTGGGGTAGCTGCCGCAGCCTATTTCGAGAAAGGTAGGTAAGAAATCGATGATGTGTCCGACTTGATTTGTGAGGGAGTTTTTTGGGATGATCCCAGGCCAATAGGCAATAAGAGGGGTGGCGATTCCGCCTTCGTGCATACGAGATTTGTAGCGGCGAAAGGGCGCGTTTTGGGCATAGGCCCAGCTTGGTCCAACGTGCGAGTAGTATTCCTTGGGACCTGGGACGTGAGCGATATTATTTTCACCGCCTGGTGATTCCGCACAACTGCCGTTGTCGGATAGGAAGAGGATGAGTGTGTTGTTTGCCTCGCCTGATTTTTTAATGGCAGATAGGATGCGCCCGACATTTTGGTCCACGTTGTCGATCATTGCGGCGTAAACTTCCATCCGCAGATTTTGCCACTCTTTATTTTTGGCGTTGTTCCAAGGTTGAGCTTCCGGTTCACGGGGAGGCAGCTTCCAATCGGGGTTGACGAGACCGAGCTCAAGGGTCTTTTGGTGACGTTTTTTTTGCAGCTCGTCCCAGCCTTTCGAGAATTTCCCTTTGTATTTTACAATATCTTTTGGTTTTGCATGCAGTGGGTAGTGGGGAGCGGTATAGGGAACGTAGACTAGGAATGGTGCTTCATTCGTAGAAAATTCATCGATCATCTGGATGGCGTGATCGGTGAAGGCATCGGTTAGGTAGTAGTCGTCGGGGAAATTTGTGATAAGCTCATCATTCTCACCGAAGACGCGCTTGCGGCCGCCTTTGAATTCTGGGTCTTGGATTGTAGGGTCGAAGAAATTGCAAGCTCCATCCCAGAGCCCGTAGGACTTGTCGAAGCCGCGGTCAAAGGGGCGATGTGGTTTACGGCTACCATTGTGCCATTTCCCGCTGATGCCAGTTTGGTAGCCAGCAAGTTTCATGGCCTCGCCCAGCGTGACCATTTGATCATTGAGGAGCTCAATCCCTCGCCCACCTTGTCTCGGGTAGAGGCCGGTGAGCAAAGTCGCCCTTGTGGTGGTGCATTTCGCATTATTGTAGAACTGTCGGAAACGCAGGCCATTAGCGGCCATTTTATCGAGGTTGGGGGTTTGAATGATCTCGGCTCCATAGGGCCCGATGTCGGACCAGCCCATGTCATCGACCATAATCAAAACGATATTGGGTTTCTTTTGTGCGTGGGCGAAGGAGCCCCATAGAGCTAATACGAATACGAATACGAATGGTGGTTTCATCAGGGATTCTGGGAGGAGAGGGGAAAATACGCTAACACTAGGTGCTTCTTGTCGTTATCTGGCTCGCAGTTGGAATAAAGGTGATTTTCATGGTAGCCCTTTGGCTTTCTCCAACCTTTATTTTGCGGGTATTGTCAGTGATTTCCTCCCACGATATTCAGTAACTGATTCATAGTAAATCTCTTAGAATCCAAATGGGTTTGATTTGATGAAGGTTATCGATGCGGTCTATGAGGATCTGTAAGACAGATAATCAAAAAGGAACTTGTCTATTTCTTTGGGACGATTTCAATCGCGTACTATGAGACTTTTAATCGTAAGAGCCGCTCTCGGATTACCTTTATCTTTGCTTGGGGACACGCTTGGGCATTGGAGATTTGACGAGTCAGATGCGGCGATGGGAGAAAGTGTTTTATCACCAATCAACGCGGCTAATGAAGGCACCTTCGATGCAATCGTAGCTGGAGGTAATCCTCTCTACTCCGATGATGTTCCAGCTTTGGAAATCTTTGATCCGATTACTAATACGACTTTACCCAATAATTTTTCTTTCGATGCGACGGCTGCTAGTTCTCAGTTCACGGTGATTCAAGATCCTTCTTTTGATAGCTCTTTCACGGTCGAGTTTTTTGTTAAGTATATCGGAGCCCCTCCTAGTTACCAAAGCATCATGACTCGTCGAGAGACCCGAGATCTCGGCTGGCAGATCGATTTTGACCATGGGGCTGGGTATGTTTTTGGTCGGAGTCGGAGTCGCTGGGATACTCCTGCTGGGGAGCCAGACGATATTGACGATCGCGATGTAGATGAAAATTTTAATTTTGTGGTCGGGCCACAGGGAAATCAAAATGCTCCCAAGGTCTTTATAGATACGGGCGCGAAAGACGAGCTAGGGGCTGATGTTGGTCCACAGAATACGGGTAACGTTAGTGACTACATTTATGATACGGCCAGCCTAAACCCCAATGAGTTAGATGTGTCCCTTCAAGGGGATGGAGTTAACGATGACGAAGATTGGCATCACGTTGCTTTAACTTTTGATGAAGATACTGGTGAGGTAAGCTTTTACTTCGACCACAGCCTTAGCCAGTCAAGAATTCTCAGTGATTCCGAGGGTGATGGATATACTCATCCAGTTGCGGACCTTCTTTTTGGTAAACTGACCAATGCCGAGTATGGACTCCTTATGGATGAGGTTCGGCTTTCGAACTCGATTTTAACTCCGTCTGATTTTCTTAGAGTGCCCCTTCCTGAAGTGGGAGCTTCAGTCGGCTATTGGAGGATGGAAGAAGAAGAAGCGGTTGATGGAGGGGATATCTTTTTAGCAGAGAATGCTACTTCAGATCTCCATGGAGCTACATTTCAAAATGGACAGCCCAGGTATTCCACGGATGTCCCAGGTGCGATTATCTATGACCCTATTTCTGGGCAGTCGTTGACCAACACTTTTTCGATGGATGCGAGTATCGCAAATTCTCGACTGAGAGTCACCGATGATGCCTCGTTTAATTCGTCGTTCACCCTAGAGTTTTTCATGAAGCTTGAGGGTGAGCCAGGCAACTGGCATGCGTTTGCTCGCCGTCAAGAAGGAGCTGAACAGCGGTGGCAAATCGACTTTGATCATGGCAATAAGGGAAGCTATGGAAGGGGGCGGACGCGTTGGGACACTCCAGACGGAGACAATGCGAACTTTGTCGCAGGTGAACAAGGCTGGACCAACATGCCAGGCGATAGGAGATTATTGGTCGATACAGATTCCGGAGATGGTTTGCCCGCGAGCTACGATGATGCAGTGGATTGGTCTCTTGATGGTGATGGGATTAACGATAATCCAATCTGGCGTCATGTCGCTATTTCCTTTGACGAAGAGACCCAAGAGATTAGCTATTACTTGGATTACCAACTCTCGCAGTCCCGGATCCTGACGGATAGCGACGCAAGTGGTTATGTCCACCCGGCGGCCCCCATTGATTTTGGAAAACTTACCAATGCAGATTACGGTCTCTTCCTCGATGAGGTTCGCTATACTGGTGAGGTTCTCTCGCCAATTCAGTTCCTACAGGTTGTTGATTCTCCTGTCGTTCCATTTGCCGAACTCGCTATTACCTCCGTCGTATATGAGCCCTCAGCTCCTAGCGCGACAGTCACCTGGAATTCTAAGCCTGGCTATCGCTATAGCCTTGATTATTCCACCGATCTAAGCAACTGGCTCGAAATCCTTGAAGAAGAGATTGCCGACGATATTACTTTTTCATACACCGATACCGATCTTGAAGGGGGTCAGGGACGACTCTTTTATCGCGTCCGCGAATACAAATAAAAAATTTAAACCAAAAGCCCATGAAACAGCTTACTTATCTCGCTTTGACGCTTGGCTTAAGTGTCTCACTTCCAGCAGGAACGACTGCCTACTGGCGCCTTGAGGAAGGAGTCGCAGGAAATGCTATTACTGCTGCTCTCGATAGTTCTGGAAATGAGCTGAATCAAAACGGTAAAGGTGGGAATCCAACCTATTCCTCGAATGTGCCTGGAGCCTTCATCTACGATCCTATTACTTCCTCCACGGTTGCAAATACTCTTTCGATGAGTTCGTTAGCTCCAAATTCGAGAATTCACACAACTAATAGTGACGCTCTAAATACCTCCTTTACCTTTGAAATGTTTATTCAGATCAAGGGGGAACCTGCAGCCTACCATAACTTTGCCAACCGGATTGGAGCTAACACTGATAAGTGGCAGATCGACTTTGATCATGGTAATAAGGGATCTTTTGGCCGGCCTCGCGTCCGCATGGACACTCCAGATGGCGACAATGTGAACTATGTAACCGCTCAGGCAGGTTGGACCAATCTTCCCAGTGATCGGCGGATTTGGGTCGATAGCGCAGAGGCCTACGATGGTGCAAGTCCTCCCGTCTATGGTGATGCCGCCGATTGGTCAACCGTGGGGGATGGGATCAACGATAACCTTTCTTGGCGTCACCTTGCGATGACTTTTAACCAAGATACTCAAGAGGTAAGTTTTTACTTAGACTACGAGCTTTCTGGGTCTCGAACTTTAGTTGACGACGACGGCAGTGGGTATGTCCATCCAGATGCAGGGATTCGATTTGGTAAAAGTGGTAACAGTGAATACGAAATGTATGTTGACGAGGGTCGGTATTCCGACAGTGTTCTGACTCCGAATCAGTTCCTTGTGGCCGTGAATGTGCCCGAGCCTTCAACTACGGCCCTCTGGTTCCTCGGGGGGGGATTGCTTTTGCGCCGTCGGCGGTAGAGCATGACTTCTCTCAAAGTAGATAAATCAGGTCAACAAGCTTGACCAGTTTCAGTGCCGCAGTTTTGCGGCATTTCTTGTGGCTGCAAGGTTGAGAGGGGCGATACCATTCAGCGCAATGCTAACGATCGTGACAAAATGGAAGTCATCTTCGCTTCGTTCTAAAAGTATAAACTAATGTAGGAAGGGTGGAGGGAGCTTGAGAGTTCTACTTATCCTTTCTTCCCAATCATTAGTTGATCAATCAAGGAAGAGGTATCTTCGATGCTTTTATCACTGCCTTCTCGGGTGGCCCAGCCTGAGAAACCGACTTCCTTGAGGGCGGCGCGAACTTTATCCCAGTCGACATCCCCTTCGCCGAGGCGACAGAATCCGTTCTTTTTACCCCAATCCTTAATGTCGAGTTTCACAGTGCGGTGACCGAGAGTGCGAATCCATTCTTCAGCAGGAGCAAACTTCTGCATGTTACCGATATCAAAGTAGGCACCCACCCACGGATTATCAAATGCATCGAGGTAGTCGCGAAACTTGTCGGGTGTTTCGCAGAATCCATTCCAGACGGTTTCGATTAAAACGCGAACCCCAAGACGGCTCGCGAGGGGTAGCACTTTACGCACTTCTGTGATAGAGCGATGCCACACATGATCGTGGGTTTCATTTGCTCCGTTGACCTTGCCGGGCACGAGGAGGACGGATGACCCCCCGAGGCGGTGTGTGTCTTGAATGTTCTGCTTCATCATGGCTAGACCTTTGGCCCGAGTATCAGGGTTGGGGCTGCTTAGCCGGGTGCCCCAGTGCCAGCCGCAAACCATTCCATGAAACATTACGCCGGTCTCTTGGGAGGCTTTCGCATAGTCGGCGGCCTGTTTGGCGTTCCCGCTTTCCACTCCATCAAATCCGAGGTTTTTGAGACGAGTGAAAAATTCGAGAGGAGATTCGTTCCTTTTCTTCCCACCTTTCACCGCCTTAAAAATCCGGCCTTCGAGAGAAACTGTTGGGGTTTCGGTGTTCTTACCAGTAGCACGTGATCCAGTGAGAGCAGTGGCAGTTGCTAAACTGGTGGTAGTAAGAAATTGGCGGCGGGAGTGGGAGGTATTCATATGCAAATAAATGGTGGGTTCGAAACCTCGATAATGTTAATCAGCACACCCCCTTTTTGGGAAGGTCAAATGCCCATTGCCCATAGCGACTGGGTAGGCGATATCCAAATGAGAAACTATGATCTGTAATTTCCTACTTTTTCCTCTTTAGAGTGAGGGAATAAATCATTGATCAGCACACGGTGGTCCGGAAGTTTAACCGCATTAAAATGATCCGACCGGAAAGACGATCAAACGAAATAGAAGAAGTTTTCTCTCGCGGCTTAAAAAATCACCTCAAGATCAGGAAGTTCTTTCTTTAAGGCAGCAGCTCCTTTTTTGGTCACTTGGGATTGCCACAGATAGATTTTTCTGAGTTTTGATAAATCCTTAAGCTTCATCAAACCTGAATCGGTGACTTGAGTTCCCCATAAGTTTAACCATTCCAATCCCCCTAGATCACCGATTGTCTCGAGCGTCTTATCCCCAATTTGGGTTTGGCTAAGATCGAGTTTCTTTAGCTGAGTCATTCTGGGAAGTTCGGTTTTCAGAGCATTATCAGTAACCGAGGTGGCACCAAGCTTCAAGCTGGAGAGGGCGTCACTCACTGGCGCAATTTTCAAAAACATTTCATCAGTCAGCTTTTCTCTGAGGCTTACGGCTGTGAATTCTAGATCAGATGAATCTTGTGACACAAAATTCAGAGATGTTTTGAAAGTCATCTCTTGCTTTAGAGTTGCCAGCGTGGACTGGAGGGCCTCACGTTTTGCCAGCTTTTGGAGTTGAGCCGTTTTTTGAGCGGCTTCCATTTGTTTTCTTTCCTCGGGGCTCGCTAACATTGCGGCTGCCGCCAAGATTTCGTCCGAAGCGCCCATTTGAGCTAAAGTTTGGTCCTTTAAAATTTCGCCTTCGGGAAGTTTGTCCACCCACCATGTCATCAGCTTGATTTCATGAGACTCCATTTGGGTTTTCTTTGGTGGAGGCATGTGCATGTCATCATCCTTAGGCAAGGCAATGACCTCTATCATGTAACTGTTCTTGGAATTCCCCGGAACTAGGGTGCGAAACTCTTCACCATCTTGGCTATCTCCCCCAATCAACATGTTTTCGAAGGTGTCCATCCACAAACCACCCTTCCCTTTGTCTTTCGCCTCAGAGTGACAGGAATGGCACTTTTCTTCCATGATTGGCACGATGACCTCAGCAAAAGCCAATCGATCTTTAGGGGGCTTCGCGCCCCTGGATTCTAGGATCAGAACAAAGCAGAGCAGAAGATAAAAGACTTTCATAGAAAGTGAAATCTACATCTCTAGATGCCCTTGTCAGGAATAAAGATACAGAAAATCCAAAGTTGAATCAGACTTCCGTATCGTTCAAACAGCTCCAGAGTTACTTTGACCTATAACTTATTGATTCTTAGAGAAATAAATCCGAGTAGGGTCCACTCTAGAGAAATTTCTAGCAGATTACTCCCTCTGTTTTTTCTGGTTCGCCCGATGGTGAGGCGAGTCCTTAGGTAGAATCGCAAGAGTCGCGGGATTCGCTGGAATGCCCTTCGTTAGACGGGTTTTAACGGACGCGAACTTTGGGTTTTTAATGAGATTTTCAAATTCATGCGGATCATTTTTAAGATCATAGAGTTCCTCGAAACCATTACCGTAGCGGATGAATCGGTAGCGCTCATCGGCGACCCCGTGTGAGGGAGTTTTTTCATTCCCAAATTGGAAGGAGCAAAGGGCTAGGCGGTCACGTTTAGCGCCCGGATTCTTGAGTTGTGAGACTAGGGATAGTCCATCACACTGGCTGGGGGTGGGAAGGCCCGCCAGTTCGCAAAGAGTGGGGTAAATATCAGTGAGGGTTACGGGTTGCCTTGTTTTCTCTCCGTCCTTGCTCACACCTGGAGCGTGGATGAAGAGGGGGACCCGAGACGTTTGATCCCACAAAGCAAACTTTTCCCAGTTAGCTTTCTCACCAATATGAAACCCGTGATCGCTCCAGAGAACTATAATGGTGTTGTTCTTCATGCCGGGTGTTCGATCGAGGGCGTCTAGAATTCGCCCCAGCTGATGGTCTACGTAGGAGATGCTGGCAAGGTATCCTTGCATCAGTTTTTTCCATTGCTGATTTTCGATCACCCATTTGTGCCAGTGGGTTCGACCGTGGTTATGAGCGTCGCTGAGATCATCTTCGCGGTAAGGAGGCAGTTTAATTTCCTTGAGTGGGTATTTGTCAAACCACTTGCGGGGAACTTCCCATGGGATATGAGGGCGGAAAAGCCCTACGGCGAGGAAGAGAGGGTTTTCACGCTCTTGCTTCATTTGTTCGATGGCCCAGTCTACAACCATATGGTCACCGGTTTGTTCGTCAGTTTGTTCGAGGGGCGCGGCTCCGAAGAGCTGCGAGCTACCACCTAGTGGGCGCCCTTTGGTAAGGCCGGCCTGTTTGTCGGATATTAGATCTGGTCTTGGCCAGTCTGGAGCAATCGGATTATTCGGGTCCCCACGATATTCGTTCCAGGCTTCTGGGTCGTTCTGAGAATCGTGCGGAGTCCACTGGAGGGTGTGAAAGATTTTACCACCACCTGCTGCGTAGTAGCCGTTATCACGGAAGTGTTGGGAGAGCACTACCGCATCTTCAAGTAATTTAGATTCATGGCGCCAACGGGGTCCTCGTGCGCCGAACATATTGCGATAGATGCCGGATCTTGTCGGGTGAACGCCAGTCATGATTGCTACTCTCGATGCATGACAGACAGGGGCAGCACAATGGGCGTTCGCGAAGGTAACCGATCGATTTGCAAGACGCTCAAAGTTAGGAGTTTGAATTCCCGGATGGTTATCGAGCGGCGAAATGTAGTCATTCAAGTCATCAATCGCGATGAAGAGGACGTGAGGTTTTCCCGCTACGGGCAATCCGGCGAGCAATAAGAGGGTGATGATTAGAAAAAGTCGGGGCATGTTGAAAGGGAGAAGCGACTCGGCTATTTTACTTTTCTCGGGTCATAGCTTGGAATGGGCCATGGCTGCACCCCGACTCGATCCGCCCATGATTGCCAGGCGGCCACCATGGAATTAAGCTTATTGGGCATTTTCTTAGCAAGGTCGTTAAGCTCGGTTCGATCGGCGTCCATATCATAGAGCTCCCACTTGCGAGGTTGGTTTCTGCGATACATCGATACAATTTTCCACTTACCGTCCCGAAGTCCGAGATTACCATGGTGCTCAAAGCCGATTGGGCCTTCGCGGGAAAGGGCGTTTCCAGCAAGAGTTGGAATTAGGCTTACGCCTTCCATGGGCTGGATCACATTACCATTGTAATTTTTCGGGTAAGTTGTTCCTGCCGCCTCTACGAAGGTGGGCATCAGGTCGATGAGATGAGAGACATCATGGATGACTTTTCCGTTTTGATCAGAGGCAATCCCTCGAGGCCAACTGACGATAAAAGGAGTGCCGATCCCTCCCTCGTATGGGTCGTGCTTATAACCCCTAAAGGGTGTATTGGAAGTGTTCGCCCAGCCCGGCCCGTAAGCAACAAAAGTGTCATCTCCGCCAGGCATAGTCTCGGGTCCGGTGCGGACAAATCTTCCGTCGCGCGTCTGCATGGGAGGCCAAATCTTAGTTTGTAGCCCGTCCTTGCCCAGAGGTTTGAACTTAAATTGTTCCTTCTTTTGCGAGTTGTTTGCCCGACCGTAGCCTTCCGCGCATCCTCCATTGTCTTGGAGGTAAACAACTAGAGTATTCTCAAAGAGTTTTTGTTTTTTGAGCTCATTGACAATCCTTCCAATACCCCGATCCATGATTTCAGTCATGGCGGCATAGACTTCCATGCAACGAATGTCCCAGGCCTTGTGCTCGAAGCCTTTCCAGTCGAGTCCTTTGGACATTGCCCACTTCTTATCGATAACACCCATCTCAATGGCCTTCTTATATCGGGCTTGGCGAATTGAGGGGTATCCTTCGTCGTAAGCTCCCCGATATTTTGCGATATCAGCTTCTGGGGCGTGCATGGGCCAGTGGGCACTGGTGTGGGAGACGTAGAGGAAAAAGGGCTTATCTGATGTCTCATTGTCGCTACAGTGATCGCCGATAAATTTGATCGCATTGTCATTGATGGCGTCAGTGTAGTAGAAGGATTCGGGTTGATAGCCGGGGTCATTTTCGGGAGTGATATAAGTATTGCCTCGGCAGAGGGTGGCGGGATCATAGAAACTGCCTGCTCCTGTTATGGTGCCGTAAAAGCGGTCAAAGCCCCGCTGCATCGGCCATGCTGATGTATCTCCACTCGGGTTCTTATGTCGGGTCAGATGCCATTTACCAGACATATAGTTCTTGTAGCCAGCTCCTTTGAGGGCTTCGGCAAGGGTCACACAGCGATTGTTAATGGAGCCACGATAGCCAGGCCAACCCCGGTCACCTTCCATCAGTCCCATGCCCGTTTGGTGAGAGTAGAGTCCGGAAATTAGTGCGGCGCGGGTGGGACAGCACCGTGAGGTGTTGTAAAACTGGGTGTAGCGCAGACCGTTCCGGGCAAGCTCGTCGAGCACGGGTGTTTTTATTTCACTTCCGTAGCAACCGATGTCTGAGTAGCCCATATCGTCTGCCATGATGAGGACGATATTGGGTTTTTTCGGAGCAGCGCTTAGAGCCAAGAATCCAAAAGCAAAAAGGAAAAGGATTGTTTTCATGATTATGGTCGTATGGTGGCAATAAGAAGGGGGTGGGATGATCTTTCGTGGGACACTGCCACAAGTGGTAAGGGAGAGAAACAAGAGAACTAAATTATTGGGAAAATTGTTCCTTTATGACTTTGGCCACTTGGGTGGCGAGCAAATCACGTCCAGCTTCGTTGTAATGAACATTGTTCTTTCCCAGCTGATATTTTTCTCGTTCGTTTTCAATTAAGACATAGAGATCATTTACAACGACTCCGTGCTTTTTCATGACTCTCAGGGCGGCTTGATTGAATTCCTGAGCTCTTGCCTTTGAGACTGTAATCCTCGCCTTTTTTTCAGGCCCGACACAAGGCGGAGTGGTCATGGCAAAAACCAGCGTAGCTTCTGATTTTTTGAGTTTTTGGACAATGTTATTTAGGCTTTTGGAGTAGGACTCAGGAGTTGCTTTGGT
>DCQM01000217.1 GCA_002323895.1 Akkermansiaceae bacterium UBA1518
CATGACCGAGTCGTAATTGAACTGACCTACCTTCGTCGTAGCATCATAAATAGGAGGAGTTACGATGTAGATTTGTTCTACTCCCGACTTCTTACTCTTCGCTATGAGCCGTTTCACTCCTGACTTAAAAGCGTTAAATCGCTCTTCATCAAGCGGCTTGTATATTCCGCAATTAATACCGTAACATGCGAAAACAATCTTGGGTTTTACCTTAGTCAATACACGCTCAAGTCGCTCGAATAAAGAAGGTCGAGGAAAACGGCCACCGGCATGCCCCTCTTCACTCAGTCCCGAAACAGTCTCGCTGCCAAGGCCAAGCGGATAGATATCAAAATCCTTCTCAGGATGAAGACGCTGAAGATAGTAAGAAGTGAAGCTTACATAGGTCCCAGCCTGGGTGATGCTATCGCCTAAAAATAGAGTCCTCTTCCCGGCGATGGATTCAATTGCGGTTGAAGCATGTAGGAAGGGACAAAAAAGGACGAGAAGACACAACCATTTCATAATGGTATTGAATACACACAACTGCCCACGATTCAAACAACCGTCTTCAATTTCCAATCAGAACTGACTCTGACGTCTCAGGCTCCTGATTTAAAAAGATTGGCGTCGAGTGCATCGAAAAAAACTTGTCGGTCAGAGCCATCATTCTGATCGGGTGCCCAGGAAATGGGGTGGAATCCGGGGGACGAGGAATGTTTTGGCCGATCGTTTCATCCTCAGTCTGCGTATAGTCGATGGATACCGGAGTTCCCACACTCACCAATCGGAAAAACTTTGGTGCGACATTCTTGTGCATCCGCAAGCATCCTCCAGATGCCGGAAAAGGCTTCATCCATCCTGTATGAAATCCATAGGCCGACTTAAATTCACACCAATAAGGCATTGGAGTCCCCTTAAAACCCCATCCCGCTGGCTTATTCCGCAGATAACACCCCCGCACGATGTCTCCCTTGATCCGGTAACCATGCGTATTCGCACGATAATCGCGAGTTTTCGCTCTAATTCGGAAACTTCCAATTGGTGTCTTCGCTGAATCTCTTCCAACCGTTACTGGCATTACCAAGAGAGGGGTTCCGCCTTCCATGACGTAGGTCATGCGATTGGACAGCGAAACTTTGACACGAACATTCGAGCGTGTTTTCGGAAGAGTCGCAGGCAAATCGTATTCTTCATAAGCCTGCATGGCGAGAGCCAGAGCCTCTTCGCCATCATCTCTCAAGTTGGAGCATGAACTACAAAGGAATGAAATCGAGGAGGACGCAAAGAGAACCAGACCGATCGATTGGTTTTTGAAAAGCTTAGGCATATCGAGAGGAGCCCGTTACGGACCAAATCGTATCGGCTAAGGGATACGACGAATAGAAATGAAGCTCAATCTGTGGTGACCCCAAAGCAAAAAATGATTTTATCAAAGCGACAATTTTAATTGATCTAATTTAGAGAGTCCCACTCCTATCTCCTGCTGTAACGCATAGAGAAAGCCCTCAATTGTCACGCTGATTGCACTTTAATAGAAGCCCCACAGTCTTATGTGTCAATATTGTCACATAAGATTTTTTTCATCCTGTTGGAAGGGTGTTTTCCTTGAAGCTGAAAAGAGAACACGGAAATTTGATGCCTGACTACTTTGCCCTCATCGTCCCATTCGCGCCGCTAGCTGCCGCTTTGTTAACATCTTTTCCGACTCAACAAGTCGGAGGCTCGAAGAACTATCGATTTGGGCTCTGGGCCCACGTCGTTGCATTTGGTTTCGCGATTGCTCTGCTTTTGCAGCTCGCATCTTCTGAAGGAACTGACATCCGTTTAGGATGGGAATCGAATTGGACTTTCCTGCCGTTTATCGGGGTCACTGTTGACCGTTTAGCTTCGATTATGATGGTCATCATCTCCGGTTTTGGTGTCCTTCTGTATCGTTACTCACTCCGCTACCTTCAGCAAGATCAGGGGCAGGGACGTTACATGACCCTACTGACGCTGACCGTCTCGTCGCTGCTTTTTATGGTCATGTGCTCAGACCTAGTGATGCTCTTTGTGTTCTGGCAGTTCCTGAGCTGGGCTCTCAGCCTCCTCGTTCATAACTATGTGCACGTCCCGACCGCCCATAGCTCTTTCCGGACCTTCATTATGCACCGGGCTGGCGACGTAGCCTTTCTTGGGGGTATTGTGCTAGCCTATCAGCTCTATGGAACAGTCGAATTTTCGGAGCTTTTCAAACGCGCCGAGGCCGACCCGGGTGTTGTGTCGCTGTTGGGCACCGGCCTGACTCTCAGTGGGGCGACGGCCGTGACGCTTTTGATTTTCGTAGGTGCCATGAGCAAATCAGCCCAGTTCCCCCTTCACATGTGGCTGCCAGATTCACTCTTTGCACCAACGCCAATCCATGCGCTCCTTCATGCTGGCATTATCAATGCAGGTGGCTTTCTTCTGACGCGCTTAGCCCCACTCTACACGCTGAGCACGCCAACCCTTCATGTCGTTTTCGCCGTTGGACTTATAACTGCAATTCTAGGTTCTTCCATGATGCTTGTTCAAAACGACATCAAAAAAAGCCTCGGTTATTCAACGATAGGGCAGATGGGTTATATGATCATGGAATGCGGACTAGGAGCATACTCCCTCGCTGTTTTCCACCTCGCAGCTCATGGCCTCTTCAAAGCTACAGTTTTCTTAAATTGTGGAAATGTCATCCACGAGGCACGGCAGCATCCAGCACACCCTGGGCAGCACTTAAAAGCGTCTCCTGCAAGCCCTCAAATTTGGGTGGCAGGTATCTTTACCTCACTAGTTTTTCCTTTAGCAATCGTGGTTGGCGCCCACCACATTTTGCACATCCCCATTCAAGAATCGCAGGGGTTACTGATTTTCCTTTTCTTTACATGGGTCACAGCATCTCAGGCATTACTCACCCTCTACCGGGTTCGTGGTTCGACCAAAGCCCACAGCGTGCTACTTCTCACCGTAGTCCTTGTCTCTGTTGCCTATCTTTTTGCTGCTGAGCAATTCACGCACTTCCTTTACCCAGATCCCGACGTCGTGAAGGAGTTCTACGAGGCCGGGAAGATTCCCTCCGGCCTTTTCATAACAGTTGTCGCAGGATTCGCACTGATTATTGTCGTGGGATGGACTGCATCCTTTGCAAGGCGCCGCGGTCAGAGCCTCAGTTTCCCAAAACCAATTCAGAGTCTCCGAGAGCCACTCTATCTCTTTTTTGTAAACAGACTTTATCTAGACGGCGTTTCCCTCCGAGTCATCGGAACTTTGCGAGGGTTAGCGGAGAGATTAGACAAAAGCCGTTTATTCCTACCGGTCATGATAATCATTGGTCTTGGCATCGCTGGTTTGATGACGAATCCCTTGGAAGAGGTTTCATTTAAGAGCGTTATTGGGCTCGTCGTCGCTGGCCTGCTGCTGCCACTTTTCCCCTTACACGGCCTCTTTATTTCAATAGCTACCAAGGCTCCACGACCGATCGGCACTTTGCTTATCGTGGCGACTCCGATCCTAGGGATAGTCGCTTTTTGTAGTTTTCAGAATCAATTCAGCGAAGAGCTGCTGAAAGCAGTCAGCATCATCTCTCTCTCTGGAGCGCTCTATGCGACGATCAAAGCAATCGTACAAAATAAAGTTTCGCAACGGATCGCTTATGGAACCCTGGCGCTGTATTCCATTCTGTGGTGGCATATGGGAAGCGCCGGACAACTCACTAATTCAGCTACTCTTTTCGCAGCTTCGCTGATACTCGCCAGCTTCGGCCTTCTCTTCGGCTGGGATCGCATCAGGCTTCGCTATGGGGATCTGAATCTGAATCAACTTGGTGGGTTGTTTTTGCAAATGCCGCGTTTGGCATTGTGTATGGCATTACTCGTTATGGCGATCGTCGGCTTACCACCCTTTAGCTTATTCTTTGGTTACATGGACATGCTACTAGACCCCCAAATTTCTGGCCCAGGCGTCATAGTTGCTCTCTTTACGTGGTTCTCTGCATCATGGATATTTTTCAAGTTAATGCAGCGACTCCTTTTTGGGCCCAAAACAAGTAGCCTTGACGACGATGATCTCAACGGAAACGAGATTACCGTGTTCATCGTGGTGATTCTCGCCTTGTTAGCTCTGAGTGGAATCTCCCATGACTGGCTGCAGGACCAAGTAACTGCCTCTATCACAAACATTTGGAAATAATATGGAACCATCAAAAGCCACTACTTCTGAGACCGCTCCCAAAGGTGAGGAGCTTCGGGCACTCGTTTCTAAGGCCAGTGAAGTCATCGCTCATTACTGGCCTATGCGGGGCTTTGTTCATCACAACCCACTGCATAATCTAGAGCATATGCATTTCCAAGATGCTGTTAGCTTAGCCCAACGCTTCACTGGAGGTAAAGGATACCTGTCGAACGAAACATACCGGGGATTTGTTGAGAGCAAACGCATCCTTCCCAAGCATGTTGACGATGCTATCGAGCCACTGATTAAACAGGAGCATATAGATCTAAACGGGTCACAAATCTCCCATGCTGATATGCTCAAAGCACATCTCCTCAGTGGAGCGCCACCAGTCACGACTGACTCCATTGAAGCAAAAGTCGACCGCTCTCAGGATCGAGATACCATCAAGAGCTTAAGTGAGCAAATCATTGACGGTATTGATCTTGTAAATCAGGAAACGACCACTCTTGGCCGCGAAGAAACTCTCGCTGACTGGTGTGACCGTGAATTGCATACGAGGGTCTCCTTCTGGATCGATCGGGAAGTGATTAAGTGGTGCGAAGCTTTCCTAGATGAAGGTCACGCCGCCTGGGCCATGCCTGAACGAGATCAAACGTTCTACCAAGCCTGGAAGAATCTTGCCGGGCAGGAATGGTCCCCTTGTGGAATCAATAAAAGTAAAAAGAAAATTGCGGCTCTCCCTTCGTCACCGGAGGAAGCACTCCGAGAGAATCTTAATGCCCTCGGTATTCCAGAAGATCAGTGGCAGAATTATCTCTCACTTGAGCTCGCGTCTCTTTACGGATGGGCGAGCTTCATCAACTGGCGGGGCGAAAATCCAGACTACGAATGGCAGGAAGCTTATCCCATTGACTTAGTCCAATATCTTGCCGTGCGTCTTTGGTATGAAAAAGAGCTTGTCCAAAAAGCCTGCAAAACAAAACTCTCTATCGAAGGAAAATTTGACGCGATTTCTTCTTACCTGCGTGAACAGGCAGAGGAACTTGATACGGAACTTCAGGTCAAGAAAGTTGGGCTTACTCAGGCTTTACAACTCACAGACCTCTCCAGAGCCCTTGATCTTGATCCGAAAACTCTTCTCAAGGCAGCACCGCAAGAGCTAGAAAAATTGCAAGAGTGGCTCGAAGCTTTTCCGGTATCCGAGCATGGGCCTATCTGGCTCAAAGCTTTCGAAGCTGGCTATCATGAGCAAGTCATGAGCGAAGTTGCTCAAGGGATCTCTGCCAGCAAAGAAGAAGACGGATCACCAGAACGCCCAATTGCGCAATCAGTTTTCTGTATCGATGTCAGATCAGAGCCCTTTCGGAGAAATCTTGAGGCGCAAGGAAACTATGAGACGATTGGGTGGGCCGGATTCCTCAATATATTCATTCGCTTCCGCCCCCATGGAGCACACCACCATACGGAGCAGTATCCCGCTATTGCAAAGCCTACGCATACCTTCCACGAGGTTGAGCGTGATGGCCAGAATGACGAAGTTGCAAAGCACAAGGCAGGTAAAAAGTTTTTCCACACGGCCCATGAGATCCTTCATGATCTAAAAGCCCACGTTTTGACCCCTTATATAACTGTGGAGTCCATAGGCTGGATATTCGGCTGGCCCCTAATCGGGCGAACCATGTTTCCCCGCTCTTTCCGGAAGTTTAAAGAACGGTTCTCTCGCTCTGTATCGCCGCCAATTGAAACTTCTTTGACTCTTGATAGGAAAGACCATGACCACGATCATGACCACGATCACGATATCGACTTGGGAATGACTCTAGATGAACAGGCGAGTATGCTGAAAAATGTTCTCGGTGCCATTGGACTGACCGAAGGGTTTGCCCGTCTTATTCTGATTTGCGGACATGGCAGTAAGTCGGATAACAATCCATATGAATCTGCACTCGATTGTGGCGCCTGTGGAGGAAACCCCAGCAAGCCAAATGCACGTGCTTTCGCTACAATTGCAAATCTTCCTGAAGTGCGTGCTATTCTTGCTGATAACGGCCTAACCATTCCAGAAGACACGATTTTCATCGCAGGACTGCACAACACGACAACCGATGAGGTCGAACTCTACGACAGGGTTGACCTGCCAGAATCTCACAGTGGAGATCTCGCCAAACTCGAGGAGGATCTTCTCCGCGCAACAATCGCAACGAACCGTGAAAGGTGCCTTCGTTTACCGGAGGCCACAACTGATCCCAGCGATGACGCAGCAGTTCGCGAAATTGGAAGACGGGCCGGGGACTGGAGTGAAGTTCGTCCAGAATGGGGCCTTTCGGGTAATGCCTCTATTGTAGTCGGTCCTCGTGAACTGACGAGCCATATTGACCTTGAAGGGAGAACTTTCCTCGTCTCCCATGACTATCGTAAAGACCCAACCGAAGCGTCTCTTGAAGGGATCCTAGCAGCACCCGTTGTCGTAGGACAATGGATCAACTGTGAGCATTACTTCTCCGCGACCGACCCAGAAGTTTATGGAAGTGGTAGTAAGATCTATCATAACGTGGTTGGCCGTATGGGGATCATGTCGGGTCCTCAGGGCGATTTACGCACGGGCCTAGCCCGACAATCAGTGATGAATGGAGATCAACCTTATCACGAGCCCCTAAGAGCTCTCGTAATTGTCGATGCACCTCGGGATCGAATAAGCCGTATCCTAGAGAAGCATATCAACGTGAGTCAGTTATTTGATAATGAATGGGCGCACCTCGTAGCGGTAGATCGCGAGAGTGAAGAAATCTTCTACAAATACATCCCAAAGAAAGGTTGGGAGAGCATGGCCATTGGTAAAATGCAGTCGGCAGGATAGCCTTTTGATGGAAGCGTTATCTTTGTCAAAAATAGAAAGATAATCGCAGCTATCGAAAACGATAACTCAAAATTATATAGCAAGAGTTACTGAATTTTATTGGGTTGGATTTTATTTTCCTCCGGTGATCCGTTGGATTGAGTCCTCCGTTAGATTAGATGTGGCGAGCCATTCCTGAGCAGCTTCGCGGTCCCTGCGATAAAAGACACGGCCGGTATCGACCATTGCATTTGTTCGGGCTTCAGGGTCTTTGATGTTGGCTGCCCATTGCACTCCAGCAGCAGGCTCCTTGTGGACGACGCTTGTGGCGTAACCATAGGTTGCGGAATCTTGCTGATCGATTGGGAGTGAGGAGATTGCGTTAGCGGCCTCTTTAGGGTCTCGGTTAGCCCATTGGTGAAAAGAGGATCCGACAGCGTGATTTTTGCCTTCGCCTTCGGGAAGATTGCTAGCCCATTCCACAGCTTTAGCGGGATCCTCTTTGGCATAATCTCCGGCGATTCTTTGAAAGGCGGTGTTTTGCAGGTCTCCCTCAGGGATATTACTTGCCCATTGGGTAACCTCTTCTTGGCCTCCAGATTTCAAGGCCGCAGCAGCAGCAATGTGGATCATTTTATCAGCATCCTTATCTCCACTTTGTGAGCGTTCGACTGCAAACTCGGCAGCAAGTTGTGGATCAGCGTCAGCCAGTCCGAAGGCCGCTCCCCATTTCATGTGAGTCCCATCACTTTGTTCCTCGGCGGAAAGATTATCAAAGTAAGCCATGGCAGATTGTGGGTCTTCGGACGCCCATCCTGCCAGCGAGGCAGCCATATCACGTTTTGGAGTGTCTTTCCCATGCAGGATTGCCTCATCTCCCGCAATAGCCCCCCAAGCGTAGTGAAACTCGCGAAATTCGGCAGAGTCTTGCGACATGTGGGCGATCTGCTCACGCAATTGCCGAGCATTATCAGGAGTGAGTTGCTTTAGCATCTCAGCAAAAGCGAGCCGACGCTCGATAAGGTTACCATCTTTAAAGATCGCTCCAAGTTCTGCAATTCCTTCCTCGGTAAGAGTGACGCTCTCTCCTGTTTCTGATCTACTTTTTGTTTTGGACCGGGTTGATTTAGCACGAGGATTCGAACCATTTTCGGCTGAGGTTGCGACTCTACGACTGCTGGAACTGTTTTGTAATCCACGTTTTGATTTGGCGGTTTGCTCAGGGTTGGAAGAATTCATTTTTGAGCCGACCACAAAAGTGGTGATGGCCACGAGTGCCCAAATGAGATGATGAAGAATATTTTTTTTCATGGTGCCAAAACGATGGTAATTTTTTATCAGAAATTAGGAGAAATATTTAGCTGAAAAACAGCAGGCTATTTTGGAGCATATTTACGAAGTTGCATGATCATATCTTTGCGTTGCTCGTGCAGCTTCTCTAAATTGGTTTTTTGGGCGACAACCGTATTTAGATAGCGGTAAAGGTCACCGAGAGATTTACTCCAATCGCCAGAGACAACGTCGATTGGTGATTCACGACGATGGTTACGAATAGTGGTCGAAGCTCCATTTTTGAGAAGAGCACTCACGATTTCGCTGCGACACATGAAGGCGGCATTGTGGAGAGCCGTATTGCCATCACGGTTAGATTTTTTGACGTCTGCTTTATGCTCGAGGAGAAGTTCGATAATCTCAAGATGCCCATGCAGAGCGGCGCTCGCAAGCGGAGTCATGCCATTTTCTTGGTGAAGGCGATTCACACGGGCCCCGAGCTTAAGGTGGCGCTTAACTCTCGCTACGCTTCCGCTAGCGATCGATCTTTCAAGAAGATTACGGAGCTGATCAGGATCGTTCCGAGGAGAACCTTTAACGTCTTCCACTTTATCCGCGACGTGAAAAATGAAATCGTTGCTGAAGAGCCCCTGGGAGTTTTGGATCTGAAGAAAATGCAAACCGTTGGGGGGAAGTGAGTCGATAGTAATCGCGATGGTCTCAGCAGTTCCTTTCTTAACGGAGGCCTCGACACGGCGACCATCGATGATGACGTGGGCATCTTCCGTGACGTGACGAGCATTCATAGTCATGGTTTGATTCCCTCCGGCAAGAATGGGAAATTGCTGGCGGCCGCTTTGCTCTTGAATGGAGCTGAGGGTCCAGAGAGCAGGTTGTGGGATAAAAAACCCAGATTGAGCTCCGTGACGGGCCGTGAAGGAGCCTAAAAATTTCCCTTCTTTGGCATAACCAATGAGTTGTTGGCGGGTGAAGCTCTGGCGACTTTTATCAACTTGGATATAGTGACCGTGTTGAAATTGCAGAGTCATGTCTTTTCCATCAAGGAGGGCCTCAGCTTGCAGGACAATAGCCTCTTCGGCTGCCGAAGCTTCAAGAGCCGGAAGAAGCTCGAGAGTGAGTCGCTGATTAGCAGTTTTTCGATTTAGAGTGAGCTGGCGGGCAAAGGTGCCAGAGTAGCCGGTGCTCCCTTCAAGGACCATTTCCCAAATGGGGTCAAATCGTGGTTTGCTTCGCCAAGACAGACGCCAAAGATCTTTCTCGGGAATCCCTTTCTCGGCGATATTACGATAAAAATCAAAGTCGATGATATTGAGCCGGCCTTGCGGCAGGATAAGAAAGCGATCATACGCTCCGCGCCAAGTTGGGGCATCCATCCCGGATCCGGGGGTGTTGGTTGAGACGAGAAAGGGCATACGATGGCAGTCACCACAAACATTCGGTTGTGGTTTCCCTTCGTGGTTGCCTTTGATGTGGAAGAGTTCAAATCCGTCAACCGCTCTCTTTGACAGGACGTTGGTAAAAGCACGTTTTTGAGCAGGTGGGTAAGGAATGGCGAGGAGAAAGCGCGAGATATAATAGCGCTCGTTCCGATCGAGTAAGTCGCCCTTACCAGTGGCGCTGTCTCCAAGCGCCATCGTAGATTTCAAAGCGCCATCAACGACATCGCGAATGGCATTGTCAGGGCTGGAACCGTCAACATTTGGAGGGCTATGCCCGCGGACATTTGCGCTATTGTTTCCGCCATAAGGATCACCGGGAATACCGTCCCAGTGAAAGGGCGCTGTATCACGGAGTCCGCGAAGCGGCATGGTCGACCGAGGCTGGATTTGGCTTCCTCCAGAGACGATAGGAGTTTTAAGAACCCAGAGAAGCTGGTCGGTGTGCCCGTCGGGATGGCAACTGGCACAAGAGAAAGTTTTGGTGCTGGAGGCACTCGCATTATTGAAGGCAATACGGCCACGTTTGAATGGCGCGGGGGTGGGGTCGTCGAGTTTAATGGTAGATGTAACGACTGGGTTTTCCGGGTTAGAAAGATCGATTTGGGAAATGGAATTCTCAACGGCATTGAGGACCCAAGCTTGGGCTGGAGCTCCTCCTTCATAAGATCGGAGCGCAATACCCCGAGGGACCGATCCTACTTTGACATGCCCCATGACTTTGCCGCTGGAAGTATCCACCGTGAAAACCTTGTCTGATCCTGCAGCCGTGGCAACTAGGGTTTGATCATCGGAGCTGATCTCTATGGCAAAGGGAGTAGCGAAGGCATTCTGCGGGATGATTTGAACTGAGGGTAAAGGCTCAAGATCGATAAAGCTTGGTTTTTTGGCGGCATTCTTTTGGAAATCAACTCGCGTAATTTGATTTAGAAAAGCACGGTTTTGAAGTTGGGCCAGTCCATGTTTTTTAGTGCCTGAACGACCATTAATATGATTCCGGGCATCGGTTTGGGCAACGAAAACCGTGCCTTTGGAATCAATAGTGAGACCATAAAGAAGAGTTCCGAGAGTATCGACTGTTTCAATCAGTTTGTCGGTTTCAGTATCGAAAACGAAAAGATCTTTGTCGGGGACTTTAGGATGCTTGACGATATCAACAACGTGACCCAAAGAGAGGACGTTATTATTGGCTATGGAATGCTCGTGAGCATTAAAAGTAACGAGGTCGCCATCAATTTTATAGCCGCCGGAGAGTTGGGTTTTGTTATTAGATTCGAAGGGGATCACATAGAGCTTACCGTTCCGGACCTCGATCGCACGCGGGTCTTGAGCGGGAATATTAAGGCGCTTGGAGATCTTGCGGGAGGCAACGTCAATGACAGCGATCTTATTTTCGGATGATAGAGCAACGTAGGCCTTTTGATTGCTGGCAAAGGCGATGCCAACGGGCTCGTCGAAATTAGTAGCGCGCTTCTCGAGATCAATATCTTGCACAGTGTCAATGACGCGGAGATGCGTCGAGTTCTCGGGATTGGTGTCGATGACACTTATAGAATCGGAAATGTGATTGCTGACCCAAGCTTCAAGTCCATCGGGGCGGATTGCAATGCTGACGGGATCGATACCAACTGGAATCCGGGCGAGAAGGTTATTTGAAGAGGTGTCAAATACGTCGACCGTGTCGGCCGGGGTATTGGCGACGAAGAGACGATCCTGATGAACGACAATAGGTTTAAAATGCGGACTCAGAAAGGAAGGGTGGCCAACTTCGGCAGGCGAAGGAGTCGGCTGATCACCGGAAACATTTTTCTTGTCGCGAGCTGGAAGAAGCCAAACGCCGAGAGAAGAAAAGACGATAAGGGTGCATCCTGCGAGAAGCCGTTTCATAAAGTGAAGATGGTCTAATTATCGGGAAAAAATTGGTGATCGTTTGCCCATTGCTGGGCTATTTTGGGGTCTGTAACACTCCAAGCTTTGAAGGTATGCTGGCTGAGGTCGTTGCGTAATGAAGGGGTTGTTATTTTAAGCGACCATTCAAGGGCGCTGCGAGGATCAAATTCAACGGCCGCTACGGCAAGACCTGCAATCGCTTGGTCTCGCGAATTGCCTGCTGGAAGGTCTTCGATCCAAGCGGTGGCGGCTTTGGGCGTTTGCGTGGTCCAGTGCCAGAGAGTATCCGCTAGGGCAGAGTTGCGCTGAGGAGATTCCGTTTTTGAGGTAATCCAGTTGGCCGTAGCTTCGGGATCTCGCTTGGACCACTCGTTGGTAATTATCTTTAAATAATCAGGGTTCGGGTTCTCGTCTAGGTATTGCGCTGCTTTTTCAGGGTGGGTTTTAGACCACGATTCTAGGGCCCTAGAAGTCGCGCGCGCCCTGGCGCTGGGTGGAAGCGTTGAGGTCCAAGCGAGTGCGTTGACGGGAGAATGGCGTGCCCAAGATTGAGCGATTTCTGCGAGGATATGGTCACGGGCGTCGCCTCCCTTGAGACCAAGGGCAAGGATTGCGGCTTCTTGAGGATCAGTCGCGGCAATGGTGCCTAGAACCCCAGAATAAGCTCCAGCTTGTTGCTGATCTGCAAGAGTTTGAGCCCACTCCAAGGCAGCCCGGGGATCTTGGCGAGCCCATTCTTTGGCAATCGCCCCTGAAAGAACGTGGCCGACAATCGGATAATAAGCACGGGTGTTTGTAGGCGAAGTGAGCCAGTTAGCGGTTCGCTTAGGATCGAGCGCTGCAAGAGCAGAGAGGATGCTGAGAGAGTGCCCCCGTTCGAGGGAGAAATTTGCCCTGTCCAAGGAGCTGAAGGCGGCTTCGGGATCTGCTTTAGCCCAGCGAGTGAGAAGTAAATGAGTAAGGATTTTTGACTCTGAATCCCATTCGGGAGTTTTACTCCGCAGGAGCTCTAGCGCTTCCGAAATTTGATTCGTGGAAAGCTGTAATGAGTAATTATGAAGGAGTCGCAACCGCTCGGCAGGATCTGGATTAGCAAAAATAGCGAGGAGATCTGGCTCACTGAAAGAAGCGGCTCGAGGGATTTTAGAAATGGCAAAACTGCGGGTGGACCTTTGATTTTCTGGGGATGGCGAAGCCGCGACTCTCTGGGTTTGCGTCAGTTGATTAATTTTTATTTGTTGAGTCGTGACAGCTGCGATCCCAATTGAGAGTGAACCCAAGGCAAGCAGGTGACTTTTGACGAAAGCAAGTGCTCCAGTGGTTGTTCCTGCCGATTGAAGCGTGCTCGTAATAGACGTCGCTAGGCTAGTGGGAGCTGAAGAGACCGCGTTGGTCGGCAGGGTGGAAGCGAGAAGCGCCGTGGTTGTGGTAATCCCCCTTTTAGCAAGAATGACACGGAGTTTTTCAAGCGCACGATTGGTACGCATGCGGGCCGTGTCGTGATTGATGCCAAGTGTGCGCGCGATCTCTGGAAAAGTTTTATTATTATAATAACGTAAAAGAACAAGGGCTCGATCACTTTCGGCAAGCTCGTTGATGGCTCCATCTATTTCGGGTATTAGTTGATCCCAGGATTCGGAAGAGGTCTTCATAGCATCGAGGTCGGCTGCTGTTTTTTCGCGTTTCTGGCGTCGAACCTCGGAACGAACATAATCGACCGAAGCACTGTGGGTTTCGCGGTGGCACCAAGCGGTTAAGGGTAGAGATTTTGGGAGCTTCGAAGCCTTTTTGACCAGGCGAAGGAAAACAATCTGGGAGATGTCACGGGCGGCTTCGTCGTTCGTAGTGATTCGCCGTGCGACAGAGTGAATGAGTGGGAGGTGACGATCCACGAGCTTCGCTAGCGCTGGCCCCGAGGGGTTACGCAAGTGCTTTTGAAGGAGTTGATGGTCGCTAATATCCACTGTTTTAAGCCAATCGTTGCTTTATACGAAAAGCGAACAATAAAATGGAGCATAAAGAGAGAGCCAAGATTCCATCGCGAACACTTTTGGATGGATCGATAAGCTTTGAAGTGTATACCCCTGCTGATGGAAAAGATATTGCGATGGGGAATTCTGGGGGCGGCAAATATTGCGCGTAAGAATTGGGATGCGATTCGCCATTCCGGTAATGGAGTGATCGTGGCCGTTGCAAGTCGCGATGAAGCTAGGGCACAAAAATTTATCAACGAATGCCAAAGCGTGGCTCCTTTTGAAGAGGCTCCAAGAGCGATTGGCGGGTATGATGAAATGATTGCAGCCGATGACCTCGACGCGATCTACATCCCGCTCCCAACCGGAATGCGTAAAGACTGGGTCGTAAAAGCTGCGAATGCTGGAAAACATGTAATGTGTGAAAAACCATGTGCGATTGATAGCGAAGAATTGGAAACGATGACTTCCGCTTGTGCCGCGAACAAAGTCCAATTCATGGATGGTGTGATGTACATGCATAGCGATCGAATGACAAAACTACGTGAGGCACTTGATGCTCCTGAGAATGTTGGTGAGATTCGGCGAATCGCTTCGGCCTTTTCTTTTTGTGCTCCTCCTGAGTTTTTTGGCGAAAACATTCGAGGAAACAGCGAGTTGGAGCCGGCGGGAGCGCTTGGCGATCTTGGATGGTATACGATCAGAGCCACCCTCTTCGTGATGAATTACGAAATGCCAGTTTCCCTTCGTGCAACACTACTTTCATCAACGGGTAGCAATAAAAGCTCGGATGGTGTGCCCACTGAGCTGAGTGCCGAGCTCATCTTTGCAAATGGAACTTCAGCAACATTCTACAACTCTTTCCTTACTGAGAATCAGCAATGGCTTCATGTGAGTGGTTCGAAAGGACATCTCAAAGTTGATGATTTTGTCCTTCCTCATCCTGGTGGAAAATTAGGCTTCAAGATCGCAAACCCCAACTTTGTTCAGCAAGATTGTAAATTCTTTATGGAGCGTAACGAGAGAGAGTATTCGGTTGAGGAAGAAGCGAACAATCATCCGACGGCGCAAGAAACAAAACTATTCCGTAAATTTGCGGAACTCGCTCTAAGCGGGGCTCCGGATCCGTTTTGGCCAGATATCTCGATAAAGACTCAGAAAATTCTCGATGCCTGCTTGGTCTCAGCCAGAAATGACGGGCAACAAATTGAGTTCTAATCTGTGATTTCCGCCGACTCAATAGTCGCTGCACTTGGGTCAAACGTCACGGCCGGTTTTATCTCAGGGACACCTAGAGGTTCTGCTGTTGGGGATATTAGGCTGACAGGAGCGGGAGCCAGCTTTGTTGACAATTCTTGGCTACCCGAAATTGACGCCAGTTCCTTTCCAAGGCCAGAGATAAGTTTAAGCATAGTTTGACGTCTGGATTGCAACCGATCCTTTACTTGTTGTGATAAGCTAATTTGGTTGCCGATAACCTTATCAAATTCTTCTGCGTTCTTTCCAGTCTCTGTCGCCGCTGTGGCTTAATCAGGGGGAGAAAAGCGGCGATCGCGTTACTATTTATAAGCCTCTTTCGTGCGAAATGATTAAGCTTTTAGTGACAAGCGGAAAGGTTTTGTTGCTATTCCCAATCGTGAAAATCGTGGAGCTCAGTAATTCGAAAACCATTGATCCTTAAGTCGCCTCTTGACCCGCCGCCTGCTCTCCACTACTCCAATCCTCATCATGGCAATCGTCGCAACAAACCTCAAACGCGGGCAGTGTATCCAATACGAAGGAGAGCGCGGGGTCGTTCTCGGGCTCGAGCACCGCACCCCCGGAAAAGGAAACGCCCTAATTGCGGCGACCATTCGGTCTTTCAAGACCGGAAAAACAAAAACGATTCGTTTCGCTTCCAGCGAAAAGGTCGACATCGTGGAGACTGACCGCCAGAAGCTTGAATTTTCATATTCTGAGCCAGGCACCTACCATTTCATGGATCCTACCACTTACGATACCATCGGAATCGACGAAGATTTCGTGGGGGACGCCAAAAACTTCATCAAAGAAGGTCAGGTCATCGAAATTCTCTTTATCGAAGGAAATCCTGTTTCTATTGATCTTCCGGACACCGTTGAGCTTGAGATTACCGAGTCTTCCGAAGGCATCAAGGGCGACACCGCTAATAACCCAACCAAGCCAGCCGTTCTCGAAACTGGTCTGACTGTTCAGGTGCCGCTCTTCGTCAAGCAGGGTGACATCATCAAGGTCAGCACTAAGGACAATGGCTACCTTGGCCGCGCCAACTAGGAGTTTAACAAATCTTTAGAGCCTCGTCGTAAAACTCAGCGACGGGGCTTTTTTGTTTTGCATCCGAATAAGCACCGTTAAGGTCTTAGAACATGAAGAACTTCCTGCTCCTCCTTTTTGCCCTCGCGATCGTCGTGGTCTTTGGAGGCACGGCTTTCTTTTTCTGGGAAAACTCCAAGGGCGCGAGGTTTGAGAGACTCGATAACCCCTCTCAAGAGGCCTCTTCTGAATCGTCGCAAGAGGAGCAACCATCAACGAGGCAAGCACCAGCGCCCGAACGGAGATTCCCGAAATGAGCGCCGATCAGGAAAAGTCCACCAAAGGTCGTAATGATAGCGGCCGGTGGGACATGGAGCGAAGTTTCTCCGGACTCTGAGACTTGAATACTCGGACAACAATCATCCACGCAAGTTTCTGTGTCCGCGATCTCACCTATATTTTCGCTGTCGCATTCCCCGCAACTGTCCTCGCTAGAGCCATCACCAGACGCTTCACAGGTTCCGATCGCTGCTGGCTCAGGATCGCTTGCAAGCCCCGCAAAAGAATCATCAGTCTTGGCGAATGCCGGAAGGGCAGCCCCAAAGAGAACTAAGAAAATTCCAGCCATCGCAGAAACTGCGATCCAGCGCTTACCATGTTTCCGGTATCCCTTCAAGAGGGTGAAAGCGGCGAGAGGAACAATGAAAATCGCGACAAGAGCATGAGAAGCTGGGTGGGCCCAGATCTTTCCAAAGGTCGGAAGAAGGATGAGTAAGATCGGGGCGAGAGCGCAATGAACCGCGCATAGAACTGATGCTGCAACACCGAATCGATCAGCATTTTTTTCATTAAATCGGACACGATTCGGGCTGGCGGTGGTAGCTGTATTCATAGCAAAGTGACTAGAGATTTTGAGATATTTTTTTAGGTCGGAGAAGCTCATTAGGAGTCTCGCGGAAAGAGGTGAACCAACGAAGAGCAGCCTCGGGGCGAAGCCAGGAAGTCGCTTTGGGCACTTGATCATAACGGTAATAATTTTCCCGCCGATAATCGTTGCCGAATCGATCTAGAATGGCTCTTTCATAGTCGATCAGCCAGTCGAGGAATGGAAGCGACGCCACATAAAGTTCTTCCTTTTTGACGCGCCTCTTGATGAAGCTAGGCTGCCACAACCCAGGTATGGGTGTCGAGCCACCAGTCCAGATAGCAACCCGTTTTCGGGGCCGAATGAAGACAAAACCTCCATCAGGACCATACCAGCCAGCGCAGGAACCATAGAGTTCGATATGTCCATTCTGCCATTCGCGACGATAACAACTGGTTCCTTTCAGGCCTTCTGAGGGAAGTCGCTCAAAATTATTTTGGACGAGCTGGTTCCCTCTAGGATGAATCACATCTTGACCCCAGAAAAACATCTGCTGTTGCAGACCTTCGGCTAAGTCCCTAAAATGACACGAGGCCAATCCGGAGAAAGATACACATTTCATCGAGACGCACTCTCCCCATAACGCAATTTACTTGCAATAAAAAAGTGAGAGTATCTGGAGGGGTAGTAGCCCACGCAGTTTTTGAGATGAGCCTCTTAAAACACCCACTTCACTTCAGTACTCAAACCGAACCCAGCGAGAGGATTTGAATCCTTACGAAACGAAGTGTGATTGCGAGCTTCCACATTAAGCAAATTATTTAGCTTCAATGACCAACTCAAATTTTCCCAATCCTCAACCGGTAACCATGTCACCGCAGCATTTACCATAAGGTAATCATCCGTGGGCAATTCTGCAGTTGGAAACGGCGCCGTCTTTTCCTGTGCAAACACGTAACGCGTTTCCAGTGAGCCAGTCCAACGTTCACTTCGCCAAGTCAGCTCAAAACCCAGACGCGCGGCCGGCATACGCGGCAATGGTTCAGATCCTACATCCAAATTTCGCCCTCGAATGACATCACCCACTAATCCTAAACCAAGCGTTCCCAACCCATTTGGATCCTCATAAAGCAACCAAGATGCCGATCCCTCCAATCCATAGAAATCCGCCCCAGTTTGGACATATTGTGCCATCGGCACAAAACTCACCCTGCGCTGGTCTTCGAGGTAGGTAAAACTTTCGATATTATAATAAAACAGCGAGAGCTGAGTTGAAAAAATTCCCCGGGAACCACGCGCCGAAAATTCAAGTCCCTCCGAAATTTCTCGGTCTAATTCTTCCCCATCTAGATCCCCTCCAATCAAAAACCTCCCCAGCGCTGCACTGTTATAAAAGGCATATCGTTCGATCGCAGTAGGGAGCCGCTGAGTATTGGAGACACTTAAACTAGTTTCCAAGAGATCCCATCCTCCGACTTCACCCCAGTCGAAAGTTAAGCTTAACGATTGGGAGAACGATTGATCATCCGCCCTCACGTCCGAACCAAACTCATCCGAATATCTCGCCTCACGGGCATCATACCGCAGCCCTGCCTTTAAGCGCCACTGTTCGTGTTCCCAGTGGTTCAATGAAAATAGCCCCAGATTCTCGGACTCAATCCGAGATTGTTCAGTGAACAGCGTAGGGGGTGGGACAACCATTCTTCCAATCGCTAAATCGTCGTCATTGAACTGAGCTCCAAAAACCCCAGACCATTCTGAATCCTCCCCAAAGTAAAATTCAAGGCGCCCTTCCAGAGCATGCTTATCAAATGCGGTCTCATTAAAGCGCTTTCCATCATCTTTCAACTTCCCGTCGAAAATCTCTTGGTGCTGATATCGTCCCATTCCAAGCCGGAACTTAACCTCATCGAACCAGGCGTCCGGACCGAAACGGTTGCTCATCTCCAAATCTCCTCGCTCTAGCCCTCCTTCAATCGAGAGATCTCCAAAGAGATCGGTTGCATCACCAGCAAAATAGTAAGGAATCCCATAGATCTGTTCCACCTCTTGAAAAGAAGCACCAATCGAAAAACCCTCCTCTGAACCAACCCTTCCTCCTAAAGACCAACTTGAACGCTCATGAAAAGAATTTGCCAATTTCCCATCAGGATTTTCCAACTCCACGATGCCCACACCTGGAATAAAAGATCGAGGATTCTCCAATTCATCATAAGCCTTCGTCCAAGCCTTTCCAGGAATTGAGATATCGCTAGCATCTCCCTGACTTGCCGAGAAACCAAGAGCCCAAAATTCTCCACGCATTTCAGCGGCAGTTCCCCAATGATATCCCGATCCTTGCGTATCATATCCACTCGCGAGCATCGCAGCGAAACGCTCGCCCAGATCTACTGATGGAATATATCTTGTCCGTGTATTGATTGCTCCCCCAATCGCCGAATTTCCAAACAATAAAGAAGCTGGCCCACGGTGAATTTCAACCTCCTCAGTCATTAAGAGATCAATAAAAACGCCATGGTCCGGACTGTCCTCACTCAGGTCCATCGTTCCCAAACCATCTCGAAGTGTTCTTACCCTGACGCCATCGAAACCTCTTATAACGGGGCGCGAAATTCCAGGTGAATAGGAGCTCGCAGAGACACCGGGTTGCGAGGCTAAAGTCTCGCCCAAGGTTCCCCCCAACTTCAGCCGTAATTCTTCGCCACCCAGCACCGATGTCCCTTCTGATCCAAATTTCAGCAAAGGATTTTCCCGCAACGGAGCTCCGAAAACCGCGACCGCACCACCGATCGCATCCTCTTCGACGACCACTTCCGGCAGTACTTCAAAGCCTTCAGCTTGCAGCAAGATTTGCTCATTTATCGTCAGAGGAATTTCATCTCCCGGCCAATCTTCAATGAGCTCAATCCCCTCTTGGTTGGAAGATCGTCTCTCTCCCAAATTTGCCTCGCCTATTATTGCATCTTCTTTTAGGACAAACTCAGACACTAGATTGCCTCCTCCTGGTTCTTCCGATTCATCAGCCATCATTAAGCCGATCGGGAATAACCAGATGTAGGATATTTTGATTTTCCTCTTGCGCTCCACCAAGGCGACGTTTACTAGCCGAGCCACACTAATGCAAGCTATATGCAATAACAAAATAGTAATTCTAAGTCTTTTGGCCTCGGTTTCCTTGCCATCAACAGCCAGAGAATTTGATTTGCTCTATGGTCATCATGAAATTCAGACTGACTACGACCCTGTGGATGGATGGTCTCTAGTGGTTTCTTATAACCTTAACGATGATTTTAACGATCGAACTCAAATCAGGCGGCTCAAAGCTGACCAAACCACTCTCATCGCCCCTCCTCTTTCAAAAGGGATTCTTCCAAATGGTTTCTCCTTCCTCGCAGATCCCGGTGAGACAGTCTGGGTTCTTCCCCAAGGATTTGATACTGCAAACCACTTTCTTGGTATGCGTGTGATCGCTGACGCTGGCATTTTTCAGACCCGCGTCGGTAATAATTATAGTAATATTGGCCGGGGCACAATTAGCTTTGCCCTAAAAAGTGCCACTGGATCTGGACCTGATCGTGGTGGTCATTTTGCTCATTGGGAATCTCTCCCTCTCGGAGGTAGCGAAGTCTACCTTTCCTCCCGTGATGGTATCGATGAAAGCGATGAGATTCCAACCCTTCCTGCCGGAGCTCATAGCCATTTTAACTGGGCATTTTCCAAACCTGGAAACTACTTTCTGGAGTTCGAAGTTGCCGGCCGGCTCCGAGCAGGTGGGCAGGAAACCAGCCATCGCGAAACCTTTCATTTCCAGGTTCCCCATTCTGGAAAACTCGCTGAAATCAATGCCTCCCTCTGCTTTCACAATAAAGACTGGACGCTCAACCTCCGTGATCCTGAGAATGGGGTCCTTTATGGGCCACGCCGTGCCCTTGTTGTCATTCCTGATTCGAACGCGGGGGGAGGCTTCTCTTGCCCGTGCAGTTTTGATGCCATCGGTAGCAATCTTCCTGACCGTGTCGGCTTACCTGAGATCCTTGCTCAATCTGGTGCGGCAAGCGTTCTCACTGGCCCTGTTTCCCTTCGTCTCATCGAACATATCGGCCCTGGAGAAGTGTCCTTTGGCTCAAATTTTCAGAGCGCAGATGGGCTCTCCGTCGCCGATTTAATCGATCTCACAAGCCCCACTACCGCGACCCTTAATTTCACTGAACCCGGGATCCACACTCTTGCTTTCCAACCCATTCATTCAACCGAATCCAAAGGATATCCCCTTATTATCCGATGCCTTGCAGGGCTCGATTTGAATTACAGCTTTGCTGATTGGGCTGATAGCTACGAGCGCGCCTACGACCTTCCCTCTGGAAGCCTCATCGATCCCTCCGGCGATTGGAATGGGGATGGCACTGACCATCAAATGAAATTCCTCCTTGATGCTGCCGGAGCCGATCCCATCCGCAGTAACCCAAGCTCGTCTCACTTCCTCCCGGAATACGACACTAATTCACAGCGCTTTACCTTCTTTCGCGATCTCACCAAGGACCCTCTTGATAACGCGAGCCCCAACCTCCTTCTTAGCTACAGTTCAGACCTAGTCAACTGGCGGAACCTTGGCCCTAGAAACCGTGGCCGCCCTCTTGAATACGCCGAAAGCGGAGCTGAGGAAGGCAATGCTGTTTCTCCTTTCATTCGCCGCTCTCTCTTACTTTCCCCCGTCCCCCCCAAATCCTTCTTCCGTCTAATCGCCGAATAGTCGGAATCCTATAAAAAATAAAAAAACTATTGCACATAAGTTGCGTTATTGTAAATTTCCCCTGTATGAAACTAAAAACCTTGATTCCCCTTCTTGGATCCCTAGTTACCCCTTCATTCGCAGCTCTTTTTTCCGCTGAACACGGCGATATTGGAATTGCCTACGAAGACGAAGGTGATGGAGCCGAATTTTTCCTTCATTATCATCTCGGAGGAGATGCCATCCTTGATGGTTCCCCTGTCGGTGGCGGAGAAGAAGGCGAGGAATTCGAACCATCTGCGATCACCACTCTTGTTCCGGACTCAACGCAAGCAACTATGGGCAGCGTTGCAGTGTTAAACAGTGGAACTGGCGTTTCAAACGGTTCTCCGATCTGGATCATTCCGCAAGGAGAAGCCGAGGGTGTTCCATTTCTAGGTATTGCTACTGAAGAATTAGATGGAGATCTTTTTCCCGGTGGTGCCACCTTCAAACTAATCAGCGCCACTTCTCCATCCGGAAATGGTGACTTTAGTCTTTGGCAACAATCTGGTATCAATCAACCGGAGTTCTTCTTTTCGACTAACTCTCCTGGTGACACTGTTGACAACAATCAGCTTAGCATGAATTCTGGTAGTCATGATCACTTCAACCTCGGATTCTCCGAGCAAGGGATGTGGGAAGTTGAGCTAAGCGTCAGCGGAATGCTAAACGGCACCGAGCTTCTCA
>DCQM01000106.1 GCA_002323895.1 Akkermansiaceae bacterium UBA1518
GCCTTCCCAGATTCCCGACCGAAAGGATCATCAATGCGAGCGATCGCAAAGAGATCGAGCGACTGTTCATTCAATGCCCCTTCGGTTCGAACAATCCACGCTTCTCGCTCAATTTTATTACTTTCGTCCAGAGCATCGCGAAGGATAATCTTGACCGGTGAATCACTTGCTTCCTCTGGCAATTCAAGAAATCGCATATGCCTAGCCTCAATGGGGAGGCGCACCTCGGCATAGTCTACCGCAAAGATAGAAGCGAGGCTCGTTCCACTGCTAATCGTTTGACTGACTCCGACCATGCGCTGCCGCATTCGGCCATCAAACGGAGCACGAATCTGGCAACGTTCAAGACCACGCTCGGCCTGTTCCAGCTGCGCAGCAGCAGCTTCGACACGAGCTTCTGCCTCGCGTAACTGCGGAACGCGCAGCACGAGTTCGCTGGGCTCCTCTTCGTAACCAAGATCCTCCCAGTCTAAGCGAGCCTGTTTAGCCCGTGTCTGCTCCTGTGCAAGTATCGCAAGCGCTTGGGCTTGTTGCGATTTTGCACTCGCTACCGCTGTTTTGAAATCCGCTTTATCGAGCTCCACGAGAACTGTTCCTTCCTCAAAGTAGGCCCCATCCTCAAACTGAGGATGAGTTGCCACTATTCGCCCACTGACTTGCGAAGTGAGAGTGATTTGGTTGTGTGCCCGGATCACTCCGCTGGTTTCAATCTGCGGTTCAAAATCAACAACAGTCAATTCGATCACTCTCGTCTTTGGCAGTTGGGGTAAACCTCGCTGCCGCTTTTCCCGGACTTCTGGTTGCATCCAGTGATTGAATGCAAACCATCCCGTTCCCAGCAAAATTAGCGGTAGAATCAGACGCCAAACTTTAACAAGAATGCTACCTTTAGTTGCCGAAAGCAGGGTCCTACTTGGACTGGTTTGAGATTCCGTTGATTCTGCCATTTGCCTCGTTCTTTCGTTGAGAAAAGATATCCAGCATTCCTCAACCTTCGATAAAAAACATCACTTCGATTTACGGAAGGATATTAAGTGTTTTTGCGTGCGGATATAGATTGAATTCCGGTCGATCGCCGGAGTCGTTTCAGATTCTTCGCCGAGGTCATATGAATGAATCTCCCTAAATTGCCTGCCAGTCGCAACAACCGAGATCACCCCATGACTGGCAACAAGATAAAGGTGCCCGTTTGCATAGACCGGAGAAGCGGTGCACTGACCTCCAAGGCTCGAAATTCTGTTGCGGTAAATGACCTCGCCATTTTGGGCGTCAGTCGCCGCGAGAACTCCTCCCGCCCGGATCAGGTAGATAATCCCATCGTGAAGAAGCGGAGAAGGGATCTCTGGGATATTACGGTTTACCGACCAACTTGCATGAGTCTCGGTAACGTCCCCAGAGCCACCCGGACGAACTGCCACGAGAAGTGGTTTCCCGGGCTTGTCCTTGAACCCCTTCATAAACTCCTCCTCACTCCAGGCATGGTCTTTATCTTTATCAAACCAGCTTAAGATCCAGTCCACACGTTCCTCACGCTTCTTTAAATCAACAGGCATGGGGAAGCCAAACCCGGGGTGATCAACCGGAAGTTCCGGGCGGAAAGGAAAGGTAAAAGGCGGCTTCATTTCCGATCTTTCGATCTTACCATTCTTGTTCTTATCAAAGGGGAGAATTGCATCCCAAAAGGGCCTTGGGTTAGTCTCCGCGTCGCCATCACCACCCCTTCTTGACGAAGAAGCGAAGACATGATCACGATTTGCCACCGGGACCGCGATCGTCTCGCGAGAAAAACCAGTAGCATGCCACTTCCCCTCGCCTGTTTTCGGATCATAACCATTGAGACGTCCGTCTCCCAAAACGACAAGATCCGTTCCAGTCTTGTGATTCCAAATGATAGGCGTCGACCACCCACTGCGAGAAAATGGCCGTGCCGTCTTCCAAGCTTCCTTTCCGGTCGCTTTTTCATAGGCAACGACCTTAGAACGGCTCAACTTGCTGCCAGGTAGATTTCGGTCGTCATCAAGAACCATAATCACCATTTCACCAAAACCGATCGGCGAGCTTGCCATTCCATACAAGGTCTGGGGAGTTGGAATCGCCTTCTTCCAAACTTCGTTGCCATCATGGTCGTAGCAAAGCAATCCATACGAACCAAAATAGACGATGATGTATTGTTCATCGACCAGGACAGTTGAAGAAGCCTGACTCGCGGCACGGTGAACCTTCTCTGTCGCTTCTACTGGAGCGAATCTTCGCCAGAGTTCCTGCCCACTCTGTTTGTCTAAAGCAATTGTCATCAACTCGCCCTCTCTAACGGCAGTGAGGAAAATCTGGCTCTTCGATAAAACTGGAGACGAAAGCCCTTGTGGAATTAAGACCCGCCAAGCTTCGCAATCTTTCCCAACTTGGACGGGTGGTTGACAGCCAACTGCAACTCCGGAACCGTGAGGACCCCGGAAACGATTCCAAACACCTAACTGATCTGCCTTCCCAGAAGAAATCAGAAAAAGGATAAGGCCAAACACCCTAAAGAATTCCGGTGTCTTTCCTATGATCATGGTTTTCTTGAAGGCCAAGAGATTTTCCCATTTGTTTGATATTACTTTCGTCACCTATTCCTTAATACATCGTCACTAACCAAGAAATGCGAACCATAATTTACCGAAGAACAGAAATCTGGTTCGCTTCTTCCACTTCCCAACGCAAATATGCTTCAGCATAGGCCGAGCAACTTTCAACCAGATCATGATGGGCGCCATCTGCAGCCAATTTCCCCTGATCAAAAAAGAGGATGCGCGGAGCCTGACGAAGAAGATCAATACGGTGAGTCACGAGAACCGTAGTCCCTCCACTCTCTCTTGAGCGTGTCAAAACTGCGTCGTGAATTAAAAATTCGCTTTCGGGCTCCACTGAGGCGGTTGGCTCATCAAGCAAGAGGATACGCGGCGTGGCTAGAAAAGCTCGTGCTAGGCTCAGTCGCTGACGCTGACCTCCCGAAAGTTTCACTCCGTTTTGCCCGACCTGCGTTTCATAACCTTTCTGTAAAGACAGAATAAAATCATGGGCATTAGCCTTCTTGGCAGCAGAGAAAACTGCATCCTTCGTGGCAGCTGGATCACCATAAATCAGGTTCTCCCATATTGTGCCATCGAAAAGGTAATGGTCCTGCCCCACATATCCGATTTTCTTGCGAAGCGAGTCGAGGGTCACCATTTTGATTTGGGCGTCATCAATCGTAACCGAGCCAGAATCGACATCATAAAAGCGGGGAATTAAATTGAGAAGCGTGCTTTTCCCTGAACCACTCCCCCCGGCAACCGCCACAAACTCGCCGGCTTTGATCGAAAAACTAACCTGCTTCAAAATAGGCTTTCCTTGGAGATACGAGAAACTCACCTCATTAAAATCGATTGCTCCATTCACGTTTTCCAATGATCTGGCCCCCGGCTTATTTTTGATGGAAATCGGTTCATCGAGAAGCTCCATGATACGTGTAGCCGCTGCTCGAGCTCTCTGGAGAATGTCACTCGTTTGGGCAATCGTCCGAATAGGACTTTGAAGGCGCCACCAAAAACCACGATAAGCCAGAAGAGCTCCAAGTGAAAAGAGGCTACTGTCGTTCATGATGAGCCACGCTCCAAGGCCCAGCATGATGAGATTATTAATAAAGCCAAAAACAGAAACGATTGGAAAATACGTATTACGAAGCCGGCTTGCCTTAACACTTGAATCATAAAACTGATCGGCATTCTCCCGAAACTCCTCGGTTTCATGCTTCCTCCGGCCAAATGATTGAGTGACCAAAATCCCAGCTAATCGATCCTGCACGAAGGATCCAATATTCCCGAGCTTCTTCCGCACTCCGGCATAGAGTGATTTGACCCTACGATTGTATTTTCGGATAAAAATAAAAGCGAAGGCGAGCGGGATAATAGACGCCGCACCAACCACCGGACTGATCCAGAGAACCATTCCCGCCACCACGATAAAAGTGACGAACTCCTCCATCAATGCAGTCAGTCCCTGTAAGACCGATTGCTCCATCGCATCCACGTCACTAGTGATACGAGTGACCAGCTCACCAGTCCTACAATTCCGGTGGTAAGCTAGTGACTGTTCTTGAAACTTAGAAAAAAGCTCGGCCCGAATATCTCGAACAAAAGCCTGACCCGTCTTTTCAAGGAGGTAGCTCTGAACGGCACCCGCAGCAATTCCGATGAGATAGCTCGCGAGCATAATAGAGAGCCACATCACGAGAACATCGGATGTGAGGGTCTGATCAACTAAAGCGTCAGCTACAAATCCCCAAACTAAAGGATGGAAGTTCACGAAAGGAACTGCAAAGACAAGGAGGGTCAGAGCCCATCCGATTCGTCTGCGATATGGGCGTAGACGTGCCCATATTCGCCCCGCCAATTCACGATCGCTCAGTTCATAGTGAAAATCCTTATCCGCCATCGCGACTACTCTAATGCGGGATTTCGGTTGGGCAGGCAGAATGATTCGTTTTTCTCATAAAGAAATCTGATCACGACGAAAGGACTAAAGCCAGCACGCTCTTGGGGCTTGGTTAAAGATAAGTATTAATCAATATATAACTCAATCCCTACGATCCCCACCCACCTTTCATTCCGCCAAAGGAATACGCCGATAAATTTAGAGTTGCAAATCGCAAAGACCAAAAGAACTAGAACCTCCATGTCCAACCCACTTTGGCTACCGCCTCTCTGCCCGAGCTTTCATAGCGCCGCTCCGGTCCCATTTTAGTCAGACTCTGATTCACCACAAAGTAAACATTACTCCCCGGTTTCACCGTCCACCTCACGCGCCCATTGATTCCGACTTTCTCCGATAAATTGTCATATTGCAAATCGGTCGTCAAAAGTAGTTCCGTTGTCGGTGTCCACTGTAGCGCACCATTCACCACGAAGGTTTCAAAGTCCCCTCCAGGCAGTTGATTCCATTCGTTATTCACCGAAACGCGCGTGGCCCATTGCGGGCTTGGTTTCCAAAACATCTCCAGATCAATTCCCTGGCTCTGCCCTCCCAGGTATTCCCCTGCACTCAGTTTTAATCTGGACCCCCATCTCCAGGACGAAGGCGTGCTAAACCCACCAAATACTCGCGTGTGCCGATAATCACCCACGGGAATAATCACACCATCTAAGATCTCAAAATCTTCCAAGAAGCGCTCGCGTTCGTGCTCAATACCCGCATTGTATTCACCTCCACCCTTCCTCTCAAAAGTCACGTCAAATTCAAAATCCTCCGATAAAACCTGTCCTTCCAAATCAGCATCAAAACCAGCCGAGAAATCAAAATCAATCTCGTTCCAATTCCTCCCACCCGACTCAAATTCATACGAGAAGAACGAAGAAAATTCGTAGATTCCCGGTCTCCTCACAAATCCCATCGCTGGATCCAAATCCTTACCCACTCGCTGTAGTCCCACCCGCATGTAGAGAGGATTGTTTGGGTAGATCCCAGTCAACCCCCACCCGTAGTCATCCAAACCATCACCGTTCGTCTGCATTAACCAGCCAATCAATTCGCCTGTTTTTCCATCTCTACCTAGATAGCTACTATCTTTCAGATAAAAATCTAAACCATAGGTACGGGCCGACCCATTACCGCGAGGATCACCATCTGTCACGATCACTCCCACCTGGGACTCTTCGAATAAATCGTAGGTCACCCGGCCCGCAAATACGTCATCAGCTTCCAACACCCCTTTTCCTTCCAATCCCACTCCAAGCAAACCCAGGTTCCAATTCCCCACTTTCCCTGTCAACTTCCCACCCATCTCAATTGGCACGCGCTCACCATTCCCCGACAATCCGATTGTCCGCGAATGAAAAGGAAGCGGGCTCTTCCGGATTCCACCAAAGCGAAAATAGCGTGCATCCTCCAAGAAAAAGGCCCGCTTTTCAGGGAAGAAAAGAGGAAATCTTGTGGTGTTCACCACCCGTTTATCCACCTCCGTGTCTGCAAAATCTGTCTGCCAACTCAGGGTCGTAGTCAATGATGGTGTAACCCTAAAAAAAGCATCAATTGACGGTTCAATTTCAAAGGTATTCGCCCCACCCGTTTCCTCCCGCCAACGCGATACCAGTGAAGGTCGCACATCCAGTCCCAGGCCAGTCTTTAAATCCCGCATCCCAGTGATCCGCCCCGCTCCCTCCAATGCATAAAGCAATTTTTTTCGCGTTGGCGATGCCCAGCGTAACTTCTCTTCCTTCCGCCTGATCACGCGCTCAACATTAAATCCCCAGCTTTCCTGATTCGGATCGAAGGCAATACTTCGAAACGGAATCTCAACCTCTGCCACCCAGCCTTCGGCAGTGACACGGGTCCTAACATCCCAAATACAATCCCACTCCATTTCCGGACGGTTTCCTGAGCGCACAATTCCATCCCCTCTCGACCCCCCCGCTGCAATCCCAAAAAAATACCCCTCAGTTCCGCGCGCAAACGGATCGATTACGATTCTCAGTCGATCATCCCCCGAACCTGTGGAGTCCCTCCTCCGGTCCCTAGCTAAGACCTTCGCGGGAGTTCGGTCAAAACACCTTACTCCTAGATATAAAGCTTCATCCGTGCGCATCAGCAAAACTTCCGTCCGCTCCGTTGCCTCTTTCCCTTCGCGGGGCTCCACCTGCCCAAAATTCCCGATCTTCTTCGCCCGCATCCATTCCTCCTCATTCAAAACTCCATCAATCACCGGCTTGTCCTTAATCTGCTGAACTACCACTGAAGGTTGTGGATTTCCCGCCTGAGCATTTTCCAAACAACTGATCAGCACCATAAAGACCACGACGATCCCACATTTCACCCGCAATCTTACGCACATATTTGTCAATAATATCAACCGGTCACTCCAAGACACCACACACACAAAAGAATCCAACTTGATTTTTTTCCCGCCCTTACCGGCGTGAGCTAGCACCCTCATAGAAAACAATCAATCGTTGTTTGGATACGGTCGCGCTTTTGCATAACCTGCGATTAGATGTTGATAGACTACCGAAAAATCGGGCGCCCCTCGCTTGCCCTTATTCCAGTAGAGATCAGTCATTCTTCATCAGTGCGAAATCCTTCTCAGAAAAGTCAAAAATTATCCGTAGCAGCTGCAAACTTAAGTTTTATAGATCGCTAACTCGCAACACTGTGTGTCTCTCGAAAAGGACTATCAGCGATGCCTTTCTACCCCTAATTTGAAACCATGTGGTCGCTAATCTATTCGCAACTTTCTCTTAGACTTCTTGATAAAGATCATCGTCACCAGAATAAAAACGATGACCAAAAATCGCGCAATCTTTTAGCCTTATTTTCCGGGAAGCTTGGTCCTTGGCACCACCAACTTGCGCGCCCAGATGTTCCGAAAGCGAACTGGATTACCATGATCCTGAAGTGAGAGTCCGCCTGACTTCGCCTTTCCACCTTCTTGCACTGCGAATTGCGTCACAATCCCATTGTGTAAGACAGTAATCGATCCCGGTTGAATCACTTTTCCGTCGGCACCCTTCTTCTCTCGAATACAAATCACATCGTAAGTTTGCCATTTACCCGGCCCACGACTCGCGTTCACTAAGGTGACACTTCTTTGATAAAGCGAGGAAGCCTGGCCATCGGGATAGGTATCATTTTTAAATGAGTCGAGCACCTGCACTTCGGGATACCCTCCAATGAAGACGCCACTATTGCCCCGTCCCTGACTATTCCCCTTCACTTCAGCGGGAGTGCACCACTCAATATGCCACTGGCAATCTCCCTCAACCTGATTACGAGTTTGAATCGATCCAGTTCCTCGCACCACCTCCATAAAACCATCCTTCACCTGCCAATTAGCACCATCATTTCCATCTTTTGCACGGCCCTTCCATTTCGAAAGATCACGCCCATCAAAAAAGACAATAGCGTCAGATGGCACTGCGCCGGGTTTGGCATCGGTGGTGTGACCTGGAGGTGTCACGACTGCCGGGCGTTCATTCTTGACCTGTTCCTTGTTCCAACGCCCCGCGTCGGAGACAGCGACTTGAGCTTGGAGAGGAGACAGGTTAGCCAAAAAAGGAGTCAAAGTCAGAAGGTGATATTTCATAGAAACTGGGTTTAAATAGGAACGATCAGATTGATCACTTATAATTACGCCCGATTTGACTTCTACTTTCAAACCCACTTTAGGAATTAGAAGCCTCTCCTTATACCGCCTGGGCACCACTGTCGATGAGACCCCTTTGAGTAAGGAAGCTCCGGTATTAGCTCTATCACCTTAAAATTTAGAACCCTACAACCTGAGGTGTAGGTAGAATAAGTAAAAGTCGTGTTTTATCGATGGAACTCACGCGAAAAATCAGGTGAGATCGCCAGATGCGATCGTTCCTGCTCACTGCATTCGCCATTTTACCGCTCCATGCCGATTGGATTGAACTATTCGACGGAAAATCGACTAACGGTTGGCTTCCGCGCGCAGAAGTCGAGCAATTCGAGGCCATTAACGGTGAACTTCATCTTCTCTCGAAGACTAATGTATGGGTCACCTCCAAGATTAAAATGGATGATTTCGAAGTTGAACTAGAGGTGTTTCTCCCCAAGGAACCTGGATTTAATTCCGGCCTCGCATTCCGTTGTTCGGGAGCAAAAGGAAAACCGAAAGGCTATCAAATTGAGATCGATCGAAAGGCTCCCGGTGGGATTTACGGAATTGGGCTTGGTGGCTGGCTTACAAAGCAGAAGGGCATCCTTAAGGAAGACCAATGGAATCATTTCCGCGTGATCGCTCAAGGAAATCGCATTGAGACCTTCGTTAACGGAAGCCCCGTCGCCGATATTCGTGAGAGCAAACAACTTAAAGGCTACTTCGGAATTCAGCATCACGGCAAAGGGGGTGTTGTGAAATTCCGGAAAATTCGGGCCCGCAAGCTTGAATCTAAAACGTCAACTCTTGAGCAACCCAACATCCTCTGGATCGTCGCCGAGGATCTCAGCCCCGCTCTCGGTTGCTATGGCCACCCAGATGCTCGCACCCCAAATCTTGATGCCTTCGCGAAGGAAAGCATTCTCTTTACCCATGCCTTTGCAGCTTACCCGGTCTGCTCTCCTTCGCGCTCCTGCCTCATCACCGGGATGTATCCTTCCACGACTGGAACCGGCCAAATGCGATCTGCTTTCCCACTCCCCCAGGGAGTAACAGGTTTCCCACAATACCTTCGCGAAGCTGGTTACCACACGACTAATAATGTCAAAACTGACTATAACTCCGCAGATGCAGAACGACTCACCAAAAATTCGTGGGTTGAATCAAGCTCAAAGGCCCACTGGCGGACGCGCAAAAAAGGCCAGCCTTTCTTTGCGGTTTTTAACGATATGACCACCCACCAGTCGCGCACTATGGTATGGCCTTACTCCGTATTTAAAAAGGAAATCCAAGGGGCGCTTTCTCCCGACGAAATTCACAAACCAAATCAAGTTCAAGTTCCCACTTACTATCCTAACACTTCGCTAATCCGACGAGAACTTGCGCGGTTCCATGACTGCGTCACCGTGATGGACCGGAATACTGGAAGGATTCTTGCTGAGCTGGAAAAGGACGGCCTTGCCGAAGACACGATCGTTTTCTTCTATTCCGACCACGGCTCGGGGATGCCACGTCACAAGCGACTTCTCACCGATTCAGGAATGCGAGTCCCACTCATGGTTAGAGTGCCTAAAAAATGGCAACACCTTGTCCCCGGGTCCGAAAATCGCAGCAGTAAAAATAACAAACTAGTATCTTTTGTCGACTTCGCACCAACCGTGCTCGCGCTTTGCGGGATTGATGCCCCGACCTACATGCAGGGGCACAACTTCCTCAATCAAAAAAACAACCGTGAATGGATTTATGGTGCACGTGACCGGGTCGACGAGGTCTTCGACTGCTCCCGTTCGGTTCGCAACAACCGCTGGCTATACATCCGAAATTATCACCCATTTCTTGGTTGGAACCAGCCTTCGGTTTTCTCAGACCTAGGTGAAATCCGGAATGAAATTACCAATTATTCATTTAATACTAAGACGCGCCTTTCAAGCGAACAAACTCATTACATCTCACCACAGCGGGCTCCTGTTGAGTTTTATGATTGCGTCTCCGACCCCGAGAACACCCGTAACCTTGCTCTCGAAAAATTGAGTCCCCTTCAGCAGATCTCACTCAAAAAAGCCCAACAAGCCCTAAAAAGAATCCGTAAGAAAACTCGAGACGTAGGATGCCTACCTGAAGGAGTCATGGCTGACTTGGTTGAGAAAAATGGAGAATCGATTGCAGATCTTGCTCGGAACGAAAAGCTCGAGCTTGATCAAGTTTGGAATGTCGCTGATTCGGTTGGGGTAGACAGTAAATCCGCTCTTAAATTTTTTGGGTCCAACGATCCCTCAATCAATTTTTGGGTAATTAATGCCCTCAAAGCCTCTTCCCCTAATCACAAACATAAAGATGATGCCTTCCGCTACCTAGGTCAAACAAGGAGCGCTGAAGCCAGTATCGAAGCTGCCGCTTGGCTTGCCACAGAAAGTCGCTACTCGAAAAAAGCCCTGAAGGTTCTTATCAACGAATTGGAAAACCCAAGCTGGCCTGTCGCACTCCGTGCCTGCCGTGCGATCGAACTCCTTGGTTTACAGGCCAAGCAAGCTGTCCCCACAATGAAAAAAATTTACGCCCTTAACCGCCACAAGAAAGGCGACGCTGCGCTCTTCCTCGCTTTCTCATCTGGCGCCTTTCTCAAAAAGCTCGGCGAGAAAACCGAAGCTTGGGACTTTACTCCCAAACGCTGAAAAACGTTTTATCTTTAAGGTGTAGAATTACAGTCTGGATTCACGTATCCCAGCAGACGAAATGGCCTAACATTTTATCGGGACAAATCTTGACCGCCGCCAGAAAAAGCGGCCTATCCTGAGCTCTAAGATTTGACCCTGATTTCCGCTTCGCTTCTCCAACTAATTCGACGAACCCATCGTGATTCTAAGCCGGTAGAAAAGGGATCCATTTTGCGCGGGTGTTCGAGTTAAAGAGCGAGTTTGTACTCCAGCTGGATTATCCCGAACAATTGAGATCTCCGTTAGCTCACCAGCCGGAACCCAGTTGTCTAAGTCGATCGAGGATTCCAGCACCGAGCTAAGGTGTCGCCCTCCCAAATCCAACGACTCTACTAGGACGAAGGAGTGGGAACCGTCTGGAAGATAATCAATCGTCATTGGCCCTACCCCTGTGCTCCCATCACTCGGGTCAGAACCAGCAAGATATTCCTCGAGATTGGAAAACCCATCGTGATCGGGATCATCAGCAAATCCCGAGGGGGAGATCCCTACAGCCTCGAGCCAATTGTCAAACTTCTCAGCTGGACTCAGATCCTTCCATTCAATGGCAGGGTCAATAAGTGCCTGAATTTCCTCGGCACGATCACTGATTCGCGAACCATAACCATTGGTCTGACGATAGAAGCGAAGATCAGATGGATCTTCAGATTCACCAAAAGTCGGAATCAAGTCCCATCCAGAATCGTCGTTACCAAGAGAGAGACCACCTGCATCGTAGAACACTCCGTTGAAGCGATTTTGATTCGAAGGAATCGCGGAAGATGAATAAGAAGCATCCACCGAAAAGGTGACCGCAGCCAACTTCCAAATTGGGCCATCTTTGATAAACCAACCCCCACCCGAGTCGCGAGGGGAGACAATTGCCTCATCCTCGCCCAAGACATCTGAAAAATCAAAATGTAGAAGTTCATTCCCTTCGACATCTACGGAACCACCCACCTCATTACGGCCCCATCGAGATTTTTGCGTCGCATAAGCCCCCCACTTCCAACCTCTCCCTACGACTTCCTCGTCACGATCAATACCCCGCCCGTGAACAACCATTTCTTTGCCGACCTCATCAGACTTAGTGTAGAGTAAGGCGTAGTCATCGAAGGTTTCCCAAATCTCAAAAATCTGTAGATCAGAATCCCCGATCCTCACCGGAGCTCCTTTTATCGCAAAAGTCTTGAGCTCAACTCCGTTAAAAAAGGCCTGCTGCGTCACCTGCTCCTCACTGCTACCTAGATGATCGGCGGTAATGAAATGTTTGGGCGAAATGATGGTGGCATGCGAAGTCAAATATCGCAGCTGATGCTGCCAACCACTCCCTGCATAATCACCTGTCGGCGCGGTGCGTGTGTTCGGGGCAGGGCTTAAACCATCTCGGAAAATCAACCCACTCGCCGGAAGGAATCCGATCGCCAATAACAACATTACTTTCACGCTAAGGTAAAATAGCCTTAATTCGCTTTGCTGTCGCCACAAAATTAAAAAATACACCCTAGCCGAATAACTCTGGATCCTGAGCTTGTTGAGCAAGATAGCCCGAGTCTTCGATAAATTTCCCAGCGTCAATTGCCTCATGCACCAAGGCATCACAACGCTCATTGAATGTGTTGCCAGAGTGACCCTTGACCCACTTCCAAGCGATAGTGTGCCCTCCAGTCTCTTGATCAAGCTGCTCCCAAAGATCACGATTCAGCACTGGTTTTTTATCCGATTTTATCCACCCACGCTTCTTCCAACCGCCCAGCCACCCTTTGGTCATCGCATCGACGAGATATTTAGAATCCGAATACAAAGTGATCGCGCACGGCTCCTTAAGAATTCCTAGCGACGCGATCGCCGCCATAAGCTCCATGCGATTATTAGTGGTATGATCAAACGCCCCTTTCAGCTCCTTACAATGCTGGCCAAAAATGACGACTGCCCCAAATCCCCCCGGCCCAGGATTTCCGCGGGCTCCTCCATCTGTGTATATTTCAACCCTTTTCATAAAGCAGAAATCTTAGTCTCACACATTTTGCTCACGGCCTCAAAATCCTCTTGCGAAGAAAAGGCCGACTTCGGTAAAATGAAATATTGATCCTTCTGCAGATAGAGCAAAATTCCCTTGGGAGACAAGTAGCGGTCTTCAAATTCTCGCCATTTAAGGGTCTTCTCGTGACCCCTTGATTCCTGATGGACCACTTTATTGGAAAAAGTCCAAGTCAGCATCTGACCCGCCTCAGGTGAAGACTTGGAGCTATGGATAAGGCGGTATTGCCAGAAGGTTTTCCGCATAAAAAGCAACGGGCCAACGAGAATGCAAAGAAAACCAAAGGTCAGCTCACCAAGAAAGAGAAGAAGTGCTCCGATTGGAACTAAAATGAGATAGAAATATCGAAACATCAGGAAAATTGGATGGCGATTCCGCATATGCATCGCCGAACCCAATTTGAGGGTCTTAACGTCAAATCGACTTGTTGCTTGATAATCAATCATCTGCTCCGCTAGCCATAGCGCCTTCCTTTGCGCTGGACAAGACCGTGATCTCCATGACTTTGTAGGGCAAATGAAAAAATTCCTTCCAAAGTTATTGTTATTGCTAATGACACTAAGCACTTCGCTTACTGGACAAGAGGCTTGGATCCTCGAAATGCCTAACAAATTCAGTGACTACCTCATCAAGAAATCAGTCGCAGAGGAGCATGACACCGTTGCTGGAATCATCGAGAAGCTCCCGAGTCTTGTCACAAAAAAACAAATCCGCGAAGTCGACTTAATCAAATGGAATGCCGAGGGAGGGAAAATTAATCAAAAGCGGGAAATTAACGATGGTGGACGCATCTTCAAAGCCGGCGCACGTTATTACTCAATCAGCGGCCAAAAACCGGATTTTCGAAAAATCAAAATTATTGATATTCCCACCAAGCCCAATCTCGAATTGAGTGCTTACGGATTTCTTCCGCGAGCCTGGACTCCAACCTTTGCCCACCGCAAAGGTGAGCTTACCCTTCTTATTTTAGAGCGTGATACCAATTCACCCACCGCGACCGTTTCCCTCAAGAACATGCGGCAGATCGAATTCGACGCCGGCGAAGCGAAGGAAAGCGTCTCTTGGTATTCGGCTGACCCGCTCGACACCAAAGAACTCTCATACTCATCCGCAATTGCTTTGGCAGCGAATCCCAAGATTAAGTTCATCACCCGAATTTTCTCGGAAGTGAAAAAAGAAGGAGATTCTCTCCTTCGGATTGAAGCCAGCAGTGGTAGTCCCACCGCCACCGAATCAATCGCGCTTCACCACAACGAAGTAAAATTTGAAGGACATAGCGAAACCACTGGCCCTCTCAAAAAAGAGACGATCAAAATTACTGATAAATCCTACACCAAGGACGGTGAGGCTGGTGCCTGGACGCTCAATCTTACGAGCGGTAAATAGCCCAGCCACCCGCTTACAATTAATTAAGAATCGTAGTTTTAAAGCGAGTCAACACTCCCGAATTATGATTCTAAGAAGCTAGCATATCGCTTTTAACGTTCTTCAATCGGAACGACTTTCGAAAGCTCACTTGGTCCAACATACTTGGTGAGCGGGCGGTAGAGACGATTATCCTCGAGCTGCTCAAGAACCTGTGCAGTCCAACCGGCCATGCGTGAAATTGCAAAGATCGGAGTAAAGAGATCGGTCGGAATATCGAGAGAATAGTAGACGGTCGCGGAATAAAAATCGACGTTGGCATTCAACCCCTTTCGCTCGCGCATCATAGTGGCAATCCGCTCGGACATGTCGATCCACTTGGTCTCGCCCAATTCCTCGGTAAGCTTGATCGCCATTCTCTGAAGATGAGGAGCGCGGGGATCGAGCACCTTGTAGACGCGGTGGCCGATTCCCATGATTTTCTTTTTATTCTCTAGGCAGTCCTCAACGTAGGCATCGACCTTATCAAGGCTCCCGATTTCCTGAAGCATCTTGATCACGCCCTCGTTGGCACCTCCATGAAGAGGGCCTTTGAGCGTTCCAACAGCCGAGGTCATCGCGGAATAAAAATCGGAAAGAGTAGCAACAGTCACACGAGCCGAGAATGTCGAAGCATTCATGCCATGGTCGGCGTGAAGAATATAAGCAATATCAAGAGTCTTGGTCGCAGCCTCGGAAGGCTCCTCTCCAGTAATGAGATAGAGGAAGTGGCCTGCCTCGGAAAGATCATCGCGCACAGGCGGTAAATCCAACCCCTGACGGGCACGGTGGTAGTAAGCGACAATAACCGAAGTCTGAGCACAGAGGGAAATAGCAACCTCACGGTTGGCATCTTGATCCGGCTCGCCAATCCCGGCACGTTTATCAAAAAGCCCCAACATAGAAACTCCGGTCCGGAGCACGTCCATTGGATTTGCGTCTTTCGGAGCTGATTTCAAGAAATCAATGACGCCCTGAGGAATTTCACGATTCGTGCGAAGAGATCTTTCGAAATCAGCTAACTCGCTTGTATTTGGTAACTTACCGAAGTGTAGAAGATAAGTAGTCTCCTCGAAACTGCAATTCTGGACCAACTCATCGATAGAATAACCTAGGTAAGAAAGGCGGCCATCGAGACCTTCGACGTTTGAAAGTGCGGATTCATTGGCAATAACTCCTTCGAGACCTTTGGCGTAATCAGACATAAAATAGAAATGGTGAAAGTTAGGGACAGAGCAATAGTGCCCCTCACAATAGTTCGCAAGGGTTTCCCGCAAAGATTGTTTGAGTTTTTTAGTTAGAGAAAATTAACTGTCTTCCGAAGATGGCGATGACAAAGAACCACACAATCCTCGTCCTAGAAACGAGTGTTGCCCAAGCTACCATGATCCTGGCCAACGAAAGTGGCATTCTTTCCCAGAAATCCTTTCGGAGCGAGCGATCTCAGGAATGTGATCTTTTCACTCCCCTGCTAGATCTGCTGAGTAAACTCCCCTCCGATGAAAAACTTTCCGCTGTCGTCGTCGGTATTGGCCCCGGATCCTATAACGGAACACGGGTGGGTATTGCAACAGCTCAGGCGATCGCTCAAGTCCACGGATGCCGGGTCGCTGGTCTCTGCTCGTTCGAGGGAGTTCCCGAAGCGTTTCTTAACGAAATGATCTGGGCCGTGGGAGATGCGCGGCGGGACTCCTATTTTCTCATGCCGGTCCAAAATGGTCGGGCTCTCCCCCCCCCTAAGCTCCTTGATAGAGAAGAATTTTCTAGATTACTAGGTCAGTGCGAAGGACCCAAAGTCACATTTGAACCACTCCAGCGCCTTCCCGAGAATATCGATTGCCTAGAAAGTCATTCAGATGCCGAAGGGCTTCTCAAGTCGTGGCTCGCACGCTCGCCGGAAGAGCAGGAAGATCTACTAAACATGCCAGTCGAAGCTTTTTACCTTCGCCCACCACATATCACGAAATCCAAAAAAAAGTGAAACGGCTAACTCCTCATCAAAACAAACAATAGGATGCCCCTAAAAATCAGGTTGGCCTGCGGAGCTCAAAACCTGATTGTTACCACGCAACTTCACGAATTCATTCGTAACTCAACTCCTTATTTTATACGGAGTGAGAATCTTCGATGATGAAGGCAAAAATATACATCCCGCTCTTACTCCTGTTGGCCGTAGTTTTCGTGATTGTTTACCGAGAATGGCGTGAACCGGAGGACCGAAGCGTCGAGTGGGCCGAGAAGGGTCGTTGGTTTAAGGGGAACACGCACACCCATTCCTTGTGGAGCGATGGCAATGACCTGCCGGAAATGATCGTAGATTGGTATAAAAATGAAGGCTACGATTTCCTCGCTCTCTCCGATCACAACACACTTAGCCGCGGCCAGAGGTGGATGCCCGTAAAACAAGTCGAGAAACGTCGCCAAAAAGGAGATAGCGGTACGGTGGCCAAATACCTCGAGCGCTTTGGCAAAGACTGGGTAGAACTTCGGGGCGAGCCCGGAAGTGAAGAGGTCCGCTTAAAAACTCTTGAGGAAATTCGCCCCCGCTTTGAAACCGATGGTGATTTTCTTCTTATCGAAGCCGAAGAAATTACCGATAAATTTCGGCAATACCACATTCATATTAATGCAATTAACTTAGATGAGGTCATAAAACCGCAGGGAGGCGACTCCGTGGTGGAAACAATGCGGAATAATTTGCGAGCGGTCAAAGAGCAGTCAGAACGACTGAACCGCCCTATTCTCACCCATCTTAATCACCCTAACTTCCATTGGTCCGTTACTCCGCAGCAACTGGCCGAAGTCGTGGAAGAACAATTTTTTGAGGTTTACAACGGTCACCCAGGCATCAACCACCTTGGCGACACGAACCACCCAAGTGATGAAGCAATCTGGGATATGGCAAACACCCTACGTATGCTCGCACACGACGCTCCTCCACTCTTTGGGGTAGCGACTGACGACTCCCACTATTACCACGGCGGAAACGTATCGCCAGGGCGGGGATGGGTCATGGTTTGGGCCAAAGAATTAGACGCTAATCAATTGATCAAATCAATGGAGCGAGGAGAATTTTATGCTTCGACCGGCGTCGTATTAGAGGAGGTGAGATACGACCAAGGGTCCCGAAAACATCTCATTAAAATCACTCCTATGGAAGGAGTGGATTTTGAAACCCAATTTATCGGAACACGTCGCAGCACCCCGGACACAACTGGCGAAGTTTTTACAACCGTGTCCGGCCCCACTGCCGAATACCAACTCAGCGGAGATGAACTTTATGTGCGTGCAGTCGTCACCTCTACTCGCAAGCACCCAAATCCATCTTACTCCGATCAAAAGGAACAAGCGTGGACCCAACCAATCGGCTGGAGGAAGTAAATTACGCTAATTGCGACGCTTCCAACGTTTCGATTTCATCTCAAATCGCTCAAGAGTTCCCTCCGGAACTTCCTCCACCGGAATCCTCAGGCTAAAAACCTCGCGCAGACGGCCTTCAAGTTCGCTTGCTCCAGATCCCTCGGCACGAAGGCGGACTTCTACCATGGAATTCACTTCCTCAATCAAGACTTCATATTCCAGTATTCCCTCTACCGAACACGCGACTTCCTCAACCGCGCCCGGGTAGAGATTCACGCCACGAACCACCACCATGTCATCAGCGCGCCCGATGATGCCGCCCTTAAGCGCGAAGTCCTCATCCGGCTGCACCAGATCGCCCGTGCGATAGCGCAAAATCGGCGAACCGTGACGCCCCAAAGTCGTAAGAACCAGCTCACCAATCCCCTGTTCATCCTGATTAATGACCTCGCAAAAGTAAGCCTCATGACGAACAAGTAATCGTCCGGGATCGGCAATATCACTCACTGTTACCGGTCCAATTTCCGTCATTCCATGATGATCAATCACCTCAGCATCCCACGCTTCGCAAAGACGATTCCGAACTTCCGGCAAACTTCCTCCGGGCTCACCAGCCACGATGATTTTTTCAACTCCAAGACTTTTCGCATCAATTGCGACTTCGGCCAATCGGAGTCCATAAGTTGGAGTACAGCAAAGAACTTCGGGACGTAATCTCTCCATCATCTTGAGACGATTTTCACTGGAGAGTCCACCCGCTGGAATGGCACGAATTCCAAGTCCAGCGGCTGATTCAAAACCCGCCCAGAATCCTAAAAACGGGCCAAAGGAAAATGGGAAAAAGGCAGCCTGCCCGGAAGTCACTCCGGCCTTTTCCCAGACCCATGCCCAATTTTCGCGTAGCCACTCCCAGCCCGGTTTATCATCAAGCCAAATCATCGGTTGCCCACTAGTTCCGCTGGTTTGGTGAAAGCGATGATAGCTCTCGAGCGGAAAAGTCAGATTACTCCCGTAAGGTGGGTGCAATTTTTGATCAGCCGCCAATTCCGCTTTGGTAGTAAAAGGCACCTTCTTCGAATATTCCTCAAGCGAAGATACGGAAGTCAGTCCGTCCAATTTATTCTGGTAAAATGGATTGTTCGAAAGCGCCCTAAGGAGGCTGTTAATTTTATTCAGACTCATCATTTATTTCCGGTTTCCCCGGCTCCGGTGAGAAGATACACGGCAAAGGTTCCCAGCCAGTGATCCCCTTCGTAGTGACCGCTGATGGCGTCACGCAGACCCGACTTTTCGTGGGCATCTGCAACCTTTAATAATTCGAATTTGGGATCGCTATCCAACGCGCTTGCAATCCCTCTTAAGTTCCACGCTCGATTCAAATTCAAGCCAACCAGATGAACCAAATGGCCATCCTCAATATCACTCACCATGACCGGCGTCTTGAGATTCCCTAGCTCAAATCTCGGAAAGAATTTTTCAAGCCACACCTCATATTCAGCAGCTGGGAGAACTCGACGCATGAGATCTGCTTCATTCAATCCAGGTGAGAAAAAATCGTTTCCACTGGGCTCATAGCGGACCGGATAAGCCACATCTTCAAGATAGAACTTTTTTGCCTTTCTGACCAAAAGATCCTCGAAGTCCTGATCTCCAGTCGCACGAGCCCAATCTAACAAGTGCCCGAGAGCGAAAGATGATTCAGGATGGAAACCACATCGGATTGGCCAATCAAGTTTGGGAAGGTATGATTTTGCATTTCGGACGATCGCCTCCTCGACAGGCCGATAAAAGGTCGCCCATTCTCTTCCTTGAGCATCGTCAAGGGCGCGAATTTCAATCCCCAAGCGCAAAGCCCAAGCCCAACCATACATGCGTTCAAAGGAAGGGTTCTTTTTCAAGTAGGTCGCCTCTTTTACGAGGCCCTCTCGGGTTAGCTTCTTGGCCAGCTCCGCTCGCACCGATTGATTCCATTTAGCCTTTGGGAAAAGCCGGACGAGACGGACCAAAGTCCAATGACCATGCACCGACGAATGCCAATCGAAATGGCCAAAAAAAACAGGTGTGAGTTGGCTGGGCGCTTTAGCATCCTCCGGAGAACGTAAAACGTTTCCCGGCTTATTAGGAAATTCCCGATTAAGCCCGGCAAGCGCGAGATCAGCGAAACGCCTAGCATCAGTTTCAGAGAGGCGATTTTTCGCGGCAAGTGACATTACAGTTAATAGAAGGAGGCAAAGGAACTTCATCACATCAACTCGATATTGGTAAACCTTTTAAGGATCACCACCAATAGCCAAAAAAGAGCAGTGGTGAGCATCGCGTTTACGAAGAGGGTGAAATAAAATCCGTGACCTTTACGAAGCATCCACGGAATCACTAAAAACATTGGAAGAGTCGGCAAAACAAACCAGAAAGTATAGTAGGCATGGTTGGCAATGGCCTCAATCCGGGTGGCTTGATTGGGAATCTTACTTTCATGCCTCATCCAGATCATCGCGAGGATTGAAGTAAGCGGAAGGGCGATAAGGAGAGCCGAAAGTCGATCGCTCAATAGCTGAATCTTCGTCACGATGAGAATAATGACCGCTGTAAGAAAAATCTTCACGACATCTTGGGAACTGGGCGTGAGGACTTTAAGAAGTTCGTTTTTGTCCATTGCGATGTCTCGACTTTGAGCGCATTCTTCCCGATATGCAAGTTGCTCGATTCGTTCTGCCTATCCTTTGCCTCATGTCTGGATGCTCGGCGGACCCACCAGTTGACCAAACCCGACAGTCCGGAGCTCGCCTAATTGAGCCTACAGCAGCTCTGAACGCCGGAGCGCTGAAGCTAACCGCGGCTCAAAAATCATCCATTGGTCGAAAAATTTGGCAAAATGAATCAGCAGGTAAGATCACCGGCTTAACTCATTGGAATGACGGGGAGGAGTTCCCATCACTCGGAATTGGACATTTCATCTGGTATCCAAAAGGTTTCAACGGACGTTGGAGCGAGACTTGGCCGGAGTTCGTCAAATACGCCATGCAGAGAGGTCTACAGGTTCCCATGGTTGGCCGAAACCGCAATTGCCCTTGGCCTGACAAGCCCTCCTTCATCCGCGATTTCAACGGCCCGCAGTTGGCCGGTCTTCGCAAATGGTTGGCGGCGAACATGACGATCCAGACCGAGTTCATTGCTTACAAATCGCAGGCGGCACTTCCTAGGATCATGCATGCCGCACCAACCCAAGAGCGGTCGCGTATCAAAGCGAATTACGACAAAGTGGCCTCAAGTGCAAATGGCGTTTATGCCTTGGTTGACTACGTCAACTTTAAGGGCGACGGAACAAACCCCACCGAGCGCTATAACAACCAAGGCTGGGGGCTGATGTGGGTTCTCATGGAGATGAAGAATGTTCCGGCCGGACAAGCCGCCGCACGCGAATTTTGCGCAGCAGCCAAGAGAAGGCTTGATCTGCGAATCACCAATTCTCCGGGAGCGCGCGGTGAGGCACGCTGGAGACCAGGTTGGCACAACCGCTGCGATTCATACGGGCGGGCGCTTTAATGATCCACCCCGCTACTTTGACTTAAGCCGCTTCAGGATCTGAGAGGCTAGTTTTCCATGTGCCGAATTGGCATCGACTGCAATCACTGCCTCCGCAGCTTTAATCGCCTGCGCCTTTTGCTTACCATGATTTAAAGCAGCAAGCTTAGGAAAAAGAGCTTTTTGTAGGAGCGCTTCTTCAGGTTCAAACTTGGTGATGTAATCGTCGACCAATTGAACCACCTCATCATAGGAATCCTTGTGGAACACCTCCTTGAGGCTTCGATTCAGATTCGCAAATCCCATCTCTGCAAGATGATTCTTTCGGAAGCCCAGCGAGTCATCGGGATCAAGCTTTGCCATTTCCTCAAGGTGGTCAGCGTTGAGGGAGGGATCCGCTCCCAGAGGAGTGCTCTTGACCAAAGCGATCAAACTTTTAGCCCTCTCTAGACCATTCTTCTGATAAGCTTCTTTAATTGCTTTCAATCTCGCCACCTGGTCATTGGATCGTTGGATGACTTTAGCAGCGTGCTTTAATGGCCCATTAATGGCTGCCCCGGTTTCCCGAGCATAAACGATCCCTTTAGAATTCAGAAAAAAGGCCGTCGGATACCGATCAACTCCAAAACCCTCTGCTACCACTCGATTGGCAGCAAGCGGAGAAACCATCCCAGGAGTCTGTTTGAGAGGAACATCGAAAAGAACTGGCACGAAACGCTCTAAAATAGCTTCTTGAAATAAATCTTGGGAGAGCACGCGCTTCTTGAATTGAACGCATGCTCCGGAAATTTCAGTAGCTAGAAAGACCACATATACGTCCTTCTTTTCTTCAAACGCCTGCTTCTTAGCTTCTTTAAGATCAGTGAGCCAAGCCCCTTGAAGAGGAAGAATCAGGACTAAAACGAGAGCCAATCGAAACACCGGACTATTTTCCTTTCTTGATCTTATCGGCTTGCTTCCGGAGGTCATCTGCCTGCTTTTGCAGAGCAGCAGCACGCTTCTCCAGCTCGCTAATATCGCGCTTACGCTTTTCCATCGCCTCGTGATTTTCCACCACGTCCTTCATTGCTTGAGCTTTACGGGCTAGTTTTTCACGCTCCGCAACGGCACTTTTCAGGGTAGTATCAGCTTTTTTCCCGGCATCACGAAGTGTGTTTAATGCCGCCTCAGCCGTCTTTATTTTCTGATCCACTTCGGCCTTGGCTGTCTGTAAATCTTTCTCGCTAGCAATTGCTTTGACCAAATCCTCCTCTGCTTTTTTAGCGTCTTTTTTCAGCTCATTGATATCAGTGACGATAGCAACTGGCTTAGAGACAATTGGTTTCCGAGGCTTCGGATTCTTGGCCATCTCCTTTATTTTCGCAGCCCGGGTTTTTGCTCCCTTGATTTGGTCTCTATATTTATCGGCCTGCTTGCCAAGGTCTGACTCAGGTGCAAGTTTCTTCATGACCTCAATCGCAGCTACGGCTTCGTCGTACTTCTTTAAAGAATAAAGAGCTTGGACTTCATACATCTTAATCCGCTGGGCGTCCTCCCCTTTAAGGTTTTCCCCATCCTTCTTGGATGCTTTAATAATGTCCTCATATTTCTTATCACGAAACATCATGTTATATCGCGCCTTTTCCTGTTTAAGGGCTTCGGCTTTTTTGATCTCAGCCACATAGCCAGTCTTCCCATCTTTGTCGGCTTCAGCAATAAGCGTTAACTCTGAAGCATAATAATCGCGAATAAAATTCTGAGGGAGAGCCTTGAGGGCCTTTACGTAAAGCTCTGCACGCTTAAGGCCCTTTTCTTTAAGGGCAGCAGCAAATGCCTTGTCACGGTCTACTCGAACCTGATGCATCTCCCCAAGGTGCTTCAAATACTCGGTAGCATTCTCACGGGTCTCGCTCGAATAAGCATAAGGCCTACCCTTAAAATCGGTTAGGACTACTGATGGAATCGTCTTAAAATGATAATCCTGCTCGAGTTCGAGAATATGTTCGTGAGCTTCGTCCCGTGTCCGGGGAATATCGAAAAGCACTTGCACAAAATTCTCACCCATCGTTTTTTTAAATGGATCGGTCTTGAGAACCTTCTCTTCGAAAGACTTGCTTTGAGGGTGCCAGGCCGATCCTGAGAAGATCATGAGAACATCTTTCTTAGACTGAGCTGCGTTAGCCTGAGCTTCTTTTAAAAGTTCCTTGGGAGCCTTGGCATGAAGCAAGAATGGGATGGCAATCAAGGAAGATGCAAAAAAGGAAAGTGGTTTCATAACAAATTAAATCGATGTCTCTCTGCAAATTCACCCAACCACAGCGAACCGTCGAGTGGAAAAATAAAAAGGCTCCGGAACACCGAAGCCTTTTGGGGGCAAAAAATTCTTTTCCTGCAGCAAGAATTACACCTCGTCGGCGTGGAGCCAGCGGAAGGAAACAATCTGGAAGCGACGTCCAAAGTTCACCTCTTCGTCCTGAGGGACCCGTGGGTTTAATCCAGTCACCTGATCAGGCCTAACGGGCTCTGGAGTGCGCTGAACAACTGCCTCACACCATGCTTTTGCAAGAACCTTACCATTGATATCACGGGACTCACCATAGGAACGGACCGTAAAGGTATCCGAGCGAGCAGAGAGTCCAGAACCAATGACTTGGAGAATGTCACCTTGAGTGATGTATCCAGGGGTTCCATAACCTGTGGAAGCCGGCTTGAGAAGCTGGTCACTCCGAGTGAGATCGGACTGCCGAGGATTTCCCTCAGCAACCAAACCACCCTGATTGGGAAGGCTCTGCTTCGTGATTGGGAACTGCTGATTCTGACCACGATTAGGGAGTGATTGCTCGAGCGCGGCCTCAATCGCACCGTTTCGTCCGGTCGGATCTTCGGTGAGACGGCGATTCACAAAATCGGAAAGCCCGAAGAACGGAGCGCGCACCTTGACCTCACGGACGATCGCCTCGGCGAGCGAGTCAATCTCTTGATCACCCAGACTACGGAAGCCTGTGAACACCTTGGTGGAATACTCAGCCTTGTCGTTCTCCTGACCCTGCGGAAAGAGCGTGCGGGGGAACGGAGTCCGGTTTGGTGATCCATAACCAGTGTCACGAGTCGTCGCCAGCAGAGCCTTCCAAGCCTCCTTGTTAGTGGAATGGACATCAAACCCACCATCGATCATGAGACGGCCTGCGGCACGGAACATATCATTCAAATCATTGGTCGGATCTCCATTGCGATCCCAGAGTCTTAGGTTGCCATTATTGAGAGGACTTCGAACCGGATCTTGGGCAAAGTTAGCGACCTGGTTTTGGGTTCCTCCAGTAAGGAAGAAGTCAGACCAAAGGTTATGGTTCACCTCATAGCTCATATCGAAGATTAGGTGATTTTTCTCCGGTAGGTAGAATACGATATCACTAAAGAGCTGGGCCCAGTAGCCGGTTCCCATTCCTGCTGAAGACCACCCTCGGTTGTTCCCGGGAATTTCAGTCGGGATAGTTCCCGTGGTTGGCACTTTAGGATCAGCGACAGATGTTCCGATCGTATAACTCGGGTGCCAGACATATTCGGATAACTGGAGGTGCCGAAGGTAACCCAAAGAAGGAATCCCGACTTCCCGGGTAGGCACCTCAAAGGCAACCACTGTATCAACCCCGAAGTTGGCCTTCCCGAAAGGGAACCCAGTTTGAAAACCGTTGCGCAGAACAGGATTAAGGTTATCCCAACTGAGTTCGTCACTCGGATTATCGCGGGTGTAAATTCCGTGGAAATACGGAGCCCGGTTGGTCAGATTATCATAAGGATTACGACAAATATAGGAAGCGCGGAGGTTCCAATTACCAAGCGGAGCTTCTTGGAGGAACAACTCATTGTTAACGCCCTTGTTTGAGGCGGTCTCATCAAGCCATCGAACCCGAAATCCATCTCGAGAGAAAGGGTGAGGAGGATTTCCTGCATCGACATGATCACCAGGACCGCTCAACTGGTGAACAATGCCCTCAGTTCCAGTAGGCCACTCCAGCGGAAACTCATCTCCTCCTCCGGCCTGCAAAGACACACTGGCATACACTAGCGCTGGCTCATTCCGGAAACTTGCAATTGTAGGATTGGGATTATTTTGCAAATACTTGAGCATGAACATGTAGTTATCTGCGCCGTGTTCCTTATAGCTCAATGGGCGCTCCCGATATGAAGTTGGAGGAGTTGGCATTAACTCGGATCGCTTGTCATCCTCGTCACGGGCGTATTGGGAGCGAGAGGTATTTACCTGAAGATAGTCCTTAAAAAGATAGCTGTCCGATGAGGGCGCCTCTCGGGCTTGAAGAATATTGGCTCCGAACTGATTAATATTAAGTTCACGGGGAGCACCACCCATCGAGAAAATGAAAGTTTCACCAGGAGGAATGGTGACCGCCGGAAGCTTAAAGTAAACCTGACCGCCATACTGGCCATCAAAGGTATTGCGGCGTCCCCCGTAATATATCTCGCGGGTGAAACCCACATTACCGTTGAATTCCACTGTTTTCTTACCATTCAAAAAGAGTTGAAGAAGCATCGGCTTATCAAGACGCATCTCGACGTTATAAGGATTCCAGAGTCCAATCCGCGGATACAGACAGAGCCGAAGAGCGTGCTCTTGCTCCGAACCACTCCCTCGTGGGTAGGTTGCGAGATTGTAATAAACACAAGCCTCAACGATTACGGGGGTGATTTTGATCGTGGAAAGGTTACGGGGGTCCGCGGGGCGGAGATTTTCCTGATCATAAACGTTGGCACCACCATTACGGGAAGGCGCTCCCCGCCAAATTTTCTGCTCGCGAATTCCAGTGGAGGCGTAACCAAAACTAAATTCATTTGCAAGATTCGCCCAGTTCCACAGAAGCTCGAAAGTCGGGGCAATATCCTGCAACTGGGTGTCATTAAAATCGACATCGCGGATCGCAGCATGGCGCTCGTTCGGAGGTCCGATCAAGAAGTCATTGGGAGAAACTCCGATATAGCAAGGGCGGCTGGGATCATTCAGATCACGAATCTCAGGCGCTTGTCCGTTATCTGAATTGTGAAGAAAGGCAGAGAGGTTCTTCTTCAGTCCTCCATCCCGGACGTTACAGATAACGCTACTGGAGAAGCTCGTCATCGCATGAAAATTATTCAGCACTCCAATACGGTTAGACTCACTAATGATGGTGAAGGTCTTGGGTGTAAGCACCCGTGTGTCACGATTTTCCTGCCCCTGAGCAATTCCTTCAATAACAAAGGGCTCAGCATCCTGTGGATGGAGCATCCGCTGCATTCCTGTCCCATTGTTGTGGTCAATAGCGCTATTCCTGTGAGTGTCAGGGCGCCCGACGTGGGCCTTCTGGTTGTTGGACTGAACCCACCACGCATAACCACCATTTGGACGAATTTCGGTTCGTCCGTCAGGAGTCAATCTAGGCTTCTCAGTTACCACTTTGCGAACACGCACATAGTCTCGAGGATTACGAACCGACCCTCGCGACACAATTTCGACAACATCTTTCCCAAGGGGCAAATTCTCAGTCAGCGCATCCTGATACTGGCGGGCGCCTCGCATCTTGTCTCGGCCGCCCTCGTTACCGCTAACGAGATAGTTGGTAACCTGATCTCTCACTCGGAAATTCGTGCCATTCCGCGCATCCTGCAAACCCCCATCATCCATATCCCTCGTGAAGGGACTGCCATTCTGATTTTGGTCAAAACGTGAACTGACTACACCCGTCCACTTCTCATTATTAACACCCTCAATTGCCAAAGTGTCTGGGTTGCTGTCAAGAAGTGAGGCGCTAACCGCGATACGCTGGTCAGGGCCCAAGTCTCGCTGCAATTCACCAATTGCAATCATTAGCCCCAAGCGGGCATTTGCCCGTGCCTCTTCTTGTGCCCACTCAAATCGGCTTGTTTTCACCGTAAGAGCCGAAAGCGAGAGAAATGCAACAGCCACCATCGTGAGCAGGAGAAGAACAGATATCGTGGCAATCAGGGCGAATCCCTTGACCGCATGTCGAACATTGTGTGCTTTCATGATGAACACGATGTAAACACATTGTGAACTCGTGACAACTATGAAATGGGCCTAGTTCTCGAAAAAAACCTGGAAAAATACACAGTAAAATACTCACAAATAACTCCTCATGAGTCCCTTAAGACAAAACTGCCTAAATTTCTTAAATTGCGGAACTTTTTTCCTCCTTATTTAAGAACGCAGAACTATTTCCCAAAACCCCACAAAAGCCAAATCGGAGGTAATCGACACCTTCGCCCTTCGTAAAACCCTCAACCGAAAAAATTTATGGCTTCGCTCAATCCAGTGAGATCGGCCATTTATTCCTACATCGCCTCCAGCAAAACCCCCTCGAGTTGCAAGAGCTTCTTCTTGATTTCTAAACCTCCTCCAAAACCAGTCAACGCGCCGTCCTTTCCGATCACTCGATGGCACGGAACGATAATTGAGACCGGGTTTGCTCCATTTGCAGTGCCTACCGCACGAACCGCTTTGGGATTTTCCACCTTCTCCGCTATTTCTCCATACCCACGGGTTTCACCAAACGGAATGGCACTCAACTGACGCCAAACCAATCGCTGAAATTGACTCCCGCGAGCGTCGATCACCACCTCAAAAATTTCCCGATCACCTTCGAAATACTCACCGAGTTCCTTCTCAGCTTGATTCAAAAAGCGGTCCCTCGAATTATCTTTTGGCAGGGTCGACGGCTCGACGCGATGGCCGAAAAAGAGCGCACAAATCCCTCTCTTAGAACTCAAAATGTAAAGCGGCCCCACCCCACTCATGATCTTCCGGGCCGCCACGGCATGATTCGGAGCCGCTTCTTTCTTTTTGTCTTTTGATGATTTTGAACTCATCCCATTTCCATTTCTCCCTGCCCCAAAATACTTTTCGCTACGATAGCGCAACCAAACTCTCAAGACCTCCGGAAGCTCATTGCGCTCCTCTTTACTCAACTTTTCATAAGCTACGAGAGCACGATCTCTGGCCTGACGACACGATTGGTTCTTGTCATGCGCATTCCACCGCTTGCGCGCCTCACGAATCGACCGACTCGCTTCTTTGATTAATTCGCCCCGCGTGCTCATCGCCGTAAAGTAAAATAACCCAACTCGAAAAAAAACATCAAAAACACCTGAACGGTGAACCGCCCTGAAATTCATTTGTTCCCAAAACAAATTTTTTCCGTTTAGGCCCCAGATAGGTTGAACCGTAATTTTCCTAGGCTCCGCACCCAGGAAAACAAGGAAGACATGCTAAAACCCAACAGAGGTTCTCGCGGTTTTAGTTTTTATTAAATGTCCCCCAAGCCAACTGTCAGCTATGTCCCTGCGCGTCAATATGGCCCGCCCTGGGAAAATCATCGAAGCTGAGCAACGCTCCAGCATTCAAGAAGTCGACGGCATCCTCGCCGGACGGCTCGGTCGAATGTCGCTCGGGCAACAAGTTATCACTCTCGCCATTTGGCCGCTCCTTGAACAAATCCTAAGCTTCATGGTCAATACCGTGGACCTTATCCTCGCCACCCGCATGGCCGATGGCGAGACCCGCGTTGCCGTGATGGACGCCCTCGGCCTTGGTGGCTACGCGATGTGGCTCATGATGATATTGCAAGGAGCCGTCGCCACTGGAGTCCTCGCCATTGTCTCGCGCGCCGCTGGAGCACGTAAACCAGAAGAGGCACGCCAAGGCCTTGTCCAAGGCATTCTCGCTGGGCTCTTCATGGGGATACTTTCTGGACTCATCATCCGACTTAGTCTTCCGGAAATCATCAAGATTTTCGGTCTCTCGAACGCGGCCTCTGGATACGCCTTCAACTACCTTTCGATCCTCGCCTGGTCCTGCCCTTTCCTCGGAATATTCTACGCCTGCACTAACGCCCTGCGCGCCATCGGGGACACCCGTACCCCATTCTTCATCATGCTCTTCATCAATATGTGCAATATGATCTTGAGTGCCGCTTTCGTATTTCTAGATCCTCCTCTCGGCGGCATGGGTATCGCTGGACTCGCCTGGGGAAGTCTCCTCGCTTGGCTTCTCGGCACGCTTGTAGTGGTCGTTATACTCAGCCGAAAACACAAACCCAAATCAGAAGAAATCACCCTGACCCTCCGACAAGCAGACTGGACCCCACAGCGTGAGATGATGACGCGCATTGGCCGGGTTGGACTGCCACAGGGCGTCGAAATGCTCGGCATGTGGATGATCCACGCCTACGTCCTCCGCTTTATCACCGGGCTCGCTTTCGACGGCGCTCTTGGTGCTCACTTCATCGCTATCCGGGTCGAATCGCTTTCTTTCCTTCCCGGTTTCGCCATCGGCACTGCCACAGCCACCTTGGTCGGACAATATCTCGGAGCTAATAATCCGAAGATGGCTCTAAAAGCTCTTCGGACCGCCTGGCTCTTCGCTCTCGCTTTCATGAGTGCAATCGGTGTTTTCTTTCTCCTGGCACCAGAAATCATCGTGCGTCTTATCCTCCCCGAAACCGATATCCAAGCCACCCAACTCATCGCGGTCGCTGGACCTCTTGTCTTCATCTGCGGGATTTTTCAACCCGCACTCGCTACCACCATCGTCTTAAAAACCTGCCTGCGCGGCGCCGGAGCGACACGCATCGTAATGACATGCTCTTTTACCTGCCTGATCCTCATTCGAATCATCGGGATAACCGTCTACGACACCTTTTTCGAACTCACCCTGATCAAAATCTGGACCTTTATGAGCATCGATCTTTTCATCCAAGCCGGCCTATTCATCGCCATCGCATTCCGCGGACAATGGCTTGAGACCAAAGTCTGAACTTACTTTTTCCCTAGCGCAAAAAGGGTTCCATCTTCGCTTCCTATCAAGATTGTCCCCTTGGCGTAGCTTGCCGCTGCCACCAGCGATTCCCCGAGATCAATTTTCCAGACTTCGTCTCCGCTCTTCAAATCGATAGCGTACAAGCGACCGTCGCTTGAGCCACATACCACACCATCGGTAAAGAGAATTGGCGAACTTTCAACACGCCCACCCGTTTTGAATCTCCAGACCGCATCTCCACTCTCACGCGAGATTGCGTGGATTTTTTTGTCCCGCCCACCGATATAAACATTTTTCTTATCTACTGCCGGCGCTGCCATAAAGGGAAACCTTCGGTCACTATATTTCCACTCCAATTCGCCTGAAGCCAAATCAGCTCCCATCACTTTATTCGAGTGATCTCCCCACGCTACAAAACTCCCTTCCGTTCCCACCGTCGAGACGATGGGCGCTTCGCCTTCAACTTTAGTCAACGGTTTCCCATCCGCTAGATTCAGCGTGTAAAGAAAGTGATCACACCCCCCAAAAACAACCCACTTTCCATTAACGACAGCCGGAGTGCCATTAATCGGCTGTTCAGTCTCATGCTTCCAAATTTCTTTTCCCGATTTTGCATCTAAAGCACGACAAACCCCGTCGTAACCATTCATGACAATCCAGTGTGTCTTCCCGTCCGGACTTTTGGTCAGATTCACTCCCGCCGTAATTTTGTCATCAGTCTCGATTGACCATTTATCCTTACCTGTCTCCAGCTCCAGCGCGTAAAGCTTCATATCCTCACAACCAATAAAAATGGTATCATCTAAAATTGCTGGAGCTGCCTCAAAACTTTGCTCGAATTCTCGCTGCCATTTCTTCTTTCCCGATTTTAAATCTACCGCTGTTAAAAGCCCCGCGCTATTTCCAAAGACCACGATATCCTTGGAAACCACTGTCTCTCCTACAATTGCTCCTTCTGTCTGAACCATCCACTTAATATCCGGCTTTGAAGGTAACCCTACCCCGACTTGCCCCGACAACCCTGCTCCTCCACGCGCTACTGGCCAATCATCACGGTCCTTCTTCTGCGCTCCTTTTTCGTCAGCATGGCACCCTGCCAGTAACAGCGCGATCATTCCTAAGATCATCTTCTTCATGCCCCCAATCTGACACAAATTCCACCATGATCAATTCAGCTTTCTCCAAACGCACGTCGATAAAGTCCCTCAAAATCCATCACGGCCAACGGCCGGGGATTAAATTGCCCAGTCCATTGCTTTGCCGCCTCTGTCGCAAGCTGCGCGATCATTTCGGAGGGCACCTCAACCGGAGGTAACTCAGCAAGCTCATACAATGACTCAACCCAATCGATAAGACCGGGCTTTAATTCGTCATACACACACCCCACTACCCGAGCATTCCAGCGCATCACACTTGGAAGCATTGACATGACTGCGTGACCGTGGACGACATCAAAATGAGCTGTCAAGGGATTCGCCGCGGCATGAGCTGCACCCAACATACTCGCCTCTATGGCGCTCCCCGCGAATGCCGAACCAACTAGCATTCGATTGCGATCTTCTAGCGAACCCTCGCCTTTTAAAATCAATTCGATGACCGGCTCGATGCTTCCGAAAGCCTGAAACGAAAGCCCCCTTGATTTGTCGGTTCCATTATTAGAAACCGCACTTTCTAAGGAATGAGAAAGAGCATCAAGCGCGGTCAGTCTAGCTACTTGCAATGGCATTGACTCGGTCAGCTCAGGATCCAGAATCACAACCTTGGCCATTGCACGGGGATCACCACACGCCATTTTCTCATGGGAGCCATCCCGACACAAAACAGCATAACTTTGACATTCACTTCCCGTTCCCGCAGTCGTTGGGATCGCAATGAAGGGCAACATCGGACCCTTCGCTTTTCCATGCCCCTGATAATCCGACATCACTCCACCGCCGCTCAATAAAAATAAAGCACCTTTCGCGGTATCCATCGAACTACCACCGCCCAAACCCACAATGCAATCCGGGCTCGTGACTCGTGCAAATTGCGCGCATTGTGCGACATCAGATTCCGTTGGATTCTCCCTGACCTGATCAAAAACCACCACATCCTCCAAAAGCGCAGCAGCTCGGTCGACATGTCCTGCTTCCACGATCCCCGGATCAGTCACGATCAAAACTTTTCCCGAAACGTGCTTATGGAGTTCTCCTAAAGAGCCCGGGCGATGAATGATGATTTGAGAAGGTGATGTCACGAATTTTCTGGGCTGGACCCTAGCGGCTCTCCACCGCTTTTCAACGCGAGCTTTTAAATTTTCTATTCACTCGACCTCATGGCATCATCCCACGGCTAAAATGAAGCTTTTCCTCCTTATTCTCAGCACCCTCTCAGCTTGGTCCGATTGGTCCCAATGGCGTGGCCCCAAGGGCAATGGAAACTTTGATCACGAAACCCATTGGTCCCACAAATGGCCCACCTCAGGCCCCAATACACTCTGGGCAGCCAAGGTTCACACTGGCTATTCAGGCATCGCGGTGAGTGAGAATCGCGCCTACACACTGGGCAACTTTGAAGGCGACGACCTTATCCAATGCCTCAATGTCACCACCGGCCAACTAATCTGGAGCGAAAAATATCCACAGGACTTAATTCCAAAATACAATCCCGGTGGTCCCAATGCCCCACCGGTCATCGAGGACAAGTGGCTCTATACGTTCAGCAAACAAGGCCTCGTTTCCTCACGCGATAAAGCTACCGGGAAATCTCGCTGGACCACCAACATCGCAACTGCTGCAAGAGCGCCAATGCCAACTTGGGGCTTCTCCTCCGCTCCCGTTATCATCGGCGATCGTCTCTTTCTAAACGCTAACACCTTCGGCATCGCGCTCGATAAAAATACCGGCGAGGTGCTTTGGAATTCACCTCCATTCTCCGGTGGATATGCCGCCGCCGTTCCCCTTAATTGCCGAGATCAAGCAGCCATTGCTATTTTTGGAAATAAAATCATGCATGTTGTTTCGCAAGCTGATGGCAAAGTTCTCTGGCAGGTCGACTGGCCCACCCGCTTAGGCGAAAATTCCGCCGACCCTCTCGTCATTGGAAACAAGCTCTATCTCTCCTCGTGGTGGGGTGAGGGGGCGGCCCTCTTCGATCCCAACCTAGATTCCACCAAGCCCATCTGGACCAACAAAGAGTTCCAAAACCACATCAACCCCCCTGTTTTCCACGAGGGCCACCTTTATGGCTTCGACGGCCCCGTTCATAAAAAGAAAATCAAATCGTTCCTCCGCTGCCTCGATATCAAGACCGGCAAGACAATCTGGTCCCAACCCAACCTCCGTGGCTCACTCATTCTCTCGAATGGCAAGCTGATCATCCTTACCGGGAATGGCAGCTTGATCGTTGCCAAAGCAAGCCCAGAAGGCTTCGAGGAATTTGCCCGCCACGATGGCCTTGGCAAACGGACCTGGACACCTCCACTCCTTCACGAAAGCAAGCTATTCATCCGCGACGCTGACGGCACCGCAACGTGCCTCGAGCTTAGAAAGAATTCCCCCTGATCTCCTAAACGGCAGACCAAGAAATCACTCTCCTTCGATCGAAAGCTACCCTGCAACTGACAAATCCCCTTGGATCGCCCGACGCCGGTAGAGAAACTCGAAGAGATTCCCCTCGTGTGGCTGCTCCCACTGGACACGATTTGTCGGGAACGGTCCAATGTTGAGACGCTCGATATCCGGACTTAGCATGAGATCCTGGATCCAATCCTTGTTCTCGGTGAAAGCACTCACCACAAGAGTTTCACCAATATTGGCCAACATCTCCCCCTGGGGCATTTCCACAATACTTGCGTAGGGAAACATGAACTCGGTATTCGCCAACTGATGATCTTTATCATCACACGCAACCAAGGTTGGGCAAAGATAGGTCTGGTCGAAAGCCTCAACCCTTCGACTACCGCCACGATGGCCTGCCGTCGCATCACGGGCCCCCTCTTCTTTGAGAAGGTCATCAATCATTCCGTCAATTCCCTCTGCCAAGGAAGTATTTGCGAAGCCACAAAGAAGAGCGTCAGAATCATCGCGGGCCAGAGGCTTGATCTCTGCTAGCTTTGCCGCTAATGCCTCCGCGATTTCATCACAATGGGAAGGGACTAAAATTGCGGAAGTGTTGATACAGCTTCGACCTCCGTTAGCCGAAATCGAAGTCACAAGGACATCAAGAAACTCCTCCCAGCGATCGATATAGTCTTCGCCGATCAAAATCTTTGAACGCCCGGTTCCGTGAACCTGAATATTCTTGAACGGAGCATATTTTCGAACCGTGACATCCGAACCAAAGGAGATCCCAGCACCACAAGAAGTGAGCAATGTGTCACCTCCCTCGTGAGTCGTTGGATAGTAACCAAAGGCCTCCTTTGGGAACCCTGCCTCGATCATAGCCTGCACGATCCGGAGAGGAGTAAAGGGATCTTCACGACCCGGCTTCAAAAGAACAGGTATTTTCATCACTAGCGCAGGGAGCCAGAGTGAATTCACCGCCGGAGCATTACTCGGAAGCGACACTCCAAGTGAGCTTGTGGTCGGGTAGTAGTTGACCTCCAAGCCACCGACCGAAGTAATCCCTTTGTCAAAGATCTCCAGAGGCATTCCTCGGGTCAGCCCTCCGATAACAGTGCGGATTTGTGACATCGCTGCATGGATCTTTCCCATGTTCATCTTCACTAAAGTATGCGGAAGACGAGTCAGCGCAGAAAGTGATTCAACATAATCGTCAGGGCCCTGCACCGAGTCACCACAAGGCAATTCGGCATTCATGAAGAGCTCCGCTGCATTCTCGCAATAATCCGCAAGCGTATCCGCCGGAATGGCATCAAGGGCAGCTTTCGATTCGCTGATGCGCAAGAGATCACGCCGGATCAAACCCGGGTTCGCAGTGTGCGTCATCAGATTTTCGTTGAGCTCAACTAAATCAGCAGACTCGTAAGATTCGCCGAGGCGTAGGATGGGAATTTGCATGGCTTTAAGTCTTAGTAAACACCTTCAATCACTGCTTTCGTCCCGCTCTGGAAAGGTCGGACATCGCCGACTCCATCCCACGGAAATTCTTCGCACTCGGGACGACGGATCGCTTCGTCACGCTCTAGGAACCTTGGAACAAAAAACTCCTTCGTCATCGTTGTCAGCTCAACCCGACCGTATTCGCCATAGTCGACAACCTTTGTTGAATCGTCTGGATCAACAACTCGCAAAATCGCTCGTGGCTGCGGGGCATAGTAGGTCAGGGAGTACTCTCCTGGTCCCCGCTTCTTAGAAATCGCGAGACCCATCAGAGTATTTCCGTAAGTCGGGGCATAGTTTATTTTCCCCTCAAGAACCTCTTCTTGGATGAATTTTACATATTGTGGAGTCATTGTTGTCCCCCCAGCAAAAACACCGCGGATTCCTGCATCAGCGAGCGACATCCGTAACGAAAGGCTCTCGAGCAAGCGAGGGGTAGTAAAAATACATTTGATATCACGATGGCGGATAATTGTCACAGCCTGATCAATGACATGCTCTTGGTAAGCCTTAGCCATCTGCATTTCGCCCATCCCGATCAGCCGCTTTACCCAGCGGGGATCGAGATCGATGAAGTAACATGCACCACCACGAATATTGGCAAGGTGCTCGATCGCCATACGCAAACGACGTGGGCCGGTCGGCCCTACCATCAGCCAGTTAGCACCTTGCGGGAAAAAATCCGGGCCGTAGTGCTCGGAAAACTCAGTGTAGTCAGTTTTGTAGTCTTCCCAACCGATCCGCTGCTTCGGCATGCCGGTGGTTCCCCCCGTCTCAAAAACGTTGTAGGGGCGGCCTTCATAGGCTTTCGGAATAAACTTAGCCGGATCCTCTTTTCGCAGGACCTCATCATCAAAATTATCAAAGTAAAGCATATCCGCGAAGGTTTGCACCTTCTCGCGAGGATCCCAGCCAGCACTCTTTGCCCAGTCCAACCAGTAGGGGCAACCGGTCTCAGGTGAAAAGTGCCAGTTGATCAATTCTTTGGTATTGGAATCAACTTGCGCGCGGGCTTCTTCTACGGTTAGGGAGGAACTCATGGTCAATAACTGAAAAACTTACTCCCTGAGAAGTAACCTAACAGTGAAAAGCCGCAAGAAGGAGTTTTTGTAAATACCTCGTTACCTCAAATTCGGACCCGAGGTCATCTTCCACGCCCGTGACCCCAAAAGAGAGGCCGCCATAATCAATCCAACACTCAGACCCCACCAAACTCCTGCCGTTCCCACTCCGCAAAAGAAGGCCAAATAAATTCCAAAAGGCACCCCGAACAACCAGTGCGAAGCAAACATGATAAGAGCCGGTATTTTGACATCATCCATCCCCCGCAGAACACCAGACGATAAAATCTGGGAATGATCCGAAACCTGGAAAATAGCCGCGATCCAAAGCAAACCTACGACAATTTTCATCGGCTCCACTTCGCTCACAAAACTTGACGCTAGATTTTCGTCGAAAATCAAAAAGACGCCTACAAAAAACAACGAAACCACCAAACCCATCAACCACCCGCTCAATACGATCGGCCTCATCCGCTCAAATTTCCGTGCTCCCTTCGCTTCACCAATCTGCACCGTTAAGGCCATCGATAGCCCTAAGGGAACCATAAAGGTCGTCGCCACACACATAATAGCGACTTGGTGAGCCGCCAAAGCCGCCGCCCCAAAACTCCCGACCAGAAGAGCCGCCATCACAAAAGCACTGATCTCGGCCGAGACCTGAAGGCTCGCTGGCCACGCAATTTTCCAAAACGAAACCAACTCTTTACGGTCTGATTTTAAAAACCACCGATGAGGTGCCCAAGCTTTCAAATCCGAGCTGAAACGACACCAGAGCATAACCCCAATCATCGTCGCCAGCCTTGCCAGTAAGGTTGCTAAGCCTGCTCCTTCCAGCTCCATCCTTGGTGCTCCCCAATTTCCATCAATGAACAACCAGTTCAAAAAAACATTCAAAAAGACTCCCGCTAGAACGATCCAGAACACAGGCCAAGGCTTCGCCATCCCGTCCGAATGATTGCGCACTGCCATCGTGATGATGGCTGGAGTCATCGAAGCACTTACCAAAAGATAAAATCCGGGTAATCGATCTACAACCTCTGGATCCTGGCCCAAAAAAGAAATCAACGGCAGACTCAACCAACTGACAATAAATGTAGCTACCCCCAGCACCAAACTGAGCAAGAATCCATCACGCAAAGCAGCCTTCGCCTGCTGTGGATCTTCCGCGCCACGCGCCTGTGAAACCTTTACAGATACCGCGATCGCAATTCCAATTCCCAACATGAGTGGAAGATGTAAAATTGAATGCGCTAGCGTCGAGGCGGCCAGCTCAACTGTCCCAATTTTACCGATCATATAGGTATCAACCAGACCCATGAGCATTTGGCTGACCTGCCCAGCCATCAAAGGAAGCGCAAGGACTAAGGTCGCCCGCCCCTCGCGAACGATAGAAGTCATAACGCGGTCATATCCCAAGACACCGAAAGCTCAAGATTGAACCGAGGCTTGAGAGCACAACTGCTTTCGGCTTCTCCAAAGCAGCCAAGATAGCCAAAATGGAATCGCCCAATGTGCAGTTCGAACCATCGCCTCGGCAAACCAAGGGTCCATTCCGTTGTAAGGAAGAGTCTCATTATAATTAGCCAGAATGCGAGCTAGAGCGGTCGCTCCACCCCAACAGAACATATAGAAAAGACCGGCCCAACGAGTCCGTCGGAATAAAACAAAAGGGACGACCAAAAAATCAAGCCACCCAAAGATTTTCAAAAACCGGAGACTTCCACCCTCCGAAAGCGATAAAATATCGGTTGTCATCATCTGAAAATGCAGGGGGACGCTGTAATAACCAACGGCATAAAGTCCGTGTCCCATGAAGGTCACCGCCGTCGCAATCATTAGTAACCATCTCACAATAGCCCCGCGTTTTGGCGCATTGGGAGACTTCCGGCCGAGGGAAATTAATAATGCCAACGGGACAAAGATTTGGAGGATATGCTCCATAGCCATGCCCACCTGCATGTCTTTCGCCACCCAACGGGAAAAACCATCAAGAATCAGAATCAAAGTTGCTGGAATAAGAAACCAACGTAGCCAGCGCAGACGAGAAAATCCCGCAATCCAAGGAATGAGAGAAGAAACGATAAGGAAAATCCCGAGTCGTTCGAGCGTAGGAGTAATCCATTGATCCGAGGTTCGAGCAAAATGGCTCCACGTCACATCATAATTTTTGAGAACCGGTGCCCACCACTTCTCCTCCCAAATCAGCTCACGAATTGGACTGTCCCAGCGCCACGTTAACCAGCCACGGGCTAGAAAAGTAACACTCACGATAAATTGCAGGATTCCCAGAGAGAACCGATCAAGCCATGTCACCGTTTCCTTCCCCTCTGAATCATCCATTGCCTCGCTTAGTCCGCCGGAATTTTCAGGACCTCATCCCCTCCGTTCGGAGCCCAAAGTTTGAGGCCTTTTGGGTTGCGATAGGGGTTTTTAGGATCCACTTGGCCGACTTGAGCCACGTTTCCCACCTTGACTGTCTTATCAAAGATTGCCCCGGGTGTAACATGAATCCAATCGAAGCCGTTAAAAGCCGCCGTGCCAACCGTCCAAGAGTAATTAACATCAGCCTTACGAAGCGGGGCTCCCCAGCATCCCTCACCAAGATAAACGGTCGCATTAGGATCGTTTGGCGCCGCCTTGAAATCCTCCCCACCTCCAGTGAAAGGTTTGAGCGGAAGAGTCCTTTTCATGACATGGGAGTCAGATTCCATAACGAGGTCAAAGCCTGCTCTATAAAATGTTTCGGCCCACTTATAGGAATTCCGGCCAAGCGCCTTTCCGCTTGTGTGGGGACGCATCGGCTTGTGGTAACCAGCCACCAAATGAGTTATCCCTTGGGCATTCTTTTCCAAATCAGATCTCAGCCAATTTCCCTGACTCCCATCTGCCGGAATCTCGCTATTCAAAATATAATAGCGAAAGAGGCCACTCCCGATATTGAAAGCTCCATAGGAATCCTTGGACGTCCCAAAATGAGAAGGAATACTCTCAGGCCTCGACTCGTGATTTCCGCGATGCGGTACGATGGGTAGAAGCTGACCCGAATCACTCATCGTAAGCTGCCAGTCATCAAGCCAGTCGTTCCACCCTTCGGCATTGTCGCTACTAATCATGTCACCAGTGAAGGCCACAAAAAGCGGCGAAAGCTTTCGACACATCGTATTGGCAGCCTGACGGATATCTCTAAAATTTCGCGAGTCTCCTCCGCAAATAAAAGTAAATGACTTTGGCAGCTTGGGAGCTGTTCGAAAGTAGAAAAGACGACTCACCCCCGCACCATCGCCAAGACACATATAATACCAACTGTCGGGCTTAAGATTTCCCAAGGTTACCATGCAGTTCCTCATCCCGTCGTATTCCACCACACGGTCCACTTCCTTCCGCTCGGTATATTTTGACTTATTGCGGCCCTCATTTTTAAGGCCGTAATAGAGAGTCGCCGGATCTCCCTCCAGTTGATTCCAAACGAAGGTCGCCGTCGTCGTCGGATCTTCAAACCACACCAAGCGATATTTCTCAGTCTTGGA
>DCQM01000032.1:0-12315 GCA_002323895.1 Akkermansiaceae bacterium UBA1518
GATTCATGGGTAGTGCTAATTTGTGTCCATTCAATTGGCGGTCACAAATCCACCTTTTAGAGAGAGGGTTTCAAGGTCGCTGGAAGGTTCGCTCAGTGCAATAAAGGTTCGATTTGCCGGGGTGCTTGTTTGCTCAGTGGCGGCTAGGAGTTTGCAGCTTCCGCATTGCAAGTCGAAGTCAGGATCAGAGCAAGGTTGCCATCCGTGTTCTAGGAGGAGGCGGTAGAGCTCGTGTCGGCCCAAGCCGTCTGCGTGAGTCAGAATGAGCTGCGAGGTCATATGAGAATCTGCAAGGGGCGATTTTGGCCAATTGCTGCGAGTAGATGGTCCGCCATTTTGCTTTCGCTTCCAGTGACGAAGGTGGATTTGTAGCCAGCTCAGAAGCGTAAGGAGAATGCGGGTGATGGGGGTGTCAAAATTGGGGTGAAGTCCACGCATAGGTTGGCGGAGCATTTTGCCTAGCGATTGGTAGGGAGCTTCTCCAGTTGGGCCAGAGTAGATAAAGTCGCCGGGTTCGATACCGAGAGCGATGCCCCGATAGACGCAGCCTTCCCAGCGGATCCCGCCCTCGGAAAAGCGATGAGGATGTTTTTTAAAGAGGAGGGCTTCAGCATGGCCGTATCCCATTTGTTGTTTGAGATATTTCCAGGGAGTGGCACGCCGGTGGTGCCAGACAAAGGAAGCTCCGGAAAACCCGAGCGTGAATCCAGCGTCGCGAAGCCGCCAGCAAAAGTCGACGTCGTCGCCTGCGGTGTGAAAGATGGGATCGAAGCCCTCGATTTGCGCGAAGGCGGATTTTTTAACGGAAAGATGACAGCCGGGCAGGTGTTCGGCGGTGAGGTCATCAATCATGACGTGAGTGGGAGCGCCAGGGGCTGCGGTGGTGAGGGCAAGTGCCAGAGACTCGGGCTTAGGGGCGAGGTTTGGTCCGCCGATCGCAGCATGGTTGGACTCGGAATAAGCGCGGGCGAGCCAAGTGAGCCATTGTTCGTCAGGGCGGCAATCATCATCGGTGAAGGCGAGGATTTCGCCGGTTGCTTGGGCCGCACCGTGATTGCGCGCGGCGGAGAGTCCCGAGGGTTCAAGGTGGAAGGCGCGGATTTCCTTTTGTTGGTCCAGAAGTTTGGCCGTGCCATCGGCCGAGCCGTCGTTGACAACGATGATTTCGAAGTTGTGATAGTCGATGTTTTGACAGGCCTTGATGCAGGTTTCGATTCGGCCGGCACCATTGCGGGTGCAGATGATGATGGAGAAGCGAGGTGGGTCTAAGGGGAGAGGAGTAGGGAGAATGAGCTCGCGAAGAGCGGGGAGGACGGGTCTTTCTGAGCCATCGCGACGAATCAGGCCGAAGGACCAGTCGTCCATAATTTGGCCGTTGTTAAGCCAATGGTCCGACCAAGCGTAAAGGGTGGCTCCGGCAAATCCGGCGCTGCGGGTGGATTTGAGGGCGGCAGGGAGGAGAGCGGCTTGGATGTCCTCGGAGTTACGGTCGGTATCGAGGCCGAATTCGGTCAGGTAAACGGGGCGGTCACCGGCGAGGTGGTGAAGGCGCGGGAGGTAGCTTGCGAGCGCTTCGCCGTCTTCGAGGTAAATGTTGAAGGCGGTGAAGTCTGCCGAGGGTGGCTCGAGGTATTCGGTGGTGGGGAAATTAGCGTAGCCGACGGGGATGTTGGGTGCCACTTTTTGGCAGGTGCGGATGAGGCCATCGAGGGCTTGGCTGACTTTCCACGGAGTCATCCAGCGGGCCATGTCGGAAGGGATTTCGTTTCCAACGAGAATCGCGCCCAGACCGGGGTGATTTTTGTGGCTTTCGAGCCAAGCGGTGAGATCGCGTCGGGCTTGGTCGAGGAGGCTGGGATTCTCCGTGATGAAGTCACAACCGTGTCCCCAGGCGTGAGTGGCGATGATGATAAGGTCGTTTTGAGCGGCGCGGTCCAGGAGATGGCGATCCGGGAGGGCATAAACGCGGACGGAATCGAATCCGGCGGAACGGATCTGCGGGAAGTCTTTTTCAGGCGAGTGGCCGGAGGTCTCAGGAAAGGGTCCATAAGTGACGGTACGAAGAAAGTGCGGTCTTCCATCGAGATGGAAGTGCTTTCCGTGGACCGTGAGTCGCATAAGAGGAGATTGGAGGAAGAATCTGTAAGGCTCCAGTTTGGAGTTGGTTGAGGGACAATATTACCGGGTCTGAGGAGAAATCTTCCTGATTGATTGTCAGGTTTCTAAAAAAAAGCGGGAAGAAACTGGCTACCACGTCGCTCCAATGGACAATCAGTCAGAACCAATGAAGCATCGATTTCTCATTTTTATCTTCACTGCAATCCTCGCGCCGCTTGTTTCTGCGCAAGATCCCTTTGGCGAACCGGCGTTCCTGACCAAGGAAACGACTGCGACAGTTAAGCCGCAGGTCACTCAGATCGAGCCAGGCGATTTTTTTAGAGTGGCATTTATTCTAGATCTGCAGCCCAAGTTCCATGCCTATTTTAAGAATGCGGGAATGGTGGGGGATCCTCCGTCCGTCGAGTGGGAGCTTCCTGATGGATTTACGGCTGGGGAATTACTGTTTCCTCTCCCTAAGGCTTTTAAATCGATATCGACCGGAATCGAATCGGTGGGTTATGGATATGAAGGCAAAGCGATCTTCGTGACCGAGATCGTAGCCGATGAAAATCTTGAACAGGGTAAAGATTTTACCATCCAGGGCAGCTTCAATTGGCAGGAATGTGATGAGACTTGTATGCTCGGAGACCAGGCTTTCTCCTTCACGATTAAAGCTGGCGACGAAACCTTAATGGTCCAATCCGACGAGGCCCTTTTTGAGGAGGCCGGCGAGAAGCTTCCAAGTGATAGTTCGGCATGGGGATTCCTCGCAACTGAGAAAAGTAATTTAATTACGCTAAAAGTCATTTATCCGGAAGGTCTGGAGCTCAGTGAGCCAGTCTATTTTTTCTCGACGGACAAGCAGATTGATTCGCAGGCCAATCAGAAGGTTGAGATTGGCAAGAGTGAAATCATCGTGACGCTCACACGGAATGAAGGGAATGAAGATCTCTTCATTGATGCTGGGGAAGTCCAGGAGACCTTGTCTGGCCTACTGACTGTTCAGGCCGATTATGGCCCCATTGGCTTGGAGGTCGCGGCTTCGTTCATTCCGGATGCCGATGTGCAGATGAATGGTCCGGGCGAAAAAGTAATCAAAGCGTCCAAAGAGGACCGCGAAGCAGGTCTTGCGCTTTATGATGCGGATGCCCGGCCCGAAGTTGTTCTTTTGGGCGGCGAACAAGAGAAGCAAGTGACCTTCATTTCATCGCTTGGTTTAGTCTTTCTCGGAGGATTGATTCTCAACCTTATGCCCTGTGTCTTTCCAGTGCTAGGACTCAAAATCATGGGCTTTGTTTCGCAAGCTGGAGAGGATGAAGATAAGATCAAGCTACATGGTTTGGTGTTCGGTCTTGGACTTCTAATTACGATGTGGATTCTTGCCGCGTTTATCATTTCCCTCAAGCTTGATTGGGGTCAGCAATTGGCCAACCCGGTCTTCCTTGGGACGATGATTATCGTTTTTTTCCTGATGGGTCTTAATCTTTATGGGGTTTTTGAAATTGGGACGAGTATGACAAGCGTAGGAGGAGAATTGCAGGGGAAGAAAGGATACTCCGGGTCGTTCTTCTCCGGAGCCTTGACCACCCTCGTTGCGACTCCTTGCTCTGGCCCTTTCTTGGGAGCGGTGATGGCTTTTGCTCTTTCGCAGGATAACAAGGTAATTCAGTTTGCGGTTTTCACCGTCTTTGGACTCGGAATTGCTTCACCTTATATTTTGTTGTCTTTTTTCCCTGCGCTTATCAAAAAGCTTCCTCGCCCGGGAGCATGGATGGAAACTTTCAAGCAGGTCATGGCCTTCTTTGTTTTCGCAACCGCAGTCTTTTTCATGAAGGGATATCTCAAGTTGGTCGGTGACGATCACTTTAACGTCTTCCTCTTTGCGCTCTGTCTGATTGGTCTCGGGGTCTACATGTATGGTCGTTATGGTAACCAAGCTATTACAAAGACGAAACGTTACGTCACTGGTTTTGGTCTTGCCGGTCTAATGACAGTGGGTGGAATTGCATGGGCTTACTCAACGGCGAAGCCCCCCGAACCAGGCCTAGCTTGGAACGAGTGGTATCCCGGAATTATGGAGCAGTCGCGTTCCAAAAAACGAATTATATGGGTCGACTACACTGCCGATTGGTGAGCCACTTGCAAAGTGAACGAGGGCCGTGTGTTCTCGAATCAGAAAGTTCTCGATCGTTTAGAAGCATTGAATGTTCTCCTCATTCAAGCTGATAACACTGACAAACTTCAATCAATCAATGATGATCTAAAGCGCTATGGTCGCGCCAATCTTCCTGTGAATTTGGTGGTTCCGGCCGATCCTAGTGCTCCGATTATTGTGATGCCGGAAGTTTTTGGTCCAGATGAGGCGCTACAAGCCCTTGAAGAGGCGTCTGCCTTAAGCGAATAAAGGTAATGAAGGAAGCCACGCAGTTTTGTCTAGTCATGGTGGCGAATCTTCAGATCGCCAATGATCCCGATAGACGATTGTAAGGCCATTACTTCTTGGCTTTGCCATGAGGATAAACACTTTTATACTCCAGCCTAGTAGAATGAAGAGCACGGGATTTATTTGGAAAGGGATTCGCCATTATCGGTCTGCATACTGGGGCGTGCTTGCGGGGGCAGCAGTTGGGGCCATGGTCCTTTTGGGTGCCCTGATGGCAGGAGATTCGGTGCAGGAAAGCCTCACGAAGTCAGGAGAGTTACGGACTGGGAAGGTTTCGAAGATCTTTTCGGGCGGTGAACGTTTTTTCTGCGACGATTTGGCTGGGCGAAATGGTGGTTCGGCCATGATTTATCTCAAAGGACAAGTCAATGTGGAGGAACGGGCCGAGGGGCAGGTTCAGGTGATGGGGGTTTCGGAAGATTTTTGGGACTTCGCCCCACAAGAAGCTTCGGTGGATCTGTCGAACTTCGACGCGGCCATTAGTGGGCCGCTGGCACGGGCGCTGGATCTCGAAGAAGGTGATTTGGCGGTGGTCCGTTTGCAAAAGCCGGGGCTTCTTTCTCGCGATGCTCCACTCTCGGGCGAAAGCGAATCGGTTTCTTCGATGCGCATTACGGTGGCGAAAATTTTGAGCGATGAAGAGTTCGGAAGATTCAGTCTGGAGCAAACTCAAGTCCCGCCGTCTTCGGTTTTCGTGCCGTTGAAGCGACTGCAAAAAGTCCTCGATCTCAAAGAGAAGGCCAATGCTCTTTTGCTGGATGAAAACGAATCCTTTGATCCGGGAAAACTGGAATTGGCGGATTACGGGATTTCGGTCGTGGAAGTGCCAGATGGTGTCGAGGTGCGTTCCGAACGGATTTTTATGGAGCCGAGGATTGCGGAAAAAATCGAAGGCGAGCCGGTGCTGACTTATCTGATCAACACACTGGCGACTAAAGAAGGAGAAACCCCATACTCCATGGTGACGGCGGTGAGTGGGAAGTCCGCGATGTTTCTTCCAACGCAACCAGGTGAGGGGGAAGTGGTGATTAATGACTGGTTGGCGGAGGATTTGCGGGCCCAAGTCGATGATGAACTGACGATGGACTATTTCGTCGTGGAGTCCGGTAGCAAGCTAGTTGAGAAACGTGGAGTATTTACGGTGAAGGCGATCGTGAAGATGGAAGGTCCAGCGGCTGATCAGCGCTGGATGCCAGATTTCCCCGGTGTGGCCGATGTCCAGAGTGCCCGCGATTGGGAGCCGGGCTTGCCTCTCGACCTGACACGAATCCGGGATAAGGATGATGAGTATTGGGAGGAGTTTAAAGGAACACCAAAGGCCTTTGTCTCTCATCAAACTGGAGAGGAACTCTGGGCTAATCGTTGGGGGAAGGTGACTGGGATCAGGGTAATAGGGGGCCAGGTCGCCGGGGTGGCGAAGTCAGTTCACGAGGTGCTGAAGCCCTCTCTAGCGGGAATGCAGGTGATGGATTTTTCAGAGCAAGCGAAGGAGGCAGCGAAGTCGCCGGTGGATTTTGCTATTCTATTCCTTGCGATGAGCTTCTTCCTGATCATCGCAGCAATTGCCTTGGTGACGATGTTGTTTCGCTTCAACGTGGAGCAGCGGGCGGAGGAAGGGGCTCTACTTTCGGCGGTGGGGATTCCGGTGAAGAAAATTTCCAACTGGCGAATGGGAGAGGCTTTCTTTGTCGTTCTTGCGGGTGCAATTTTTGGGACTCTTCTCGCGGTAATTTTCTGCACGATTGTGCTTAAGGTGATCAGTTCGATTTGGGGCGATGGCACAGCTTTTGATCTTCACTTAAGTGGCTGGACGATCGCCAAGGGGCTTCTATGGATTGTAGTACTTACCTTGCTCTCGGTCTGGGTAACAAACCGCAAACAGGTCAGGCAGAGTGCTAGTCTGCGCCTCAACTCGGGTGCTGAAGAAGAAGTTGGAAAACCCAGCAAATGGGCAACGGGCTTCCTCGTTTTTGGCCTTCTCTTGGTAGCAGGTGGAATCGTGATGAGCTATTCAGTAGCAGCCCAAGGAGCATTTTTTTTAGTGGGCTTTGGGGTGTTAGTGGTGGGGCTGGCGGTTTTTCGGAAACGACTATCGCGGATCGGCTTTCTGGGAGAATTTTCATCGGAGGGCGTGGCAAAGGTAAACTTAGCCCGTCGGGCTTCACGGAGTTTGACGGTGGTGGGGGTGCTGGCCGCCGGTGTTTTTCTGGTCCTTTCGGTGGCTTCTTTCCGGAAAAATGGGGGAGAAAATTGGGAGGATAAAGCGAGTGGGGCGGGTGGCTTTGCATGGTGGGTAGAGACCACTTCATCTGTAAATCGGCCTGCTGATGCAAGAGGAGAGGTTGATTGGTTTGGACTGAAGAACCTCGTGCCTTTCCGAATTGGTGAGGGCGATGATGTCGATTGTTTTAATCTCACTGCCTCCAGCCAACCTCGCCTACTGGGGGTGGACCCCGTTCTTCTTGAAGGTCGGTTCAAGACAAGCGATCAGTGGTCAATTTTAGAAGGTGATGGAGTTCCGGCAATTGTTGACGAAACGACAATGATGTGGGTTTTGAAGAAGAAGATCGGGGATGAACTGATTTATCAGGACGAGTGGGGGAATGATTTCTCTGTGACGATTGCGGGAGTGGTGAAGGATTCGATTTTTCAGGGAAGTTTGATTTTGAGTGAGAAGAATCTTTTGGAGAAGTATCCCTCGCTTGGCGGCTACCAACTCTTCCTCTCTCCTGACGAAAAAGCGCGGGAGCTTTTGCAGCAAGAGACTGCTGATCTGGGAGGGAAAGTGACGGGAACAAAGGAGAGGCTCGCGGCTTTTCATGAGGTTGAGAATACCTACATCGCAATTTTTAATGTGCTTGGAGGTTTGGGGATCATTCTTGGTAGTGTGGGGGTCGGTATTGTTACGGCCCGTAATTTGGTCGAGCGGAAGGCAGAATTTGAAACCTTGAGGATGCTGGGTATCTCCAAATTAAAACGGTCTAAGATCGTGAAACATGAGGTTAAGTCTATGGTTGCGTGGGGACTTGGAATTGGTTTGGTATCGTCGTTAATTGCGGTGATTCCGGTCTTGGGTGGAACGGTTGGGCTGATGGACCTGCTGTGGATGGCAGGTTTGGTATTGGCAATGGCCTTCATCGCGAATTTTGTAGGAACTCGAGCCCCTCGTAGTCTTTAAATTTATGGTTTTAGGAGCCATTGGTGAAAGTCCACTTGCCATTTTCTTATTGGTTTCAGTGGGTCTACTTGTTGCGATTTTACTCGCCATCCCGACGACGGGCTGGGTGAGCCAGAAGATGGCGAATGTGCTTTCGTTCTTTTCGCTGGAGAAATTTCGAAAACCTCCTCCGCTTTTAAGTAAAGGAGATGCTTTGGCGATGCAGGGGAGAGTGGGAGATGCTTTTCATGTTTTTCGGCAGTATTTAAAAGATCACCCACGGAATCTCGAAATTTATAGCCGTCTCATTGATCTTGCCTTTGGGCCGATGCAAGATGCGAAGCTTGGAGATGCCATTATCGCCTTTGGGGTGAAGCGATTGAATCGCCGTGGTCGACGTGTCATTAAGCGCCGAAAAAACGCAATCCTATTTGGCGAACTTTACCCGCTGAAACATCTCGGGTGGCGCGAAGAAGCCGAATATGTTCACCCGAAAGTTGAAATCCCTGAGGAGCTGAAAGGGCAGTTTACGCCGCCTAGCTAGAATCTCCGGACGTTCTTACTTCTCAACGGCTTGGCGGCTCGCGAGGCTTTCTGAAGTAAATCGGTGTGGGTCTCGGCAATTTTGGATGGCATCTTGCTGGGTGATGTAGTTGTGAGCGACGAGCGTTTCGAGGCAATCATCAATGGTGTGGCAACCTTCTTGTCGGGCAATTTCCATGAGTCCGACTACTTGTTCGATCTTTCGTTTGCGGAGACTGGATTGAATCCCTGAGTTGACGCGGAGAGCCTCGGTAGCAAGGACGCGTCCATCGGTATCAGCTCTTGGGAGAAGCCTTTGGCAAATGATTGCTTCGAGAACATTGGAAAGCTGCGAGGCGATCTGTACTTGTTGCTCGGAGGGGAAAAGATCCATGATGCGCTCAACCGACTTTGGGGCATCGATTGTGTGGAGGGTGCTGATGACGAGGTGCCCGGTTTCGGCTGCGGTCATCGCGATCTGCATCGACTCGCGATCGCGGAGTTCACCTACCACAATAACGTCAGGATCCTGGCGCATGCACTGACGGAGCCCGAGTGAGAATGATTTCGTGTCTCTTCCGATCTCCCGTTGTTTAATGAGCGAGGAATTGTGCTGAAAAGAAAATTCGATAGGGTCTTCCAGAGTGATGATGGTGCCGGAGCGTATCTCGGAGATCCTCCGCACTAATGACGCAAGAGTCGTTGTTTTTCCTGAGCCGGTTACTCCGGTGATAAGAACGAGGCCCCGCTGAAGGTGGCAAATTTCCTCCAAAATTGGATAGTGCCCTAAGGTTGAGAGCTCTGGAATTTCTGCTGGGATGTAGCGATAGACTGCTTCGATGTTTTGACGGCAGAAATGCACGTTCCCGCGAAACCGCCCAACGCCGCTGACCTCGATAGCGTAGTCGAGCTCCCAATCGTCCTCCAGTTTTGAGCGCTGGGTTTCGTTCATAGTCCCGAGAATTAATTCGCGTACTTGACTGGCGTCGAAAGACATTTCTTCAAGTGCCTGCAGGCTCCCATGGACTCTTGCGGCTGGAGGGGCCCCGACTGTGAGATGTAGGTCGGAGCCACCTTTGGTGACGGTCTGGGCAAGGTAGTCCCGAATTCCTTGTGGTGTGGTCATGGTTAATAAAGAAGTGTGTTCAGGAAATACCACGGATTTGGCGGTCAAAGTCACCCGGGTTGGGTGCGGCATCTCTCGCAATCTCCTCTGATATTAGGCCCTGATGATAGATTTCCACGATGCTGGTGAGCATGTTCCTGGTTTGAGCATCCTGTGGGCGTTGCAGGTGATCAATAATATCGTGATAGCGTCCGTCGCGGATCCATCCACGCACGGCTCCTTCGTTTTGAAGGTACTCCGAGACCAGCTTGAGTGATCCATCTGTGCCGGGTAAGAGGTTTTGGTTGATCACTCCGACGAGCTGACGGGAAAGAAGCATTCGCGAAGTGGCCCCGTGATTCTCGGGGAACAAGTTACCTAATCTTTCGATTGATTCGACAACTCCCGAGCTGTGAAGAGTGCTGATGACAAGGTGTCCGGTTTCGGAAGCGCGAAGCGCGAGTTGGGCGGTTTCTTCGTCACGGATCTCCCCGATCATAATTACATCAGGGTTTTGACGAAGAGAGGCGCGAAGGGCCGTAGAAAATTTAGCGGTATCTGAGTTCAGTTCGCGTTGGGAGAAGAAAGACTTCTTATTTTGGAAGAGATACTCGATGGGGTCTTCGAGGGTAATAATATGGTTCTGTCGACTTTCGTTGAGTTCTTCGAGAGCTGAAGCGAGGGTGGTGGATTTTCCTGACCCAGTGGTTCCGGTGACGAGAATGAGCCCGGAGCGTCGGTGGATCCAGTGGCGGATCAGATCGGTGGGAAGGCCGAGGGAATCGAGTGGTGGTATGATTGCTTTAATGGGGCGAATGGCAGCGGAAAGGTTTCCCATGGCGCGATAAAGATTTGCTCGAATATAACCACCGTCCTTCATTTGGTAGCGCGAATCAATTTCATTGGTAGAGGCCGGATCGATTTCACAGGCTTGCCAAAGATGAGAGAGATCTTGCCGCGACATCGTTGAGTCAGCCACCGGGACGACCTCGCCGTTAATTCGAACTCGGGTCCGTTGATCTTCACTCAAGAAGATATCGGTGGCCCCTTGGGAGAGCCATTCATTGATGGCTGATTCGAGTTCGTCGAGAGTCATTGGCAAAACATCCACCGGTCTGCATGAATGGGCAATGAGCAAAGGAAAATATTATGGTTGGGCTATTCGGTAAAAACTCCGGTTGTGATGGGTGGGATCTTGCCATCTTCATAAACGATGCGAATCGAGGCTCCCGGAAATTTCTTGAAGAGGGCTCTAGGATTGTCCGAAAGACAGGCGGTGGTTGCGAGGGGATCAGTCATTTTTGCTTCGGGCATGATGACCGAAGCGGCCCGGCGGGTGGTGAGCCCAAGTCCTGTTTGAAGATCGATAAGGTGAGAGTAGGTTTTCCCGCCGGTTGTAACATTTTGGAAGAGGTCTCCTGAGGTAGAGACCGCGCAATTTCTGAGTGGAAGGCTTTTGTTGGGCGTGAGTCGAAAGGTCCGGAGGCCGATATTCCAGCCCTCTCTTTCTGGAGGTGGATCACCTATGCGTAAATCTCCCGCCGCGGCAACCAAGGTTTGGGTGAACCCTTTTTTGGCAAGGTGATCGTAGATAAGATCTGCAGCGAAGCCTTTGGCAATTCCTCCAAGGTCGAGTTGCAGTCCTTGGCGTTTTACGGTGATAGTTTGTTTTTTTTCATCAAAGGCCAGAAATTCGATCCCGCAACGGCTACGGGCAGCAGCAATGTCTTCTTCGGATGGCACTTCCTTGGTTCTTCTGGTTTCACGCCAAAGATGGGTGAGGGGGCCTAGGGTGGGGTCAAAGATTCCTTCGGATTTTCTGGTTAATTTTTTTCCGAGTATAAGAACGTCGAAAAGTTCCTTGCTGACGGCAATTGGCATGCCGGGTTTCGACTTGGTGAGGCGGTTCAGCTCAGAATCTGGATCGTAGTCGGTGGCGCGATTGCTAAAGTCTTCGGCAAGATCGAAACTTTTTTCCATAGCAAGATAACCTTCCCGAGGGTCTTTGGCATATGTGATAATCTTAAAGAGCGTCCCCATGAGTGGGCGCTCGCTTTCCAGGCGCACGATGGTGGGCTCATTTGATTGTGCCTCTTCAGCCGTGTTTTTGTCCTGACGGCATGATGATAGGACGAGAAGAGGGAGCAGGAGATAGCGCATCACAGTTCCTCGAGAAGCTCAACGAGGGAAGGATATTGGTATTCTGCTGCCGAGAAATCAATGCATTGTGTGATCCTATTTGGGATGGCAGCAACGGGGCATCCGACCGTGTGAGCGGACTTCATTCCGTTGAGGGAATCTTCAATAACGAGGCATTTTGATGCAGGTAATTTAAGGCGTTTGACAGCTTCTAAGTAAAGATCGGGGGCAGGTTTGATGCGAGGAGCATCCTCACGCGCGATGATGTGATCAAAGGACTTAAGGAGACCAAGTTTGTCGAGCCAGCCATCCACCCAGCTGTGGTTGGAGCTGGAAACGATGGCGACGGGCATCTCTCTTTGTTGGCAGAGGCTTACGGTTTCGCGGACACCGGGCATGGCATCGAGCTTATTGATTTCCTTACGGATCCATTTGTTACGGGCGATACCAATAGCTTCCCAGTCGAAGGTTTTTCCGGTGAGTTCCTCGAGCATATTCTCGGGTGACCAAGTGTTGAAGTCCGAGCCGATACACTTGACGTATTCCTCAAGCGGGAGGTCGTGGCCGTTCTCAATGAAGGTCTCGCGCATCGATTCATAGATGGACCATTCGGTGTCGAGAATGACTCCGTCAAAGTCAAAGAGGATGGCTTCGGCTTCCATGTGTGAGGAGTAGCGTGGATTGTGAAGGTGGCAATCGTTGTTTTATCTTATCTGACGAGCGGGTAGGTAGAAATCGCGACGCGGATAAGGACAAGAATGCGGGATTGAAATGTGGTAAGAAATCGAAAAGATCGTGTATGAATTTTTCGGTGGACGATGTGCGATGTCACATCATGGCAAAACCGAG
>DCQM01000032.1:12720-20313 GCA_002323895.1 Akkermansiaceae bacterium UBA1518
CTGAGGTTTGAGGATGAAGTAGGGCAAATAAATTTAAAATGTGATCCGGAGCGCGCACTGCAGTTGCGAGATGAGCATGAAACTATCCTGCCGGGCTATCACATGAATAAGAAGCACTGGAACACATTAGTAATAGATGGCTCATTATCGAGCCATTTGGTGGGTGAGCTCATTGATCATTCTTACCAATTGGTGGTAAAAGGAAGTTCCCAAAAAACGAGAGAGATTCTTTAAAAATGAAATTAGTGATTGGAGATATTCACGGCTGTTTGACGGCACTGGAGACGATGTTTGAGGTGGTTGCGCCATCGAGCAAAGACTTGATTGTCACTTTGGGCGACTATGTAGATCGGGGTCCTGATTCCAAAGGAGTGATCGATTTTCTCCTAGAGAAAAAGCAGACACATAATTTGTTTCATTTGATGGGGAATCATGAAATTCAGATGATTCGAGCTTTAGAGACTAAGCAGGACTGTGAGCGTTTTTTGAGCGGGCTTTGTGGAGGTCGCGATACGCTTGATTCCTACGGGGGCGGTTTCGAGGATGTTCCAAGCGAGCATTGGGAGTTTATTAAAAGCGCGGCTCTTTACCACGAGTTGGATGATTATATTCTGGTGCACGCTGGAGTAGAGTCAGGCTTGCCGGTCAATCAACAAGAGCGAGAGACCTATTACTACCAGAGATTTTATAGTCAGCGTCCCCACCAGTCGGGAAAGACAGTAGTCTGTGGTCATACTATCCAGGGGGACGTGCCAACCAATCTTGGGCACGCAATTTGTCTGGATACCTGTGCCTATGGCGGCGGTTGGCTCAGTGCGTTGGATCTTGAGTCAGGAACAATTTGGCAAACTAACGAGAACGGAAAATCACGTCGGATGTTGCTGGGCGATCTTCCAATCGGGTAAGCGATTTTAAAGAAATGTTCGCTTAGGACGAGGCAATACCTGCAAAAAAGTTAGGGCCCGAGTTCGAAAAGGAATGCCCAGTTTTTAGAGAAGCTTCGATCTCAAACCTTCGGTAACAATCTTTGGATTAGCTTTACCTTTTGAGGCTTTCATAACTTGGCCAGTGAGGAAGTTAAGGAGCTTTTCGTTGCCGCCTTGAATTTCGGCTACTTTGTCAGGGTTGCTGGCGATGACTTCGTCGATGAGAGCATCAATGGCTCCAGTGTCGGCGGGCTCAAACCCCATTTCCTTGGCCAAAGCAGCAGGATCTTTTTCCGGGGTATTCCAGAGAGCGGCAAAGAGCTCCTTTGCCTGGCTGTTGGAGACGGTGCCTGCCTCGATGAGGTTTAGGATGTCAGAGAGCTTGGCTGGGGTGACAGGTGAGGCTTGAATCTCAACCGACTTTTCGTTGAGAAGACCAAGAAAATTATTGATGATCCAGTTCGCTACCTTCTTGCCTGGAGTCTTGGCCAAGGCGATCGTGGTCTCAAAATAAGAGACAAGCTGAATATCTGAAGTGATAACGGAGGCGTCGTAGGGGGTCAGCCCAAGTTCTTTTTGGAAGCGCGCAGATTTTTCGTGAGGGAGTTCGGGGACCAGAGGGCGGACTTTCTCGATGTAGGCGGCTGTTTTAACCGGAAGGAGATCGGGGTCGGGGAAGTATCGATAGTCGTGAGCATCTTCCTTGGTTCGCATTTCTTGGGTTTCGCCGAGGTCCTCGTCCCACCGCCAGGTGGCTTGGACAAGCGATTCTCCATTGTCGAGCGCTTCGCACTGGCGAGAAACCTCGTAATGAATGGCCCGTCGCACGGCGGAGGTGGAGTTCATATTCTTGAGCTCGATCTTGGTGCCAAGGGGGTCGCTTTCATTTTTGCGAACCGAGATATTTACATCACAACGCATTTGGCCCTTGTCCATGTCGGCATCCGAGATGCCTCCGGCGATGAGAATTTGCTGGAGCGACTTTAAGTAGGCGAAGGTTTCTTCGGCAGACTCGATATCGGGCTCGGTGACGATTTCCATCAGGGGGGTGCCGGCGCGATTAAAATCGATGAGAGTGGTTTTAGCGAGGTGGGTTGACTTGGCGACGTCTTCCTCAAGGTGGATGCGATTGAGTTCAACGACCTTGCCTGGCTTCTTGATCTTTTTCTGAGCATCCTTGGGGTAGTTATGATCGTAGAGTGGGACGCCGCCGCCGAGGCAGAGTGGCAGATCCATTTGGGTGATCTGGTAATCCTTGGGCATATCCGGGTAGAAGTAGTTCTTTCGATCCCAGACCACTGTAGGCGGGGTGGAGCAGCCAAGAAGCATACCGGAAAGGATAGTGCGCTCGATGGCAAACTCGTTTAGAACGGGGAGGGCGCCCGGCAGGCCGAGGCAGGTCGGGCATGTGTGAGTGTTCGGCTCGTCGGCAAAGGAGGTTTCGCAACCGCAGAACATCTTAGTGTTCGTTTTGATTTGGCAATGGACCTCAAGCCCGATGGTGACGATGTAGTCTGAAACTGGCACGGGCTTTGTTTAAACGGGAAATCGGGAAATCTGAAACCCTAAACCTGTCGATCCCGGATTTTGGCGGGAAATTCTAGGGTGTAATGCGAGTTTGGCCCTTGTCACGCTTCCTAGTGATGTCGAAATTATGAGGGATACTCTTTGGCGAATCTGGTTCAAGGATTGGGTTAGCTAGATTAAAGGGCTAGGGGCTTGGTTGCCCCACTCCTAGATGTCTTAGCTGTTTTGATTCTCCGGAGGTGCTCTTTTGGGAAGTCGAAGGCTGAGCTCAAACGCCAAGACGAAAGAAAGTGGTGGGAGATTAGGTAACTCTTTCCTATGAAAAATTCTCTTTTCCTTGCTCTCCTCCCACTCGTTGGTCTTGGCGTTTATGCAGCCAAGGTAAAGCCAATGTCCGAGGCCGATTTGGTTCAGGCCAATTTACCCAAGATAGAAAAGCCGAAAAATAAGCACCAAATCCTCTGCTTCTCGAAGCCTTTTGGCTTCCGGCACAATTCGATTGAAATTGGCGAAACAATGCTTCGGGTAATGGGTGAAGAAACCGGGCTTTTTGAAGTGACCTTTTCAAATGATCTTTCGAACTTTGCGCCGGAAAATATCAAGAATTTTGATGCGATTTGCTTTAACAATAACACTCACATTCAGAAGGGGATGAAGGATGAGGAACTACGGAAGTCACTGATTTCTTACGTTAAAAATGGCGGAGGGATTTTTGCGATTCATTCGGCGACTGATGGAGGGTGGCCTGAGTATATCGATATGATTGGGGGTAACTTCCGAGGTCATCCCTGGGGCGCAGGTGGAACGTGGGACATTTCCAACGAAGACCCGAATCATCCTATCGTGAAAGATGTTCACGGCGGCAAAGGATTTAAGCTAAAGGATGAGCTCTATGTGTATAACGACTTTGACCGTGACGATCAGCGTGTCTTGATGGCATTAGACATGAAGAGTGAAGTCAATGGCACGAGGAAGGGACCCCGAGAGGATAATGATTATGCACTCGCATGGGTGAAAAAGTATGGGGATGGCCGTGTCTTCGTGAGCGCCTTCGGTCACAACAAAGAAGTCTTTTACAATCCTGAAATTCTTAAAATGTGGGTCGAAGGCTTTCGCTATATTCTTGGAGATACTGACGTCGAGACGGACTCACTTCCCAAGCCGGCATTTAATCTGCCTAAGTAAGCTTTATTTCCAACGGTAGACATTGAGACCTTTGAGGTGGCGGACGTAGAGCTCCTCGCCGCAGACGGCGAGGTGAGCCCAGGTTGAGGGGGTTTCTAACTTCACTTCGGAGAGAAGGTCGAAGCTTTTAGGATTGGCATTGATATGGAGGAGGATGCCGCGCTGATCAAGGGCGAGAATGCGGTTGCGTTGGGTGACCATCGAGCAGTATTCGCCAAATTTATCATCCGAGCTCCAGAGGGTTTTACCGCTCTTTGGATCGAGGCAGTGGAAGCGTTTGTCGCGTCCGTGAAGGTAAATTTTTCCATCAATGACAACAGGTGAGGACATATAGCCTTCGCGCTTCGAGTCGTTCCAGAGTTGGGTTGCGGCGAGGAACTTGTCTTTCTTAGAAATATCGTAGAGGAATGAACCTCCACCGTAGGTTGCGGTAAAAATTTTATCGCCCACAGGGGTTGGTGGGAGGATGTTCATGCCACGGAAGGCCTTCACGGGTATGGTCCAAACTGCTTTTCCATTTGAAGGAAGAATTCCGCTGAGGGTGCTCCGAGTTTGCACAAGAATTTGATCAACCCCCTGAATGGTGGCGCGAAAGGGTGAGGAAAAAGCGCTGCCGAACATGGCTCGCTCGTCAGCAAGAGATTGCCAGACGGTCTTTCCATCGCTCTTTTTGATTTTACGCACAGCGGAGCCAACCTGCACATAGATATGGTCCTTATCGAGTAGAGGTGAGGAAACGAATCCGAATGAAGGGAGCGGAGTCTTCTCCTCGGATGGGTAGTCGCGGCGCCACTTTTCTTTTCCGGTATCGACGTCAATCGCGACGAGAACATCACGCATTCCTCCGACGAAGAGAGTTTTACCGTCGGTGGCAGGGGTAGATCGGACCCATGAGCCATTCTTCGCAGCATAAAATGGAACTCGCATCGAGCCGGCCCAATCATTGTCCCAGATTTTCTTCCCAGTTTTTCGGTCAAAAGCTCTAACGATCTCGGACTTTTTGTCTTTAGTTTCAACGGTAAAGACCTTGGAACCGGCGACGATGGGACTGGAGTATCCTTCGGCAAGGTCAACGGACCAAATAAGTTTAAGGTTCTCGTTTGAGAGTGATTTGGGCCAAGGAGCGGCTTTTTTGGAGATTTTGCCGTCGCGGGTCGGGCCACGCCACTGAATCCAGTCTGCAGCAGAAAGAAAGGATATTCCTAAGGCAAGGCAAGAGAGGATACTTTTCATCATTTCTAACAGTTAGTCTCGATTTTCTAGTACGCAAGTTCAGGAATGGGTGAAATTTCACGAGGTTTTGGACCGTTTTGAATCGAACTATGAGAATACTAGCATACACGATGGCTTTTTCGGTCCTAGCTTCCGCTTCCAACGCAGAAGAGGGATGGGTTTCGATTTTTGACGGAGAGACTCTCAAAGGCTGGACCAATTCAAAAGGTGGAGAGGTCAACGAGGGAGGCTGGATCGCAAAAGATGGGGTATTGTATCGGAAAGCAAAGGGAGGAGATCTCTACACTGCGAAGGAATATGCCGATTTTGAATTTCGCTGGGAGTGGAAGATTTCTTCTAAGGGAAATAGCGGCGTGAAGTATCGAGTTACGAACTATGGTTCGACAAATTTGGGGCCGGAATATCAGGTGCTTGATGATGCTCATCCAGATGGCGCAAAGAGTAAGAAGCGGCAAGCGTCATCGCTCTATGATTTTTTGGCACCGAATGACAAAAAGAAGCTGAATCCGGTGGGTGATTGGAATTCCTCACGAGTAGTCGCTAAGGGGAAGCGCCTTCAGCACTATCTAAATGGCGAGCTTGTTGTGGATATCGTTGTGGGTAGCGACCGCTGGAAAGAGGCTCACGAGCAATCAAAGTTTAAGGGTAAGAAAAATTTCGCATACAATAAAACTGGTCGGATCTTTTTGCAGGACCACAACGATAAGGTTTGGTATCGCAAGCTCGAGATAAAGGAGATTAAGTGAGCTCCGAATCTCCGAAGAAGGGAATGATCCCCGAATTGGGAGTTGTTGAGAATTAGGACGGGGGATGTGCTGGACTGAAAGAATTGGCTGTGTCGGCACGAATAAAGCCAACTCATGAAGCGTCTTCTACCACTTCTCCTTGCTGTCTCAGCTCTGAGTTCTCTTTTCCTCGCCAATGGGGAGGAGAGGAAGGCCTCTTCACCGGAATCCTCCCGGCCGCTCAAGGCGCTCTTGATTGCTGGTGGGTGCTGCCACGATTATGTGAAGCAGCATGAGGTTCTCTATAAAGGAATCCAAGAGCGTGCCAACGTTCGTGTGGATGTGATGTGGACGCGCGACAGGAGCACGAATCCGCCACTGCCAGTTTACGATGATCCTGATTGGGCGAAAGGTTATGACGTCATTATTCACGATGAATGTGCCGCCAGTAATAAGGATCTCAAGGTAATGGAGAACATCCTCAAAGTGCACAAAACTATTCCTGCGGTGCATCTTCACTGTGCGATGCATTCCTTTCGCAATGGCACAGACAAGTGGGCTAAGCACCTCGGTCTGCACTCTACCGGACATGGTCCGCAGAAGCCTCTCGAAATCACTTATACGAACCCCGATCACCCTATCACTAAGACGCTGGAGAATTGGGTCACTAAAAATGAGGAGCTTTATAACAACCGCGAGATTTTTGATGCTGAGCCGCTGGCTCTCGCGACTCAGAAAGTAGGTGACCGTGAAAATTCAGCGGTTGTGGCATGGACCAATACCAAACAAGGTGCGCCGAGTTTCTCAACCACCGTTGGGCACAATACTTACACGGTTGAAGATCCTCGCTACCTTGATTTGGTCACCCGCGGATTACTCTGGGCTGCCGGGAAGTTGAATGATGATTATCTCAAACCCTATACGGGATCCAACCTCATCACCGAGATGGGAGCAAAGGAAGAGAAAGTGGAATCGCTTTTTGGTAAGCCTTCTAAAGATGCGGTGAAGGTGAAATTGACCGCGTCGTCGGTCCAGGTTAGCAATGGTCACTACCCTTGGAAAGGTATAGACGGCGACGTGGAAACTCGCTGGACCGCCAATGGGGCTGCTCATCCGGCTTGGCTACAGCTCGAATTTGAAAAGCCCGCCACGGTAGCCTCAGCCGAGATCCTCTGGGAGCAACGGACAGAATGGTATCACTATAAGATCGAAACCTCGCGCGATGGAAAAAACTGGGTGATCGCTTATGATGGTTCAAAGAATCAGCGGAAGTCGGATACTAAGGACAGCGTCAATGCTCAAAATATCAAATTTCTTCGTGTGACGACTCTAGGTCAGGAGACCGGCAAGTGGCCCGCGCTCTGGGAAATTCGCCTGAAAGGACCGAAGGGGAAACTTAAGCTCTTCCCCATTCTGGATAAAAAGGAGATCAGTCAGACCAAAGGCGCGTCCGGCAAGGGCTTTGAGAAGTCCGGCAATATCAAACCTCAAATTACGAAGCTAAGACCTGAAGAGGAAATCGCGATCTTGAAGGATTGCGAGGTTCCCGAAGGATTCGAAAAGACTCTTTTCGCCTCCTGGCATTCGGCGAATTATCCCGTTTATGTTGCGGCCTCGCCTGGAGGTGATCTTTATGTTTCGTCCGATGGGAATGGCTCTCTGGGCCGCCAGCCAAACCGTGGCCGTGTTTTGCGCCTTCGGGACACTGACGATGATGGCCGTGCTGACGAAGTGACGGAGTTTATTCGCGATATCGATTCGCCGCGCGGATTAATCTGGGATCACGATCGACTTTACCTTCTGCACCCGCCGCATATCTCGGTCTTCTTTGATCGTGATCATGATGGAGTGGCTGAGGAATCGAAGCGGCTCATTTCCGACATCGCTTTCGGGTTCAAAGACCGCCCTGCCGATCATACCACGAATGATATTACAATGGGTATCGACGGGTGGATCTATATTGCGGGGGGTGACTTTGGCTTCATGAAGGCGACCGG